>CAKSGG010000008.1 GCA_934454215.1 uncultured Clostridia bacterium
ACTCGGGAATACCGTACATCAAAACGCCGCCTGCGGTATGGAAGGCTTCGTAAATTGTAACTTCATAGCCTTTCTTTGCCAAATCTCCTGCGGCGGTCAGCCCCGACGGACCCGAGCCTACAACGGCAACTCTCTTACCGTTCGTTTTCGGCTTTTCTATCTGCTCCTCGATGTTTTTCATATGATAGTCGGCAACAAAACGTTCAAGACGTCCTATTCCGACGCTTTCGCCTTTAATACCTCTTACACACTTTGATTCGCACTGCTTTTCCTGCGGACATACTCTGCCGCATACGGCGGGAAGTGCGTTTGTTTCCTTTATTTTCTGATATGCGCCCTCAAAGTCGCCCAGTGCGACAAGCGCAATAAATTCGGGGATTTTAACCGATACGGGACATCCCTGCATACATGGCTTATGCTTGCAGTTTAAGCATCTTTTTGCCTCGTCTATAGCTGTTTCCTCCGTATAGCCGAGCGTTACCTCCAGAAAATTTTTGTTTCTGACATTGGGACATTGCTCGGGCATAGGATTTTTATCTAATCTCATATTAGGCATTTTTCATTCTCCTTTCAGGCTTTGTTCGTTCTGCCGATTCGGCAGTGACCGTCCTCGCATGACTTCTGTTCGTATTCCTTAAACATTCTTGAACGTTTCATGGCGCTGTCCCAGTCAATCTGATGACCGTCAAAGTCGGGACCGTCAACGCACGCAAATTTTGTTTCGCCGCCGACAATAACACGGCAGCCGCCGCACATTCCCGTACCGTCTATCATAACGGGATTCATTGAAACCGTTGTCTTGATTCCGTATTCCTTTGTTACATTGCATACTGCTCTCATCATAACAAGCGGACCGATTGCGATAACCTCATCGAATTTTTCACCTGCGTCCAAAAGCTCCTTTAATCTGTCGGTAACAAAACCCTGCAAGCCGTTTGAGCCGTCGTCGGTGGTTACTATGAGCTTATCCGAGCATTTTTTCAGCTCGTCCTCAAGAATTATAAGGTCTTTATCGCGGAAACCCGTAATAACGGTAACGTCAGCGCCCATTCCGTGCAGCTTTTTCGCCTGCGGATACGCTATCGCCGTACCCAGTCCGCCGCCGATAACGGCAGCTTTTTTTATGCCCTCAAGCGGAGTGGGCATTCCCAGAGGCCCCGCAAAATCGAGAAGCTCTGCGCCCTCGGGAACTTCAGCCAAATCACGTGTGGTTTTTCCGACAATCTGAACAATTATTGTAACCGTTCCCTTGTCACGGTCAAAGTCGGCTATGGTAAACGGAACTCTTTCTCCGAACTCGTCAATTCTCAAAATAATGAACTGACCCGGTTCAGCCTTTTTTGCAATCAAAGGCGCATGAACCTCCATTAAAAATATCTGCGGATTAAGAACCTTCTTTGTTATAATTTTATACGGCATATTTTCACCTCATTATAAATTTTTAGTCTTACATTTTATAATAACACATTTTTTGATTTTTTTCAATACTTTTTTAGGTTTTGGGAGGAATTTGTTAAAAAATCAAAAATACACTTGAAAAATTTCTCAATTTGATGTATAATAAAATGAGGTGATGTTATGAAGGGCGCAATTTTTGATGTTGACGGTACACTGCTTGATTCCATGGGAGTATGGGACTATGCCTGCCGTATCTTTTTTGAGAAATATAAGATTACATTGAGTGATGAAAAGGCAAACGAGCTCAGAGAAATGGCTTTGGAGCGTTCCGTTCCGATGATAATAAAAGAGTACGGATTGAATATGACGGCGGAGGACGCTATAAACGAAGTGAAAACAACTGTTGCAAAAGCGTATCTGACGACTGTGCCGCTTAAATCGGGCGCAAAGGAATATCTGAAAAAGCTCAAAGATAACGGAGTAAAAATTGCCGTGGCGACCTCAAGCTATAAGGAGCTTTGCGAGGGCGCATTCAAGCGTCTTGGAATAACGGAATTTATAGACGAATACGCATTTGTATCGGAGGTATCGAGGGGAAAGGATTTTCCCGACGTATATCTTCTTGCGGCACGGAAGCTCGGCGCTGAACCGAAGGACTGTACCGTTTACGAGGATATTGTACCCGGAATAAGGAGCGCAAAAAAAGGCGGATTTATGACCTGCGCAATACACGACTTCTCAAACGAAGCCGATACGGACGTGCTTAAACAGTGTGCCGACCATTATATTACGGGGTGGGAGGACTTGCTGTAAGCAATATATGAGACCGAAACGGTCTCGGACAAAAATGACGGTTCAATTGAGCCGCCGTTTTTTTTATGGAATCTTTTTGAAAAAAATTCGGCGGAAATATTGACGAATTTTGTAATTTTTGGTATAATTTAATATAAGTAATAATATATAAAGAAGGATTGCAATGGTAAATATTGAAGATTTGTGCTTTTCATGTATGAGCGCACGGGGCGGCGGCAGGTTTTGTCAGCACTGTGGCTTTAATAATGACGAATATACATCGCCTCCGCATCATTTAAAACCGGGAACAATTCTTGCGGGGAAATATATCCTCGGCAAGGCTCTGGGCGAGGGCGGTTTCGGCATTACATATGTGGGCTATGACGTAAATTTACAGCTCAAAGTTGCGGTAAAAGAATATTTTCCGAGCGGATTTGTAACAAGAGATGTGTCAAATACCGATACGGTAACGGTATTTTCGGGCTCGGAACAGAATATGTTTGGGGAAGGAAAAGAGAAATTCATAAACGAGGCGCGTGCCATGGCAAGGTTTGACAATATGCCGGGTATCGTTTCGGTAAAGGATTTCTTTCTTGAAAACGGAACGGCATATATTGCCATGGAATTTGTTGAGGGCGAAACGCTCAAAGAGTATCTGAACAAAAACGGCGGCAAGGCAGAGCCGAACCGTATATTTAATATGCTCAGACCTCTTATAGCTTCATTGGGAAGAATACACAGCCAAGGCATAATACACAGAGATATAAGCCCCGACAATATTATGATTACGAAAAATAACGAAGTCAAGCTGCTTGATTTCGGAGCGGCAAGAGATTTTAATACGGGCGGTCAGAAAAGTCTGTCAATTCAGCTAAAGCCGGGGTATGCGCCTGAGGAGCAGTACAGAACACACGGCGAGCAGGGCCCGTGGACGGACGTATATGCCCTGTGTGCAACAATATACCGTGCAATAACAGGTGTTACGCCGATTGAATCGCTTGAACGCGTATGTGAAGATTCTCTTGTTCCGCCATCGCAGACGGGAGCGGCGATTGATGAGTTTCGGGAAAGTATTCTGATGAGGGGACTGGCTGTTCACAAGGAACAAAGAATACAGAATATGACGGATTTGTATAATGCACTGTACGGCGGAGCTAATACGGTGTCCGTAACGCCGAAAAAGAACCGTACGGCAATGGCGGCGGTTATAATTGTATGTACGGTTATTGTTGTCGGTATGCTCGGTGTGCTTATTGCAATCGGAATCAGTTCATCGCAGGAGGGGGAAACGGCAACGGCAAAGCCCGAACGGACGGCAGCGGCAAAAAGCGAGGTAACTGCCGAGCCTGTGCAGACTGCGGCGCCGACGCAGTATACTCCGACCGCAGCGCCCGTGAAGCGCACATCGCTGTATAATCCCAATTATACATACAAGCGCATAAGTGATGTTTACAATTCTGTGCAGGCAGACGATGAAATGTTTATTGCTTTGGGTAATTTTATTAAGGATTACAGCAGACTTTGCCTGAATTATATCAATAACAGCGATTATTCGGCATTGGCGTATCTGGAAACAGGCTCTACGGCATATGAGCAGCAGACGAGCTATAAGGCAAAGCACCCGTCGCTTTATGAGGAATACTGCGATGTTGAAGTCCTTGATTGCAGATATACGGGGAATAAATATTATCTGTGGGTTACGGAAAATATGACCGTGACGGAAAACGGGGAGAGAAAATCAACGACAGACCATTGGGTATATGAAATAAAAAGGTATCCCGATGGGTATCTTATATCGGACTATACAAGAGACCCGTACTATAATTAAAAACCGAAAGGATGGTATAAAGTGGTAGATTTGAACGAGCTGTGCTTTGCGTGCATGGAGAAAAAAGGCGACGGTGATTTTTGTCAGCACTGCGGATTTAATAATAAATCTTACGAACCGCCTGCGCATCATTTAAAACCCGGAACAATTCTTGCGGGGAAATATATCCTCGGCAAGGCTCTGGGCGAGGGCGGTTTCGGCATTACATATGTAGGCTATGATATTAACCTTGACTTAAAAATAGCAATAAAGGAATATTTCCCGAGCGGTTTTGTTTCAAGAGATGTGTCAAATACAGATACCATAACGGTATTTTCCGGCTCTGAGCGTGAGGCGTATGAGGCGGGCAAGGAAAAATTCATAAAGGAAGCAAAGGCGCTGGCGAAATTTGATAATATGCCCGGTATCGTTTCGGTAAAGGATTTCTTTCTTGAAAACGGAACGGCGTATATTGCCATGGAGTTTGTTGAGGGCGAAACACTAAAAGAGTACCTGAACAAAATGGGCGGAAAAGCTCAGCCGGAGCTTATATTCAATATGATAAGACCGCTTATAGAATCTCTTTCGCAGATACACCGTCAGGGTATAATACACAGGGATATAAGTCCCGACAATATTATGATTACGAAAAACAACGAGGTCAAGCTGCTTGATTTCGGAGCGGCGAGAGATATTAATGCGGCGGGTCAGAAAAGTCTGTCAATTCAGCTAAAGCCGGGGTATGCGCCTGAGGAGCAGTACAGAACGCACGGCGAGCAGGGCCCGTGGACGGACGTATATGCCCTGTGTGCGACGATATACCGTGCAATAACGGGCGTTACGCCGATTGAATCGCTTGAACGCCTGAGCAATGATACGCTTGCTCCGCCGTCATATATGGGGGTCATGATTAATCCTGCGCAGGAACAGGCGCTGATGCAGGGGCTGGCGGTAAACAGACAGCAGAGAATACAGGATATGAACGTATTGTTTGATGCGTTTTACAGAGGAGCGAATCCGATGCCGAATCCTGTTCCGCCGCCTAATCCCAATTCAAATTCAAAAACGCTTGTAATTGTTCTGATTACTGTGTGTGCGGTGATTTTGGCTGTGGCAATAGGCATAATCGGCGCTGTTTTTGTAGGAGGCGGTGAAAGCGAGCCGCAGGCAACGGAAGCTCCCAAAACAACAGAAGCTCCGAAAGCGACCGCCGCACCGACCGCAGTTCCCGCTCCCGTGATGACAAACGTTACCGCATCAAGCACGAGAGGAACGGATTCCGAGGGCGGTCAGTATTCAAAGGAGGCGGTGCTGTCCGAGGATATTTATACAAAATGGGTTCCGGCAAAAAGCTCGGGCGACGGAGTCGGGGAATGGATACAGTTATCTTCGGATTCGATGCAGTATGTAAAGGGACTGAAAATTCTTAACGGCTATCACAAAAACGAATCTACATGGTTCAAGAATAACCGTGTACAGCGCTGTATGGTTACATTCAGCAACGGCAATACAAAAGATTTCGTTTTAAACGATACAATGGAGTTAATAAATCTTGATTTCGGCGAAACCGTAGCGACCTCCTCCGTACGCATTACGATAGGGAGCGTATATTACGGCTCGCGCTGGAACGATACGGCTATAACATATATAGGCTTGTATTAAGGGGAATAACATGGACAGAATAACAACCGTTACAAAAGGCAAAAAGCCTGTCAGCCTGCACCCGTACAATGCGCAGAGCATAGGCAGGCGTAATGAACAGCAGGACTACTTTTCGTTTTCCGATATGTTTAACGAAAGTGAATATGCACTGATAGGAGCGGCGGCGGTTCTTGCGGACGGTATGGGCGGAATGGCAAACGGGAGCGCCGCAAGCCGTGCGGCAGTTGAAGCCTTTATGGAGGCGTACAGAAACGAAGCCTGCAGCATACCCGACATATGCGGCAGATTATACGCCGCAGTGCAGAATGCAAATAAAGCCGTCGGCATGATTGACGGCGCAGGCAGTACGCTTTGCGCCGCTGTGATAAAGGACTGCTGTTTGTACTGGGTATCGGTCGGCGACAGCAGAATTTACCTTTACAGAAACCGCACCGTACGGCAGCTGAACAAGGAGCATAATTTCGGTGCGGCGCTTGATAAAATGGTTAAAAGCGGTATAATCACAAAGAACGAGGCTGATACAGACCCAAGAGCCGCTATGCTTACGAGTTATCTGGGTATTGAGGAGCTTAGGGAGGTCGACAGCGGCGGCGGATTTGCATTGCTTGAGGGCGATTCGGTTCTGCTCTGCTCCGACGGACTGTACAGGGAACTTTCCGATAATGAAATTGCGGATATTATCGCAAATTCGGGCGATTCGGTATGTGATGACCTTGTTGGTGCGGCGCTTGATAAAGGGGATATAAACCAGGATAATATAACGGTCGCACTCATTGATATAGATTAATGCAGCCGAAAATTCAACCAAACCATGAAACGGAGGATTCTTTATGTACGGTGTAATGATAAGCAACAGGGGAGGCAGAGAAAGCAACGAGGACGCAATCGGTAAATGCCGTATCGGTTCGGTTCAATGCTTTGCTTTAGCTGACGGTATGGGCGGTCATGAAAACGGAGAAACCGCCTCCGAGCTTGCTGTCAATACAATTATAGAATGTTTCAAGGCACAGCCCGAAATTTCAAAGGACGTTGTTTTTGCGTATCTTGAGGCTGCTCAGAATGTAATTTCGGAGCAAAGAGCCATTCAAAAAAACAATATGGGAACAACCGCCGCCGTTTTGGTAACGGACGGGGTTGACGCTGTATGGGCGCACTGCGGCGACAGCCGTATATATCGTCTTAAAGGAAGTCTTATACAGGAGGTAACCGATGACCATTCGGTTGCCTTTGCGTCTTTTGCGGCAGGGGAGATAAAATACTCGGATATTCGGTACAGCCCCGACCAAAACAGACTGATTCATTCTTTGGGCGACGGAAAAAGCTTTAAGGCGGCGGTGTCGGACGTGGTAAAGCTGCCTAAAAAATCGTCGTTTCTGCTTTGTACGGACGGTTTTTGGGAATATGTAACTGAGGATTTTATTGAAAAAAGCAGAAAAAGAACGTCCGGCGCACGTGAATGGCTGACCGAAATGACAGCGGAGCTGAAACGCAATGCGCCCGAAAATTCGGATAATTACAGCGCAATAGCTGTGAATATATAAAAACCTCTTATCACTTCTTTCCGTGCGGATAAGAGAAAATTCATTTATAATTTATGCCGGCGCATGGCGGCGGAATGGAGATTTTTTATGAATATGAAAAGGTGCGGCAACGGACATTTTTATGACAGTGAACGCTATCAGCAGTGTCCGTACTGCGGAATATCAAACAGCGACGCTTCAAAAACAATGCCGATAGTGCGTGATAGAGATGAAGATGAGCAGAAACGCAAACAAGAGATACATAATGAGGTAAAACAGACGGACAGTGAAAAAACGGTGGGAATATATCAGCATACAAAGCATATTGACCCTGTTGTGGGCTGGGTTGTGTGCGTTGAAGGCCCGTCAAAAGGCCGTGATTACCGTATAAGAGCGGAACGTAATTTTATAGGCAGAGATTCCGATATGGATATTGCCGTTACGGAGGACAGCGGAATTTCAAGAAAGAACCATGCAATTATAAGCTTTAACCCAAGAACGGGTACATTCAGGCTTTTGTGCGGTGAAAGCAGGGGCTTGGTATACCTTAATGATGAAGAACTGCTTGAACCTGCCTTGCTGAATGCGGGGGATATAATTGAGATTGGCGCAACAAAGCTTAAATTTGTACCGTTCTGCGGTGCGGATTTTTCGTGGTAGAGCACGGGGAGCGTGAAATATGAGCGCTTTAATTATAATAATATGCGTTGTGTGTATCATTTTTGCAGCGGCAATCGGAGTTACGGCTCTTGTCATACTTACAAAGGAGGATATGCCGGTTGTAAACAGATTTGAACGTCCGTTCCGAAATCCCTTAACGGAGCAGAAAACCGCCGGTATGGCATTTCCCGTAAAAAACGGAACAATAGACATTGAAACAATGACGGTTACGCTCACGGCTCTTACAACAGGCAGTTCCGTAAAAACGGACATTACGGACTTTATAACGGTCGGCAGAAACCAAAGCAACAGAATTGTCATATCCGAGCCGACTGTGTCGGGAATACACGCAAAAATAATAAAAAACGGAGAAATGCTCTGTATTGAGGATTTGTCGTCAAAGAACGGAACATTGCTTAACGGCAGACTTATATCTCAGACTGAACCTCTCAACAGAGGCGATGTTTTAACATTTGGTACAGAAGAATACGAAATACAATTTTAATTAGGGGGAAACTACCTTGCCGATGAAAAAAGAAAACCTTATAATTGTTGTTGACAGCAATATGGAAATAAATGAGTATGACTTAAATTCATTCAGAAAAACACAGATTAAATTCGGTCACAGTGCGTCAAATCAGATTGTATTTGCCTCCGAAGCGGCAGCGCCCGAGCATGGCGCATTTGAATTTTCGGACGGTAATTTATATATTTACGACAGAGGAAGCGCAAACGGGATAGTAATAAACAACCGTGTATATAAAACCGACAGCAACGGCAACGCAGATGTTCACAGACTTCATGACGGCGATATTATCAGAATTGACGGCTTGAATAATTCATCGGGCGTAATGATGCTTTACAGGACAAGAAAAACGCCCGGAGTATGGCAGAAAACAAACGTTTCACAGCAGGGGAGCGTGCTTATAGGAAGAAGCAGTCAATGCAATCTGCGGCTTGACAGTATAAACGTTTCAAGACGGCACGCAATAATAAGATACATAAACGGCGGATATATAATTGAGGATTTAAACAGCTCAAACGGCGTATTTGTAAACGGAACCCGTGTAAACGGCAGAGCGCCGATTCGCGAAAAGGATATTATCGGTATAGCAAATACTACATTGTTTTTCATAAACGGTATTTTGATGTATAAGTCGAATACGGACGGTACAAGGGTAGTAATGCGCAATATATCGAGAACCGTAACGGTAAAGGGGCAAAAAAGGTATATACTGAAAAATGTAAATCTGACGGTTGAGCCGAACGAGTTTATCGCCGTAATAGGCGGTTCGGGTGCGGGAAAATCAACGGTAATGAACGCAATGAGCGGATTTGAGCAGGCGACCGAAGGGAGCGTTTATGTAAACAATACGGATTTGTACCAAAACTATCAAATATTGAAAAACATGATAGGCTATGTTCCGCAGCAGGACATAATATATGAAAACATGACCTTGCAGAAAATGCTTGAATTTTCGGCGAAAATGCGAATGCCCGAGGACGTAAGCTCTGCGGAGCGCAGCAGGCGTATAGCCGAGGTTCTCAGCATGGTCGAGCTTACGGAGCATAAGGATAAATACATACGTTCACTCAGCGGAGGACAAAAAAAGCGTGCAAGCATAGCTGTTGAGCTGCTTGCCGACCCCGGTCTGTTTTTCCTTGACGAGCCGACATCGGGACTTGACCCCGGTACGGAAGAAAGCCTTATGAAAACGCTTAACAGGCTTTCCAAGCAAAAGGGAAAAACAATCGTCATGGTAACGCATACAACACAGAATCTGCATCTTTGCGATAAGATACTGTTTATGGGCGCAGGCGGAGTTGTGTGTTTTTACGGCTCGCCGAGCGAGTGTATGGATTTCTTTGAGGTTGAAAACCTTACGGAAATTTACAATAAACTGCTTACACCGCAGGCGGTTGAATACTGGTCGCAGAAATTCAAGCGTCAGTACAGCGGCGGAGGACAGCAAAACGGCGGTGCAAGCCGTATTCAAAGGCAGAAAAAAGCGTCGTTTTTCCGTCAGTTCGGAATACTTTCTGCACGCTATATGACGCTTATAAAAAACGACCTGCAAAGACTGCTTATGATTTTTGCACAGCCTATTATAATTGCCGTTCTGCTTGCTCTTGTTGCGGCAGATGATGTGTTTGAAATATATAATTCAACGCAGTCCATTATGTTTGCCGCATCATGTGCGGGAATTTGGGTAGGCTTGTTCAATTCGATACAGGAAATATGTAAGGAAAGAAATATTTTAAAGCGCGAATACATGGCAAATCTGAGACTTGGCGCATATATGCTGTCAAAATTTGTCGTGCAGTTTATTATGAGTGTTGTTCAGGCGCTGATTATGACGGGATTTTTCACCGCCGTAATAGGCAGTCCCGAAAAAGGCGTAACGGACGGCGGGGCATTTTTGGAAATGCTTATAACCATGACTCTTACCATATTCTCGTCTGCATCTATTGGTCTGGTCGTTTCGTCGGTGTCAAAAAACAGCGACAAGGCAATGACAACAGCACCGTTCCTGTTGATTATTCAGCTTCTGTTTTCGGGAATATTATTTAAGCTTAAAGATATGACTGAAAAAATATCGTACATAACAGTGAGCCGATGGTCGGTTGCCTCACTGGGAACCATGAGTGACCTGAACTCGCTCGAAATGGCAATTAAAGGAATGCCGCACGAGGCTGAGGATATTTATGAATACACCGTTTCAAATATATTCACCTCATGGAGTGTATTGGCAGGGTTTGTTGTTGTATGCTTTGTTCTGTGTGTGGTGTTATTAAGGAACGTATCAAAAGATTCAAGGTAGACAGGAAAAATAAGCGGCGCATCTCGCCTCCTTTCGGGACTTGGAGTATACATATACGCCGTCGCCCCTCAAGAAGGCGACCTGCTTGCTTCTTTTTCCTGTCTAAACAAGGGGTAAGCGGCGCATATTATCGGAGGTTATTATGAAATTGAAATTAATTGCAGTTACTGCGGCACTGATAGCGGCGGCAGGTATATCCGTATCGGCACAAACGCCGATAAAAATTGAAGTCAACGGAAACGAGGTCGGATTTGATACGCCGCCCGTTATCGTAAATGACAGAACAATGATTCCCATTCGTGCGGTTGCCGAGGCGATGGGTTTAAAGGTATCGTGGGACGGAGAAACAAAAACCGCCCGTATTCAGAGCAGTGAATTAAGCGTTTTTCTTACAGAGGGCAGCGACACAATGATTAAAGGTGAAGTATCGCAGCAGCTTGATACTGCGCCTATGATTATAAATGACAGAACGTGTCTGCCCGTAAGAGCCGTTGCAGAGGCGTTCGGAGCGGAGGTTGGCTGGAACGGAGAGGAAAAGCTCGTTTCGATAAAAGCCCCCGAATGTAATAAGCTGATTAATTATAAAGGTGCATTTAAAAGCGACAGCCTGTCATATTATTACGACGATTCCTTGCCGAATGCGGAAGAAAACAATAAAACCGCAGTTTTGTCGGCAGTTGCGGCGCTTGCGGCAAATGATGAGCAGAATATAAAAAAATTCGAGGAAAATAACGGATTTACCGATATTCAGTCATATAATTACGATAAGGATTCAAATGACAAATCGGGCTATTCGCATAAATCCGATTTTACGCTTGCAAAAAAAGACATAAACGGAACAAATGTAATATCCGTCGTGATAAGAGGTACGGCAGGCAACGAGTGGTACAGCAATTTTGACATCTATGAATCAACCGATAAACCGTCGGAGAGCCATTACGGATTTCGTACGGCGGCGGAAGAAATATATAATAAGCTGAAGGATTATGCGAATAATGAAAGCTTTGTATGGATAAGCGGGCACAGCCGAGGGGGAGCTGTTGCGGGCGAGCTGGGAAGAATGCTTGCGGCAGACAAAATAAAATTTGCGGCATACACTTTTGCCGCACCGAATACAACGGTCAATCCCGATGCGTCCCTGCCGATATACAACTATTGCAGAGAAAATGACGTTATTGCACATATTCCGTGCTGGGATTACAGGCACTGCGGAAAGGATATACAGCTAAACGCAATAGATAATAAAAAATTTGAAGAGCTGACGGGAACAGAATATAAAAGTTTGAGCAGTTCCGATGATGTTATAAAGTATTTTGAAACGCTTACCGCAAATCCGAATGAGTATTATGATAAAAAATATAATAATTTAACAATGTACGAATATTTTCAGAACTGTATTGTTCCCATGCTGACGGGAACATCATATTCGGGGCTGAAAATGATGTTTGATTCCACATACGGAAACCTTACGTCGTTTTTCGTTATGCACAGCGGTGGTGAGGCTTTGAAAAAATACGGAATAAGCATAACGGGTGACGATGATGGCAATGGAATACGCTTTGAACATTGTATTGAGGCGTATATAAGCTCATTGAGGGAGGATTAATATGAAAAATTTAAAGGACAGCACACTGATAGCAATAATCATAGCGGCAACGATAATTATTTTATCTTTGGGCGGTGTTTTAATCTATATGCTTGTGCACAGCGGCAACGATGACAGCAAAGAAGCTGTATCGGCACCGTCTGCGTCTGCCGAGGCAACGGCAACGCCTGTTCCGCTTACGCCCGCAAGTCAGAACCGTTCGGATAAAACCGATGACGGCGGTGCTGACGAAACGGCAAAATATACGGTTTACGTTGTAAACTGCGAAGAATGGATTTCACTGCGTTCTCAGCCGAGTACATCGGCGGACAGACTGGCGAAAATACCTCTCGGCAATTCGTGCAGTTTTATCGAAGAATCCTCAAACGGATTTTCAAAGGTGTCGTATAACGGAATTACGGGCTATGCACTTGACAAATATCTGAGTACGGAAAAACCGAACATTGTTCAAGCTCCGTCATCTGAAATTCTGTATGTGGCAAACTGCAAGGAATCAATTACACTGCGTCCGTCCGATAATGTCAATTCGGGTGAAATCATGCAGATTCCGCTCGGTGCGGCGGTCGAATATCTCGGCACTGCGGGCAGCGGCTTTTATAAGGTAAGATATAACGGCAAAACGGGCTATGCGCTGTCACAGTATTTAAGCAAATCAAAAAACACAGCGCCGTCTACGCCGAAAATGACGGTCGTAAACTGCAAGGAATCAATTACACTGCGTCCGTCCGATAACGTCGATTCGGGTGAAATCATGCAGATTCCGCTCGGTGCGGCGGTCGAATATCTCGGCACGGCAGGCAACGGCTTTTATAGGGTAAGATACAACGGAGCGGAGGGCTACGCATTGTCGCAGTATTTGAATTGATGAACAGGAATTTATTGAAAGCAGCGGCGGCAGTTACGGTCGGCGCTGCGGTTTTTATGATTATTTTATTTGCGGCGGTTATGATAAAAATGCCGAAAAACGAGCCTGTAACCGCTGCCGAAACGGAGTGTACGGCAGAACCTCCCGCAGAACAGTTCGCTACATACGAGGATATGGAAGAGTATACGGCAGAACAGTTTGCATTTGACGAAAAACGGCACGCTACATATACATACGAGGACATGGAAAGTGATTTGCGGCTCATGTCACGGAATTTTGCCGATAAAGCAAGGCTGACGCCGCTTGCTCAAACCGCCGACGGCAGAACGGTGTATGATTTGGAGGTCGGAAAACAAGGCTCTCAAAATCAGTATATAGTAACGGGCAGTATTCATGCGAGAGAATATATCACGTCAAAGCTTGTCATGCTTTTGCTTAATGATTATATTTCAAAATATGACGGCAAAGATGAGTTAATTCATTTTGTGCCTATGGTAAACCCCGACGGTGTTTCGATAAGTCAATTCGGCATGGACGGAATACGTACCGAGGCGGTGCGCACCAATATAAATTCAATTGCCGTGTCCGACGGAAAATCAACGGACGATTTTAATTACCTGCGCCAATGGAAGGCAAACGCAAACGGCGTGGATTTAAACCGCAATTTTGACGCTATGTGGGAAAGCTATGAGGGAACGCCTCACCCGTCAAGTGACAGATATAAAGGCTCGGCGGTCGGGTGTGAAAGCGAATCGGCGGCTTTGATTGAGCTGACAAAAAACAATCCTATCAAAAAAACAATAAGTTATCACACAATGGGTCAGGTGATTTACTGGTACTTTGCACAGGAGGGCGGACTGCTTACGCAGACAAAAGCATTTGCCGATAAAATAAGCGCCGAAACGGGATATATGACCGACGCAAATTATGAGGCTCTCGACCCTGCCGGGTATAAGGATTGGGCGGTTTCCAAGCTGTCAATACCGAGCGTTACGATTGAGGTCGGGACGGGTGAAAACCCTGTTGACGAATTGCAGACAGACAAAATATACGAAGAAAATAAAAATGTAATAGGCATTATGTCAGAATGATTATTTGTTCACAAAAATATAGTTGCTTTTTAATAAAAAGTTTGTTATAATATAAATAACAATCAAAGAAAGGAAATATGTATGGTTAATATAGGCAACGACTGGGACAATATTCTTAAAGACGAATTTAAAAAGGATTATTATATTCAGCTTCGTGCGTTTTTGAAAAGCGAATATTCAACTCACAGAATACACCCCGATATGTATGATATTTTCAACGCTTTGAAGTGGACGTCATACAGTGATACAAAGGTGGTAATTCTCGGTCAGGACCCATACCATGAGGAGGGTCAGGCGCACGGGCTGGCGTTTTCCGTTCAAAAGGGCGTAAAAATACCTCCGTCGCTTTTGAATATGTATAAGGAGCTTAACCAAGAGCTGGGCTGTTATATTCCCAATAACGGCTATCTGGAAAAGTGGGCAAGACAAGGCGTATTATTGCTTAATTCGTCGCTTACGGTTCGTGACGGTGCGGCAAATTCCCACAGGGGAAAGGGCTGGGAAATATTTACCGACAGAATTGTCGAACTGCTTAACGAACGCCAAGACCCTGTTATATTTCTGCTTTGGGGGTCAAATGCAAAAGAGAAAGTGAAAGTGATAACAAATCCGCAGCATAAAATACTGACAACCGTTCACCCGAGCCCGCTTTCGGCAAGCAGAGGATTTTTCGGATGCGGTCATTTTAAAACGGCGAACCGTTTGTTAAAGCAAATGGGCAAGACCGAGATAGATTGGCAGATTGAAAATGTGTAAACTGATTTTCGGAATAACGGGAGCGACAGGAACGGGCAAAAGCACCGTTTCGGATATATTCCGCAGCTTGGGTGCAGACGTAATCGACGCAGATAAAATCTCACGTGAGGTAACGGTGCCGAACAGCGATTGTCTGGCGGAAATAGAACGGCATTTCGGAGGCTCGGTAATTCTTAAAAACGGAGAGCTTGACAGGCGTGCACTGGGGAAAATTGTATTTTCCGATGAAAACGAATTGCATGTGCTTACGGAAATAACCCATAAGTATATAAAAAAAGCGGTGGAACAGCGGATAAGCGAAAGTACAAGTAATATCTGCGCAATTGACGGAGCTGTTCTTATCGGCAGCAATATGGAAGCTATATGTGAATTTATGGTTGTTGCTGCGGCTGATTGGGATATACGGAAAAAGCGTATAATGCAGCGTGACGGAATTTCGGCGGAGGATGCTGAAAACCGCATGAAATCGCAGGAGAGCATGGATTTTTATATTGCTCATGCGGACTATGTAATCGAAAATAACGAAGGAAAAGCTGAGCTTGAGGAAAAAGCAAGGAGTATATATAATGAAATATTGAGGGAGAGGGTTGTAGGTCTTTGAAAATTTTTAGAGTATGCATGATTGCTATAGCGGTTTTTGTTGCGGTGCTTGCTATGAAAACCGGAATACATACAGGCGAAAAGGTAACATATCCCGTTGCATACAGCGAATATATTTATAAATATGCCGATGAAAACAAGCTTGACCCGTATCTGGTAATGGCGGTTATAAAGGTTGAAAGTAATTTTGTGCCGGAGGCGCACTCGGGCTATGCCGGAGGGCTTATGCAGCTTACGGAGGAAACGGCGCAGTGGAACGCCGACGAAATGGGAATTTCCTATTTTGATTATATGGACCCTGAAACAAATATAAAGCTGGGGTGTCATTATTTAAATCACCTTATACAAAATTACGACAATATAGATACTGCGCTTGCGGCGTATAACGGAGGAATGGGCAATGTTGCAAAATGGCTTTCCGACTCACGATACAGCGATGACGGGAAAACATTGAAAGATATACCCTTCCCCGAAACGAGAAACTATGTGATAAAGGTAAATGAGGCTTGGACTCATTACAGAGAAAATTTTTAGCAAATAAAGAAAGGAATGATGAAAATGTCAAGAGTAATTACAATCGGACGTCAGTTCGGCAGCGGAGGCAGAGAGGTAGGAAAGAAGATAGCGGAAATGCTTAATATTCCGTTTTACGATAAAGAGCTTGTGGAGCTTGCGGCGAAAAAAAGCAATATAAATTATGAGGCGGTTAAGGAAATTGACGAAAGAGCGACAAACAGCCTGCTTTATTCAATCGTTACGGGCAGTTTCGGCATGAAAGGGCTTAATGCGCCTTTGCTTTACGAAATGCCGATGAACGATAAATTTTTTATTGCACAGTCGGAGGTTATAAAGGAGCTTGCGCAGGAGAGTGACTGCGTAATTGTCGGACGCTGTGCGGACTATGTTCTTGCGGAAACGGATGGCGTAGAGCTGTTAAGCCTGTTTATATACGCTTCGGATAATTTCAGAGCGGACAGAGCGGCGGAGGATTTGAATTTGACGCTGAACCGTGCAAAGGATTATATTCACAAAACCGATAAGCAGAGAAAAACCTATTATGATTATTATACGAGCCATGAATGGGGCAAAATGTCGAATTACGATTTGTGCATAAACACAGAGAAAATAGGCATTGACAACGCCGCAAAAATGGTTGTTGAATATTTGAAATAAAGGGGCGTATTTGCTTTGGTTATAGATATAATAAAGTCAATATTTTTGGGAATTGTCGAGGGTATAACCGAATGGCTGCCGATAAGCAGTACGGGTCATATGATACTCGTCAATGAATTGATGAATGTAGGGGACGGATTTTTCAATTCGCAGATATATTTGTACGTGATACAGCTCGGCGCAATTCTGGCGATTGCCACGCTGTATTTTAAAAAGCTGAACCTGTTTTCGCCGTCAAAGACGAAGCAGGAGAAAAACGATACGTGGCAGATGTGGTTTAAGGTAATAGCGGCGTGCATACCTGCCGCCGTTATAGGCTTGCTGTTTAATGATGCAATGGATAAAATTTCCGTGCCGATTGTTGTAAGCGCAATGCTTATTATATACGGTATAGCGTTTTTGTTTATAGAAAGAGGAAATAAAACCGCAAAAATAAAAACCATGAACGATATGACGTATAAAACGGCGCTGTTAATCGGCTTGTTTCAGGTTTTGTCAATCGTTCCTGGAACGTCACGCTCGGGTGCGACGATACTGGGCGCTATGATTATAGGCTGTTCAAGGGAGCTTGCGGCGGAGTTTTCGTTTTTCCTTGCAATTCCCGTTATGTTCGGCGTAAGCTTTTTAAAGATTGTAACGAATGATTACGTTATGACGGGGAACGAATGGGCACTGCTGATAATCGGTATGGTTGTCGCATACCTTATGTCGCTTGCGGCGGTTAAATTCCTTGTGAATTACGTAAGAAAGCATGATTTTAAGGTGTTCGGGTGGTACAGAATCGTACTCGGTATTCTTGTAATCGCATATTTTGCATTGGTTCGGTAGAGAACGGTGTGCAGGTATTCAGCCCTCCTCATTGAGGAGGGTTTTTATATATTTTTGCATAGAAATATCGTTTATGCCGATGATGTTTGGCGGCGGTGTCGTATGCTCTCCGATATGCTTTTCCATCCATACCATACCATACCACCGATTGAATTTATAACCGCATTTGCTGAATCTGCCTATGATTGAAAATCCCCGTTTTTCGTGGAAACGCACACTGGCTTTTGTCAGTGTTTCGTCCTCAATATCAGAGTACGCAATGCAGGCGTTCAGATTTAAAAAGCCCTGTTTCCTGAGCATTGCCTCCATAATATCGTATAATTTACCGCCTATTCCGAAACGGCGCTTTTCCTGCTTTAAATATATGCTCATTTCAACCGACCAGTCATATGCCGCACGGGTGTGGAACGCACTTGCGTAAGCATAGCCGATAATTTCTCCGTCAAGTTCCGCAGCAATATACGGATAGCGTGATGAAACACTGCGTATTCTCTGCGCAAATTCCTCAACCGACGGAACATCATATTCAAATGTAATTGCCGTGTTTTTGACATACGGCGCATATATCGCAAGCAGCTCCGCCGCATCGGTTTCTTTTGCAAAACGTATTTTCATAATCAGCCCTTCTTTTTAAATGCAAATATTTTCATAAGCAGAAACGTTACCGGCACGCCTATAACGGCGGCGGCAATGTACGTAATCAGCTTATCAATTCCGAGTATGTTGTAGACTATAACCACAACGATATTTTGAATTATGAAATTCGGAATATATGATATAAAAAATTTTATATATTTAACTATATGCAGACTTTCCTTGAACGTTATAAAGCTGTTGAGCAGATACGAAATCACCGTTGACGTAACGTATCCGACGGCAAACGCAATATTTGCGTTAGGGATAATCATTCCGTAAAGCATCGAAAAAAGCACGCCGTTGAGCGTGTTTATTCCGCCTACGGCAAGGAACATTATAAATTCTCTTGAAAAGAACATTTTTTTGAGCTTTACTTTTTTGCTGTTTCTGTATTCCTCCCACGGGATAAGCTTTTCCCCCGATACTATATACGCCTGTTCGGCAATATCCGCAAGCGGCGTATCTGAAAGGGAATCGGAATAAAAGATTTTACATTCCGCATCGGGGACTTCTTCATAAAGGCGCCTGACCTTTTCCTCACCCCAGCAATTTTCACCCGTGTATTTTCCCGTATGAATATCAACTCTTGACGCAATCAGTCTGCCAAAACCCAGTCTTTTTGCAATCGGTTTTAATAAAAATTCGGGCGACGCTGAAATCACAATATCATCATCAAGCTTTGCTGTACGGTAATAGTCCTTTAAATTGTCCTCATGCAAATCCCAGAACCGCTCAACCTCACGTTCGGGGTTTTCGACATATGTTAAAAACCGATACATTTTCTCTTTAAAATGCGTTTTTGTCCAAATACCGATAAAATACAGAATAAACGCCCATATTGTCATCGGAACGCTTAAAAGTATTTTCGGGTAACGCTTTAAGCAGTAAAAATAAAAATCCTTTGTCGAATCACTTCTGTATATGGTTTTGTCAAAATCATATATATTCATAAATCAGCTCCTGTTATCAATCAGCACCACAGCCATAGCGGAGATTCCCTCGCCTCTGCCCTCAAAGCCAAGCTTTTCGGTCGTGGTAGCCTTAATATTCACACAGTCAATGTCAATGCCTAAATCCTCGGCGACGTTTTTGCGCATTTGCTCTATATAGCCGAGCATTTTCGGGCGCTGTGCGATTATTGTAATATCGGCATTTTGCGTGACGTACCCTTTTTGAGCGATGAGCCCGACAACGCGGCGAAGTAAAGCACGGCTGTCCGCTCCCGAATATTTCGGGTCGGTATCGGGAAAGTGTCTGCCGATGTCGCCGAGAGCCGCCGCACCTAACAGAGCGTCCGACAATGCGTGCAAAGCAACGTCGGCGTCCGAATGTCCCAAAAGTCCCTTTTCATACGGAATATCAACTCCGCATATAATACATTTTCTGCCGTTGACAAGCTTGTGAACGTCATAGCCCTGACCTATTCTCATGTTAATCCTCCAATAAATGCTTGATTTTCAATTTAGGCGGGTTCTCCTTCCGATACCGCCACCTTAAAATGTTTGTCGCCGTTATCATATCGGGCGGTGATGTAAGCTTTATGTTTTCGCCGCTGCCTTCTGTAATTTTTATTTTTATGCCAAGCTGCTCTGCAAGAGCGCAGTCGTCAGTAACGTTTTTGTCGGGCGCCGTTTCGTGAGCAAGCATAATATCTTTTTTATAAAATGCCTGCGGAGTCTGGATTCTGTAAACGGTATCACGGTTCGCCGTTCCGCTTATAAATCCGTTTTCGGAATATTTTAATGTATCACAGCATTTTACACCGAGAGCTGCCGCGCCGTATTTTTTGCAGTCCTCTATAACGTCGTTTATTTCCTTTTCCGTTATGAGCGCACGTGCGCCGTCGTGAATCAAAACCATGTCGCCGTTTGCGTGTGATAAGCCGTTATATACCGAATCCACGCGTGTTTCGCCGCCGCACACAACCGCCGCAACTTTTCGGAAATCATACTCCCGAATGATTTTATTGAAGTTTTCTATATCATTTTTGCCTGTTACGACGATAATTTCGTCTATATTATCACATTTTTCAAATGCTGAAACGGTTCTGGCTATAACCTGCATACCGCCCAAATATAAATAAACCTTATTTATGTCTGCACCCATACGGGTTCCTTTTCCGCCTGCCGCTATTACCGCAGTTATCATATCAACTCTCCCTAATATATAATAAAAACTGCCGCTCAATGCAGCAGCCTTAATAAGCTTATATTAATGCGTCTATTGTATCATTCATGATATTTTCTATATCGCTTTGCGACGCAAAATCAGACAGCACCAGCTCGCTTACCACAATCTGCCTTGCGCTGTTAAGCGTTTTGCGCTCGTTTGTGGAAAGTCCCTTTACCTTATCGCGGTACATCAAATCCTTCAGGACTTCAAGTACCTGATATATGTCGCCCGATTTTATTTTTACCAGATTTTCACGCTGTCTTTTGTTCCAGTTTATATCCGCACTTATAGGAAGGCGCACGAATGTTTCCATAACCTTTTTTGCAGCGTCTTTTTTCAGAATATCTCTTAACCCTACCTTTTGGCTGTTATCTATCGGAATGTTTGTGGTCATGCTTCCCACGGCAAATTTTACGGCATAATAATCACGTGTCCGTCCCGCTATATCAATACGGCGGATTTCCTGAATTATTCCTGCTCCGTGCATAGGATGTACTACCTTGTCGCCTACACTGTACATTGCTTTAACCTTGCTTTCTATAATATATCATTTATGTATAACTATATATCTATTATAGCATATTATAACAAAAAAGTCAACAATTACATAAGCAAAATGTTATGATTTGTATAATATTAACATAATGCCGCAAAAGCTGTCAAACAATGCCGGCTGCCGCCTTTGCAAGAGCGTCCGCCATATCGTTGTATTTATCTCCGCTGTGCCCTTTTACCTTGTGAAAGGTTATATTTACGGTGTTTTTTATCTCATCATAAAACCGCTTATAATCAATTGTACCCGTTTTATTTGTTTTCCATGCTCCTGTACACCAGTACTCTATCCCTGCATAGTCATAGAAAATATGGAGATTTTTTATACCGTGTTCGGCGCAGTATGACATTGCCGCCATTGAGCCGTTTATCTCGCCCGCAACGTTGCGCATTGCGGCAAGCTCTGGGTCGTCAAAGCTTTCGTTAAACTGCGTTTCCTCGCCGTTATGCAGAATAACCACACCGCAGGCAAATATTTTTGTCTTGGCGTTATAGCTCCCGTCAACGTATGCAGCGGCGGTGTCGGGCGACTGCTCGATTTCGAACTCGTCATGCTCCGCACCGTTCATGTATGCAGCGGCGTCGTCACGGCTCGTAAAGCTTTTAAATTCCGCTCCTTTGTAGCCCGTGACAAGCCTTTTACACTCGTTCCAATCGGTAAAAATTCCTATTTGTCTGCCGTTTCGCACCGCATAAAATTTCATTCGGACAAACCCTTTCCCTTTTTGCTTTCAAGCCAGATTATCAATACCGATATATCTGACGGCGATACTCCGCTTATTCTCGACGCCTGCCCCAGCGATTTCGGCTGAACCTTGTTCAGTTTCTGACGTGCCTCAAGCCGCAGTCCGTAAACCTCCGAATAATCGAAATTCTGCGGAAGAAGTCTCGATTCCGCTTTTTTAAACTGCTCCGCCTCCGCAAGCTGACGTTTTATATATCCCTCATATTTAAGCTTGATTTCCGCCTGCTCCCAAACTGCCTTTGGCAGCCCGGGGCGTTCGGTATCCATAGGCGCTGTTTTTTTGTAATTGAGTTCGGGGCGCTTTATAAGCTCCGCAAGCTTTATTCCCGTTTTTATCGGCGTTGAATTGTATTGCTCCAGTATCGGATTTGCAATTCTCGGCGGTATAACCGTATGTTCCAAGCGCTTGATTTCGTTTTTGATAAGCTCCTGCTTTTCCAAAAATCTTTTATAGCGCTCCTCGCTTATCAGACCGACCCTGTAGCCCATGGGCGTAAGTCTTTCATCGGCGTTATCCTGCCGCAAAAGCAAACGGTATTCCGAACGTGACGTCATCATTCTGTACGGCTCGTTCGTTCCTTTTGTAATCAAATCATCAATGAGCGTTCCGATATATCCGTCCGAACGGCTTATAATAAGCGGTTCTTCGCCCTTTAATTTCAATGCGGCGTTAATTCCGGCAACAAGTCCCTGTGCCGCCGCCTCCTCGTATCCCGATGTCCCGTTAAACTGACCTGCTCCGTAAAGACCGCTCAGCTTTTTAAATTCAAGTGTTGCGTACAGCTGCTGAGGGTCGCAGCAATCATATTCTATTGCGTATGCACTTCGCATTATTTCTACATTTTCCATACCCTTTACAGAACGGTACATCGCAATCTGAACGTCCTCGGGCAGACTGGTAGAAAATCCCTGAACATACATTTCTTTTGTATCAAGCCCCATAGGCTCAATAAATATCTGATGACGGGGCTTATCGTGAAAGCGCACGACCTTATCCTCAATAGACGGGCAGTATCGGGGACCTATACCCTCGACATAGCCGCCGTACATGGCGCTTTTTTCAAGATTATCGTTTATTATTCTGTGTGTTTCCTCGTTTGTGTAAACAAGATAGCACGGCACCTTGTTTTCGCCCGGGGCTGTCGTTTCAAATGAAAACGGCGTTATCTCATCGTCGCCGTCCTCACGCTCCATTTTATCATAATCGAGAGAATCTGCGTGAACTCTTGCCGGAGTACCCGTTTTAAAGCGCCTTAATTCTATACCCAAATCTCTTAGGCTTTGCGAAAGACTGTTTGCCGGAAACATTCCGTCGGGACCGCTTTCTTTTGAATAACTGCCTATAAGGATTTTTCCTCGCAGATATGTTCCCGAGGCAACTATAACGGCTCTTGCTCCGAACTCCGTTCCCGTTGATGTAACGACCGCCGAAACTGCGCCGTTTTCCGCTTTTATTTCTGTAATTTCCGATTGGCGTATTGTAAGATTCGGCTGATTTTCAAGCCGTTTTTTCATCTCAATATGATATTTTGCACGGTCAATCTGCGCTCTTAACGAATGAACCGCAGGTCCTTTTCCACGGTTAAGCATTTTGGACTGAATGAAAGACGCATCCGCCGCTTTTCCCATTTCTCCGCCCAGAGCGTCAAGCTCGCATACCAAATGTCCCTTCGCCGTTCCGCCTATGCTCGGATTGCACGGAAGATTTCCTATGGCGTCAAGGCTTATTGAAAATATAATTGTTTTCATGCCAAGACGTGCTGCGGCAAGCGCCGCCTCACAGCCTGCATGACCTCCGCCTATGACGGCGACATCGTAATCGTCAAGACGCATTATTTATCGTCCTCCTCAAGGTTCGGGAAATACTCCATTTTCGTGCTTTTCTGAGGCATATCTTCATCTCGTATAGCAACCTTTTTGATTTTTCTCGAAGCGTAAAACTCTATCGGGAATCTTGTAAACATTCCGAGTACGACAACGTCAAGAATGAGTGCAAACAGCGGATTCATAAAGAAATACAGCGAAATAAGAACGCCGCCTGCAAGAATTGTCAAAAACAGATTCATCGGCAGACACGCAATCGCAAATATAAGCGCATTTTTATAAAGCTGCTTTAATGTACATTCAAACGTAATCATAATCTGGTATATATAATAGTGCATCCATGTGTAAAGCACAAACACGATTATCATAAGCGACGTAAGCAGCATAAAGAACATGTTTCCCGTTTTCGTCAGCATTCCGCTGTAGAAAGAAATTGCATTCATTGACAGGAATAAAGCAACAACGTCTATGATAACGACAATCATTGACTGCTTGAAATTCTCCTTGAATTTATCCTTTCCGTCCGAAATAATCCATACGGGGTCACGTCTTACAAAACAGCGTGAAACATACGAATAAACCGCCGATGACGGACCGCTGCCCCAAAAGGTGATTACCGCAAGCGAGAATATGGTTCTGAGCAAAATCGAAAATGTCAGAGTTGCCGTTGCCAGTGTGTCAGCGTCCGCCGAAACGTCCTGAACAAGCGTTTTGAGCCAGTCGTCGTTTACGGGCGCAATAAAAAACAGCAGTGCAAAATAAATTATGCTCACAAGCCCGTGAAGCGTATTTAGCCCCAAAAGCTTTGAAAACTTCTCGAATATAATTTCCCAAAATCTGAAAAACCCTTTTTTCTCCGGCTCGTTTACGTCAACACCGGGGCCGGGCTTTGAATAATTAAAGCTGAACAGTCCCATTTTAAAACTCCTTAATATATGTAATATACTCAAATTGTAACATATTTCAGACGTATTTGCAACAGAAAATTCATTAATTTTTCGTAAATATAAAAAAAATCAAAAAAAATTTCATTTTCTTTCAAAATACTCTTTATTTTTTCATAAAAATGGAGTATAATATAATAGAATTATTATACATATGGAGGAGTCGTATGAATAAGGTAACAATAACCATAAATTCAAGACAGTACACCGTTGTTGCGGAGGAGAGCGAGGAATATATAAAATCCCTCGGCGAGCATATAAACGACAAGGTAACAAGCGTTCTTCGCAGCGGCAGCAATATAATGGGCGAAAGACCCGTTGTTCTTGCGGCGCTCAATATCTGTGACGAATATTTTAAGGTAAACGCCGATAAAGCGGAGACAGATAAAATTCTGGGTCAGTATTCGTCAAGGGTTGACGAGCTTGAAAAGGAAAACGAGGAGCTGAAAAAGAACGCGTCTCATGCGCAGAAAACATCGAAAAAAACAAATCAGATTTCTTTGGACGAAAACCAAATCAAAACGAAGGATTTGGAGGATAAGCTCAATGACGCAGAGCTGAAAATAAAGTTCCTTGAAGGACAAATTCGTCTTGCCGAAACAAGGCAGAAAGAGATGAAACAGGAATTTGCCGCAAGAGAGCAGGAAATGCTCGATATGATTGAAAAGAAATGAGCATGGAGCTTTTATCGCCTGCGGGCGGTGCGGAGCAGTTAAGAGCGGCTGTTCAGTCGGGTGCGGACGCAGTGTATATGGGCGGATGTGATTTCAGCGCACGCAGAGGTGCGAAAAATTTTATGCCCGATGAAATGAAAAAAATGATAGATTACTGTCATGTTTACGGCGTAAAGGTTCATGTTGCCGTTAATACGCTTATAAAGGAACAGGAGCTTGACAGGCTTCTTGAATATGTCTACAGCTTGAACAGAATGGGTGCGGACGCACTTATTATACAGGACGTCGGTGCGGCGGAAATGATTAAAAAAGCCGTTCCGCAGATGTCTCTGCACGCAAGCACGCAGATGACCGTGACATCGGCGGAGGGCGTTAAGTATCTTGAAAACATGGGTTTTGAACGTGTTGTTCTTGCACGTGAGCTGTCGAAAAAGGAAATTGAATATATATGCCGAAATACAAAAGCCGAAATTGAGGTATTTGTTCACGGCGCAATATGCCAGTGCTATTCGGGACAGTGTCTGATGTCAAGTATTCTCGGCGGCAGGAGCGGAAACAGGGGAGCCTGTGCTCAGCCGTGCCGATTGAAATATTCGCTTTCGGACGGAAAATCGGGGTATCTGCTCAGCCCCAAGGATATGGCGCTGATAAACGAGCTTTCGGAGCTGGAGCAAATCGGCGTAACATCGCTCAAAATCGAGGGCAGATTAAAGCGTGCCGAATATGTAAGCGCCGTAACGGGCATTTACAGAAAATATCTCGATATGCCGTCGGAAATATCGGCGGAGGACATGAAAGAGCTGAAAGAGGCGTTCTCACGCTCGGGCTTTACCGACGGGTATTTTACGGGTAAAATCGGTTCTGAGATGATGAGCAGTGAAAATCCGTCAAACACGAAAAATTATTTTACTGCGGCGGCAAAAGCAAGAACGGCGGAAAATGCGGATTTCAGAAAAGTGCCGATTGACGTATCGGCGTATCTTTCGGAGGGAGAGCCGCTGACGGTTACGTTAAGTGACGGTGAGCATTATATTACGGAGCAGAGCGAAACTGTATCGGAAAAAGCCGAAAACCGTCCGATTGATTCGGAAAGATTAAAGGAACAGCTTTCAAAGCTGGGCGGTACGCCGTTTGAGGTACGCAATGCCGATATATACGTATCGGACGGAATTACAATTCCTATAAGGGAAATAAACGAGGTCAGGCGCACGGCGGTGACGGAGCTTGTAAAAAGCCGAACCGAAACCGAACGGCGAAAAGAAAATGAATTTGAGTTTAAATCGGTAAGCCGTACCCCGAGACATACAGTGTGTACCGCTTCGGTAAGAACCGAAGAACAGGCTCGTGCGGCGATAGATTCGGGAATAAAGATAATTTATGCGCCGGTTGAGCTTGCTGAAAGGATAAATCAAAGCGGAGTACAAATTATAGCCGACAGCGGAGATATATTCAGCCCCGATAATATAAAGCTTGATAATGTGCTTGTATCATCAAACGCCGCCGCAAATTATTACAGCGGCAAAAGCTTATACGGAAATTTTCGTCTTAATGTATTCAATTCATTATCGGCGGAGCATTACGGGGATTTCAAGTCCGTAACGCTGTCGCCCGAATTAAACCTGAAAGAAATCGGAGAACTGCTGAAAAACACAAATGTTAAGGCTGAAATAATCGTGTACGGCAGACTTCCGCTTATGATTATGAAAAACTGTCCGCTAAAAGCGGCAGGACGGTGTCAGCATAAAAAGCGAAGATATGCACTGCATGACAGAAAAAATGAGGATTTTCCGATTTTGTGCGGACGTGGCTGTATATGCGAAATACTAAATTCAAAGCCGATATTTACGGCAGATAAGCTTGATGATATTACAAGACTGCCGATAGATTTTGCAAGGCTGATGTTCACGGTTGAGGGTTATGACGAGTGCTGCCGTATAAGCCGGTTGTATCTTGATGCGTTTGACGGAAAGAAAGCTGTAAATCCGTTCGGTACAAACGAATTTACCAGGGGGCATTTTTACCGTGGGACAGAGTAACAGGAAAAATAAGCGGCGCACTATCACATCAGAACGGAGGAAATATGAAAAATCGAATAATACTTGCTTCCGGCTCGCCGAGAAGAAAAGAACTTCTTGAAACCGTCGGAATCAAATTTGAGGTTATTGTATCCGATGCCGACGAATCATCAGTGAAAAGCGACGGCGTTCCCGTGAATATTTACGTTCAGGAATTGGCGCTTTTGAAAGCGGCGGCAGCGGCAAAGCTTGTTATGAAAGATAAAAATGCAGTCATAATTTCCGCAGATACGGTGGTTTCCGCTGACGGGAAAATTCTCGGCAAGCCAAACGATGCGGAGGACGCATTTTCAATGCTGTCAATGCTTTCGGGCAGGGCGCACGAGGTGTATTCGGGCTTTTGCGTTATGCGCATAAGAGACGGTAAAACCGTATGCAGGGCGGTAAAAACCGATGTGCATTTTAAAACGCTTTCGGAAGATAAAATATGGCGCTATATCGCAACCGGCGAGCCGGCGGATAAAGCAGGTTCGTATGGAATTCAGGGGATAGGCGGACTTTTGGTTGATAAAATCGAGGGAGATTATCAAAATGTGGTGGGTCTGAGCGTTTCGGCGCTGTCGGACGTACTGGAGGAAGAATTTAATATAGAAATTTTTTAATGAGGTAGAATAAATGGGTATTTTTTCAAAAGATGTAGGAATTGATTTGGGAACGGCAAACACTCTTATTTACGTTCAGGGCAGAGGAATTGTTGTAAGAGAACCGTCCGTTGTGGCTATAGACAAGTACGAGGGCAAGGTTCTTGCCGTAGGTACGGAAGCAAATGAAATGATAGGCAGAACGCCTGAAAACATCATTGCCGTAAAACCGCTTAAAGACGGAGTAATTGCCGATTTTGACATTACTCAGGCAATGATAAGAAGATTTATAAAGCAGGCGAATATAGGCGGAATATTTAAGCCCAGAGTTATTGTGTGCATACCGTCGGGAGTTACGGAGGTTGAGCGCCGTGCCGTTGAAGAAACGGTTATGCAGGCAGGCGCAAAAGAGGTTGTACTTATGGAAGAGCCTATGGCGGCGGCTATAGGCGCAGGCTTACCCGTGCAGTCGGCAACAGGGAGCATGGTGGTTGACATCGGCGGCGGAACAACCGAAGTAGCTGTTATATCGCTCGGCGGAATTGTTGCGTCGCGCTCAATCAAAATTGCAGGAAACGCACTTAACAGCGCAATCGTGAATTATCTGAAAAAGGAACATTCAATTAATATCGGCGACAAAATGGCGGAAGATATAAAAACGGCAATCGGGTCGGCGTATGAGGATAACGAAGAAGAAATGTTTGACGTAAAGGGACGTGACGTTTCAACGGGACTTCCCAAAACGATACAGATTAAAGAAAGTGAAATCCGTGAGGCAATGAGCGAAAATCTTAATGAAATGCTTGACGCTGTAAAAAGGACGCTTGAAAATACTCCGCCGGAGCTTGCGGCGGATATAATGGAGAGAGGAATTACTCTTACCGGCGGCGGCGCTCTTATAAAGGGTATTGACCGATTTATTATAGAGGCTACAAAAATCCCTGCATACGTTGCGGAATATCCGCTTGACTGTGTTGCGGTCGGAACGGGGAAATCACTTGAAAATATAAGTGAAATGATAACTGCGAAAAAGCAGTAACAGGAAAAATAAGCGGCGCATCTTGCAGTTTTCAAACACTCGAGGCTGGTCGCGGACAAAGTCCGCTGCTCGCCCGTGCAACCCGAGTATCAACATACGTCATCGTGTTTTCAAACTGCAATCTACTTGCTTCTTTTTCCTGTTACGGGCTTAGGAAATAAGCGGCGCATCTTGCAGTCCGCCCGCACTTCTTTTCATGTTAAATTTATGCCGCTGTCGGCGGAATGGAGATTGATATGTCATTTTTTAATAAAAAAACAGGAATAGCCGTCATTGCGGTTTTGGCGATTGCGGCAGGGTCTGCGGTAATTACGCACTTTACAGGCAGTAACCCGATTGTAAATACGGTTCGTACCGTGTGTGCGCCGTTTATAAACGGTGCGGCGGACGTGGCGCACTTCTTTGAAGACCAGATAACTTTCGTGTTTGAGGCACAGTCTTACAAAGAAGAAAATGAACGCCTTACGGCGGAGATTGCGGAGCTGAAAAAGAAAAACAAAGAAACCGCAACATATCAGGAGGAGGTTGACAGACTTAACGGATTGCTTAATCTTCAAAACTCAACTGCCGATTATTCTACGGTTGCCGCAAAGGTTACGGGATATTCGCAGAACGGACTGTATGATAAACTTAAACTGAATAAAGGTACTGCGGACGGTATAAATGCGGGGAATACCGTTATAAGCACGGACGGCGTTGTCGGAATTATTTCCGAAACAGGCGTAAACTGGTCGGTGGTTGACACGATTATAGCACCGAAAAACGCAACAGGTATTATTGTTTCCCGAACAGGCAGTATAGGCGTTATTGAGGGCGACGGCGAGTTTTGTGCGGACAGGCTGTGCAAGCTTACATTTGTTGACAACAATACAAACATCATTATCGGAGATATTCTTGAAACGGCAGGCACAAGCGGAATATATCCGCCGGGTCTGAGCGTGGGAACGATAAGAGATATTTCGGCGGACAATATGGGCAAGGTGAACTATGCAACGGTAGAGCCGAAGGTGGATTTTTCCAAGCTGTATGAAGTTCTTGTAATCAATGGAGTTATTCAATGAAAAAATTAAAATTACTTATTTGGGCGGCTGTGCTTATTATAGCCGATATTTCATTATCAAAATATATAAGCATATTCGGAGCGGCGCCGATGCTTACATATGCTTTTGCGGTTTGCGTTGCGCTTATGGAAGAAAAATTTGTGATTGCCGCCGTTACGGGCGGTTTGTGCGGAATTATTCTCGGAGCTTATGACAGCTACAGCTTTGAGCTTATGTTTATGTTCTATGCTTTTTCGGGAATTTTGATAAACCGCTTTTTCGGAACAAAACAGCTCGGAGCTTTCAGAGCGGCGCTTATATGTGCGGCGGCAGCGGCGGTTATGAAACTTGTATTATATGCGTTTTTCCACAGCGAAGTAACGCTCGGTGGATTGACAAAATATCTTGTTCCGCCTGCCGTATACTGTGCGGCGGCAGCGGCGGTACTTCACCCGATTATAAAAAATACGGTATATAAAAATTAGGCGGAGGCAGAATGAATGTCTAAATCAAGATTGTTTATTTTCAGAATTATAATGGCGGCGATGCTTGCCGCAATAGCATGGAAACTGTTCGACTTGCAGATTGTCAAGGGTGACAAATACCTTGAGGCGGCAACGGAGAGGCTTACGACAAACGTAACCGAAAAGGCGCCAAGAGGCGAAATATACGACAGATACGGAGAGCCGCTTGTTACAAATAAGGTCGGCTACAGCGTTGTTGTACAGCAGGCAGGACAGACAAATGCGGAGCTTAACAACGTTATAAAAAGGCTTATTGACATACTGTATTCGGAAAACTGCGCCTATAACGATACCCTGCCGATTACCTTTGCGCCGTACACTTTTGTGTTCGACGATGAGGACGGCGACGGGAATACGCAGAATGAGCTTAATAAATGGTTTGCGGAAAATCAATATTTGGGTAAAAAAATAAACGAGGGTATGAGTGCCGGGGAGGTTTTTAACGTTTATAAGGAGCTTTACGGAGTAAGCGACGAATTTTCCGAGGACGATAAAAGAAGGCTTGTCGGTATCAGATACGAGGCGGATATACGAGGATTTTCACAGGTTACGCCGTTTATACTTGCCGATGACGTAAGCGTTAATGTGGTTGCAAAAATAAAAGAACAGAGCATGGATTTTAAAGGCGTAAGCATAACAAACACATACATGAGAGAATATACAAAGCCGGGGGTTGCAACGCATATTCTCGGCAGAACGGGCAAAATCAGCGCCGAAGAATATGAAAAGCTTTCCGCCGACGGCTACGGAATGAACGATACATTAGGGAAACAGGGAATTGAAAAATGGGGCGAAAAATATCTGCGTGGCATGGACGGAACAACGGGTTCCGTAAAAATCAATAATGACGGAACGGACGAAACGGGAAATATTGCTCCCGTTCCCGGAAACAGCGTAACGCTGACGATAGATTCGCGGATGCAGGAGGTTGCGGAGAAATCACTGGGGAAAAATATAAATGCAATCCGTTCGGGAGGCTCGGGCAAGGATAAATCAGGCGGTGACTGCAATGCGGGAGCGGCGGTTGTAATAGACATAAAAACAGGCGACGCACTTACCGCCGCATCATATCCGAGCTATGATATGTCGCGTTTCAATGAGGACTATCAAAGTCTGCTTGAAAACGAGGCTCGTCCGATGTGGAACAGAGCTGTAAGCGGTCTGTACAGCCCCGGTTCAACGTTCAAGCCGCTTGCGGCAATAGCCGCAATGCAGTCGGGGAATCTGACAGCAGATGAAATTATAGTTGACGAGGGTATTTACAGATATTATCAGGACTATCAGCCTACGTGCTGGATATGGTCGGAAAGCCATATGACGCAGACTCACGGTCCGCTTGACGTTTCGGGTGCGATAGAAAATTCGTGCAACTATTTCTTTTATGAAATAGGCAGACGAATGGGAATAGAAACGCTTGACCAATACGCCGCAAAATTCGGCTTGGGTCAGTATACGGGCATTGAGCTTGGCGAGGAATCGGAGGGCAGTATGGCAAGCCCCGAATATAAAAAATCGGTAATAAAAAACGTGACGGGCAGAGACTGGTACGGCGGTGATACGCTTCAGGCGGCAATCGGACAGTCATACAGTCTGTTTACGCCCGTACAGCTTGCAAACTATGCCGCAACCATAGCAAACGGAGGAACACATTATAAAGTAAATATTGTAAAAAGCGTCCGTTCTTCAGTGGACGGCTCTCTTGTGTATGAGAGCGTTCCGAAAATAAGAGATAACATTGACATGAACAGCACCGTTGTACAAGCCGTAAAAAACGGAATGAAACGAGTTGTTGACGAGGGTAGTGCGGCGTCGGCATTTACGGATTTTCCTGTTTCGGTAGGCGGAAAAACGGGTACGGCGCAGGTCGGACAAGGCTCGAACAATGCGGTGTTTATCGCATATGCGCCGTTCGATGACCCTCAGATTGCGGTGGCGGTTGTGCTTGAACACGGTGTAAGAGGTACGAACGCCGCAATGGTTGCGAGAGATATATTTGACTTTTATTTTACCGAGCATAACGAAAACGGACAGACTGCGGAGACAGCTGCTCCGCAGCAATAAAAGGGAGGTGCGGCAATGGAGGAGGCTATTAAGCTGAAAGGAACGGGCGACGGTGTGAAAATTTATCTGTCACCCGAATATGACATGGCGGATATTATTCGTGCTCTGCATGATAAGCTCGACGAATACAGAAAATTTTTTGCGGACGGAAAATGCAGCGTATATTTTATAGCGGAAAATTTAACTGAAAGCGATAAGCTTCGTCTTGAATCGGTTGTAAAAACAATGCTTCCGAACGTATCGGTCAATTTCGGCGAGAAAAAGCTGTTTCACAGGATAGAAAAGCTTTTTGAGAAATCCTCCGCTGAGGAAGTCAAGGAAGAGCCGCCAAAACCGTACGTGCCGACAATGGAAGAGGTTATAGCGACAAATTTTAAGCATAACCGTGCCAGATTTTTTGAGGGCGTCGTAAAGCCCGGTAAGCGTATTGAGTCGGATTCTCACATGATTTTGGTGGGCGACGTAATGGAGGGCGGCGAAATATGCGCCGCAGGGAATGTCGTTGTATTCGGCAGGCTTATGGGAAACGTTATCGCAGGAGCGGGCGGCAGTCATGACGCATACATACTTGCAATTGATTTTATGCCGAAAAACATAGCAATTGCAGAGGTGTTTCGGGAGGATACAGAGTATGACGGAGGCATGAAAAAAGCAAATTTAATAAATAATGAAATTTTTATTGAGGAATTTTTGTTGAATATATAGACAAATAGAAAATTTTATGTTATAATAGTTGTTGTGGGATAATTTTTAATTTATAAAAAGAAGGGTAGTTGTTAATGGGACAGGTCATCATGATAGCCTCCGGCAAGGGCGGAACAGGCAAAACAACCGCCGCCGCAAATCTCGGAGCGGCGCTTTCGGCAAAGGGTAAGCTTACGGTGCTTGTCGATATGGACATGGGACTTAGAAATTTGGACGTTGCACTCGGGCTTGAAAGCAGCGTCGTATATGATTTTATGGACTATCTTGAGGGCAGATGTACCATTGATGAAATTCTTTTGAAAGCAGACGGTTATGAAAATCTGTATTTTATAGCGTCGCCGCAAACCAGAGCTGTAGGCGACGTGGATAAGGAGAAGCTTGAAGAATTTTGGGATATACTCCGAAACAGGTTTGAATTTTGTATTGCGGATTCTCCGGCAGGGATAAGCGGCGGCTTTACTTATATTGAAAATGCCGCAGATACGGTTATTATTGTAACGCTTGCGGAAACTGCGGCAATGCGTGATGCTGACAGGGTCATATCGCTGCTTGGCGAAAAGGAGGATATACGCCTCATTATGAATCGGGTAAGACCCGAGCTGATAGAAAAAAAGCTTATGATGAACATGGACGAATGTATGGATATGCTTTCGGTTTCGATTCTCGGGATTGTGCCGGAGGACGAAAGTCTGTTGGTATCGGCATTTAAAGGCAGTCCTGCCGTTAATGACTTACAATCAACGGCGGGAAAGGCATTCACCAATATTGCCGCAAGACTTTGCGGCGAGGATATACCTATAATGGAATTCAGAAAAAAAGGTTTTTTTGAGAAACTTAAAGAATTGTTTGAGAAATAAAAAAGGAGGACGAATATGAATATAGCGTTGATTGCACATGACAAAAAAAAGGAACTGATGGTACAGTTTTGTATTGCGTATAAAGGTATTCTTTCAAAACATTCCCTTTATGCGACAGGTACTACAGGAAAAGTAATCACCGAAAACACAGGGCTTAATGTATACAGATTCCTGTCAGGTCCTCAGGGCGGCGACCAGCAGATAGGCGCAAGAATTGCCTATAATGAAATAGACCTTGTACTGTTTTTCCGAGACCCGTTAAGTGCTGAAAGCTATGAACCTGATGTATTTTCGCTTTTAAGGCTCTGCGATATGCACAATATACCGATTGCTACGAACTCGGCGACGGCGGAGGTTCTTATTCATGGCTTGGAGCGAGGCGACCTTGACTGGCGGGATATAGTAAATCCGAAAAATTAAGAATTGTGTGAAAGGGAATACTTACGGTATTACCCTTTAATTTTTATAAGGGGTATTAATCATGAAACTTGCGATATTTGATATGGACGGATTGCTGTTCGATACGGAACGCCTTGTGCGGAAAACGCTCGGAAAGGTTATGGCGGAGCATGGGTATAAGCTTAATGACGAGGTTTTTTTGAAGATTTTGGGCGTAAATTCCGAACGCTATAAAGAAATTATGATTAAGCTTTATGGAGCGGAATATCCTCACGGTGAAATCTCGGCGCAGGTACGCAAGGAAGTAAACCGTTTAATGAAAACGGACGGAGTGCCCGTAAAAGACGGGATTCCCGAATTGCTCGAATACCTCAAAAGCAAGAATATAAAATGTGCGGTTGCGTCATCGACAAAGGTTGAATATGTAAAGGAATATATTTCTTTGGCAAAATTGAACGAATATTTTGATTTGATTATCGGCGGAGATATGATTACACGTTCAAAGCCGTTCCCCGATATATTTTTAAAGGTTTGTGAGGAATTGAATATTAAGCCGCAGGAGTCTGTTGTCTTTGAGGACAGCGAAAACGGAATAAAAGCGGCGGCAAACGGCGGTATACCTGTAATATGTATATTTGATATGAAACGACATGATAAAAATATAACCGATATGTGTCTGACTTGCGCAGACAATGCGTTTGACGTTATTGAGTATTTGAAACAAAGGAGCTAATAGTACGGAACATATAAAATGCGCTCGATAGTGCAACCTCCGAGCGGTATGTTTTAATGTACAGTTTAAAAATAAGCTGAAATCCGTAAAAATGTGGATTTCAGCTTAAATTTATTTTTTTGCAAATGTTATCACTTTGAAACAGCATTTATGCTGTGCCTTTTTAAACATTCACTTGAATTTTTTATTAAAGAGTTCCGAACAGTCTGTCTCCGGCATCGCCCAAGCCCGGAACGATATAGCAGTTCTCGTTAAGCTTTTCATCAAGTGCGCCGACATAAATATCAACATCGGGGTGTGCTTTCTGAACAGCCTCAACACCCTCGGGAGCTGCGATTATGTTTACAAGCTTAATCTTCTTTGCTCCTCTTTTCTTAATGAAGTCAATTGCTGCGATAGCGCTTCCGCCCGTTGCAAGCATCGGGTCAACGACAAGCACCTGTCTTTGTTCGATGTCTGTCGGCAGCTTGCAGTAGTATTCTACAGGTTCGTGCGTTTCGGGGTCACGGTACAATCCTACATGACCTACCTTTGCGGCGGGGATAAGGCTCATTATAGCCTCAACCATTCCCAAGCCCGCACGGAGAATGGGAACTATAGCAACCTGTTTTCCGATTCTCTTTCCGACTGTTGTGGTTATCGGAGTTTTTACTTCAACGTCCTCCAATTCCAAATCCTTTGTAGCTTCGTAGCCCATGAGCAAGCCGATTTCGTTTGCAAGCTCTCTGAAATCCTTAACTGCTGTTGCTTCATCTCTCAGCATTGTTATTTTGTGTTGAATCAGCGGGTGATTCATTACATGAAGTTTTGACATTTATTTTTTTCCCTTTCCGTCTGCAAATTTAAACCGTATGCACTCGCCGCAGACAAAGCGCCTTACATACTTATTATTGACATTTATTTACCAATCAAACCTTGAAGTCAACGCCTGTTTTTTCTTCGCCCTCAAATACATAATCTTTGCCCGGAAGAACTGCGTTTAACAATATACCTATTATAGCCGCAACAGCCAATCCCGAAAGGTTGATTGAAACCTCGCCGATGTGGAATACGATTGCCTGTGCCTCTGTTCCGAATTTGATTCCTATTGCAAGTACAAGTATCAAAGCCGCAATGATTACGTTTCTTGATTTTGACAGGTCAACCTGATTTTCAACAACGTTTCTTACACCGACTGCCGAAATCATACCGTAAAGGATAAGCGAAATACCGCCCATTGTAGCCGCAGGCATAACCTGAATGATAGCCGCAAACTTAGGACAAAGTGACAGAATGATTGCAAATATTGCCGCAAGTCTGATAACTCTCGGGTCATAAACCTTTGTAAGAGCAAGTACGCCTGTGTTTTCGCCGTAGGTTGTATTTGCCGGAGCGCCGAACAGTGCTGCAAGCGATGTTGCAAGCCCGTCACCCAAAAGCGTTCTGTGAAGTCCCGGGTCTGCAATAAAGTTCTTGCCGACCGTTGAGCTGATTGCCGAAATATCGCCTATATGCTCGATAATCGTAGCGATTGCGATAGGCATAATCGTTATAATCGACGTGATTACAAGCGACGGATTGCAGTCCTTGAACAGTGAGAATACCGTGTTTTCAAACGCAACGGGCAAGCCAATCCAGTTTGCCTCGGCAACGGGTGTAAAGTCAACCTGTCCCATTACGACCGCTACAAGATATGAAACGATAACACCAAGTAATATCGGAACGATTTTAACCATTCCCTTACCCCATATGTTGCAGATAATAACCGTAACAATTGCCGCAAGAGCTATTATCCAGTTGCTTGAACAGTTTGAGATTGCCGACTCCGAAAGTGTAAGACCGATAGAAATGATAATCGGACCCGTAACAATCGGTGGGAAATATCTCATGACCTTATTTGCGCCGAACAGCTTGAATAATATGGCAAGTACAACGTATATCAGCCCTGCGCACGCAACGCCGACGCCTGCATATGCCGAGAAATTGTCCATGCCCTGCTCCGCACACAAATTTGAAATTGCGGCATATCCGCCCAAAAATGCAAATGACGAACCTAAAAATGCCGGAACCTTTCTGCCTGTCAATAAATGAAACAGCAAAGTTCCGACACCCGCAAATAATAATGTTGAAGATACGCTCAATCCCGTAAGAACAGGAACTAAAACAGTTGCACCAAACATCGCAAATAAATGCTGCAACCCAAGAATAAAATCCTTTCCTCTAAGCTTGTTATTCATAATGAACCCCCTTATAAATTTTTGAAATTTTTTCATCTTATCTACTATACAACAAAAAAACGGTTTTGTCAACTGTTTTTTCCAAAATAGCACAAATTTTTTAAAAAAATAACCCAAACCTTTTCGATTTGAGTTATTTTGGTTTTATTCATAAAGATTTGTAAGAATACGAATAACGTCGTCCTTGGTCGGAACTCTCGGATTGGTAGCCGTGCAGGCGTCTGCCAAAGCCTTTTCCGCCATTGAATCTATTGCGTTCAGATATTCGTCTCTCGGGATTCCGCACTGCGATACCGACAAAGGCTGATTCATTTCCTTCATCATGAACTGCATCCAGTTTGTCAGCGCACGTACCGTAGTTATTTCGTTGAATGTGTTTACGCCCAAAAGCTTGGCAACGTTGACATATTTTCTTACGCACGGCGGATATTCCGCTTTCGATTTTGAATGACGGTCAATGCCCGAATTGTATTCTATTACGTGCGGCAGCAGCATCGCATTGGCTCTGCCGTGCGGAATGTGGAACTTTGCGCCCAAGGCGTGTGCGATTCCGTGGTTAAGTCCGAGCGACGCACTGTTGAACGCCAAGCCCGCAAGGCATGACGCTACGTGCATTTTCTGACGTGCGTGTGTGTCGTTGTTGTCAAGATATGAACGCAGTAAAAACATACTGCATATTTCAATTGATTTTTCTGCCAAAGCGGCGCTGAACTCGTTGTTGTTTATGCTCACATACGCCTCGATTGCGTGAGTAAGCACGTCCATGCCTGTATCAGCGGTAACTGACGGGGGAACGCTCTTTACAAGAACAGCGTCAAGAATCGCTTCCGTAGGCAGCATTGAATCCGATACAAGCGGATATTTTACATCATTTTTCGGGTCGGAAACAACTGCGAAACTTGTAACCTCGCTGCCCGTACCCGAGGTTGTCGGAATGGCTATAAGCGCCGTTTCCTTATATCCGCCTCTCGTTGCAAATTCACGGATAGCCTTTGCGCTGTCTATAGCGCTGCCGCCGCCGATTGCAATAACGCAGTCGGGAGCGTATTCAAGCATTCTCTTAACTCCGAGTGAAATTTTTTCAATCGGAGGGTCGGGAACAACATCGGAGAACACTTCAAATTCCGTATACCCGTCCTGAAGTCTGTATGTTATCATTTGTAACATTCCGCTTTTTACAACAAACGGGTCTGTTATGATAAGCGCTTTTTTATAAGGCAAGTCGGCGAGCCTGTCAAGCGAGTTTTCGCCGAAATATATTTTTGTTTTTATGTCAAAGCTTTTCATTATGTATCTCCTAGTTAAAGAATTATCATATATATTATACACCCAAAATTTGCTTTTTGCAATACTTTTGTAAAATAATTTTAAGAATTATTTACGGCGTTGTAAATCAGCATGGCTGCGTCTATTCTGTTAAGGCGGCTGCCGATTGCGGTATCGGTAAGATTATTCAAAAGCTTGTATTTCTCGGCGGCGCTTATAAATCCGTCGGGATATTTTTCGTCGCTTAAAGCAAAGCCCGATACAATTGTAACGATTTTTGCCGCCTGCTCAAATGTAACATTATCATTCGGAGAGAATTTATTGTCTCCCGTTCCGTTTATCGCTTTTGCCTTTACACAAGCCTGAACATATTTATCTGCCCAGTGCCCCTGCATATCGTCAAATGCCGATTCGCTGTCTGTCCGATAATTTTTCATTCTGCAAATCACCGCCGCAAATTCCGCTCTTGTTATGGTATTGTACGGCTTTAACGTGTTATCGTCGTAGCCTGTGATAATTCCCTTTTGCATAACGTAATTAACCGCCGCTTTCTGAATTTCCGACAGATTTTCGGTATCCGAAAAATCATCGGCATTTTCGGCTTTTTTATAGCTTGTGATTTTGTATTTTTTCTCGGTTGAGTTTCCGTTATTGCCCTGTGCCTTTACGGTAAGCGTATGAGTACCGTTAAGAGCCTTGATGTTTACCGTATACGGAATTTCCGACGTCGATTTGTAAAGCTCATCATCTATGTAATAGCTTACGGTTACGGAATCCGAACCGTATAAATGCGGATATGTGCTTAATATAATATCGCCGTTTGCCGAAATTGAACCGTTTGCTTTTTTGAAAAATGTTTCGGCTTTTGAATTGTTGTCATTCTGTATAAACCACGGTGCTTTTACGGCGCTTTCATATGCCGTTTTCAGCTCCGATGAACCATCAAGGTCATAATACTGCTTTTCGTCGCTCATGTGCTTATTAAAATACGCAATCAGCTTAACCTGCGGATAAACCATGGGAATAAATGAGTAAATCTGCTTTAGGTAATTTGCCGCCCATGCTCCGTCCGTATCGTTTACTTCGCCGCCCGTATAGTATGCGCTTCCGCATTCGGAAATCATTATCGGCTTTCTGTCCCCGTAGGTTTTTACTATGTTTTCGACAATCAGTACGGGGTCTGCGTTATAGCCTGTTTTATAGTAGGTTTCGTTAAAGACTTCTGCGTCGCTCCACTTTTTTGCCTCAAAATACTTTTTTGTGTAGCACGTTGTCCCCACCCAGTCAACATAGTCGTCGCCGGGGTAGAAATCATGCTCGTCATACGGCCATGCCTCGCTTTTCCATGTCGAGGTTTCCGCCACGCTCCATACCATTGAAATGTTCGGCAAATCTCTCAATGCGTCAGCGATTACCTTATATGCGCGTATAAATTCGTTCGGCGTGCATTTATTGCCCCATATGTTCATCTCTGCGCCTATACGCAGATATATCGGAACATTTGTGTAATTGCTCAGCATTGAATGAAGACTTGATAAATATGTATCGGCAGATTGAAGACTTCTTGCGGTATCGCCTTGATTCGGAAAATTCAATGCAAGTTCAACGGCTTTGTTCTGCTGACGTGCCGTTTTTAATATATGCTTTGCCCATGTAAAATCCGACGGCTGACCGTATTCAAGATATAAAATTACCGTTGAATCCGACTGCTCCATTGTTTCCGCAATCTGTCCCCGCAGTACGCCCTGAGGTTCATTCTTTACGCCGTAGCTTTTTTGGATTTCGCTTGTATGCTCATATACGTCAAGGCGTGATTTTAGCTGAAGAATATATGCGTTTGCTATTTTTACCGAATCCTCCCAGCCCAGCTCCTGCGTGTACGGAACGGAAAATTCAAAATACTTTGCGGCGTTTGCATAGTCGCCCTTTCTGTAATATGCCTGCGCCACTTCGTATGAGCGTGAGCCTAATATATTTGTCGTCTGGTCGTTTTTCGGCTCCTTTGAAATTAAATTTATAATGTTTACGCCCGATGAAATAATTTTGTCATCGTCATATTGCCTGACCGCTTCTTCATAGATTGAGTTATCCCCCCAAAAACCGGAGGGTAAATCGTATGCCGATACGGGAACGTAAAACTGTGACGTAAGCACTGCCGTAAGCAGTACGGATACTATTCCTTTTTTCATATAAAAATCCTTTCATGAATACAAATAAGGGGGCAGTACAGCCCCCTCAGATAAAATATTATTTTACAACAACATTTACAAGCTTGCCGGGGACGGCTATAACCTTTACGATAGTCTTTCCCTCTGTAAGTGATTTTATCTTATCGCTGTTCATTGCCGTTTCCTGCAAAGCGTCTTTGTCAAGCCCCGACGGAATCATCATCTTATCTCTGATTTTGCCGTTTACCTGAACAACAATTTCCACTTCGTCATCAACGGTTTTGTCCTCGTCATATGTCGGCCATGCGTGAAGTGAGAGCAAGCCCTCGCCGCCGAGGATTTCCCAAAGCTCCTCCGTCATATGCGGAGCTACTGGGTTCAAAAGCGTTATAAGCGTTTTATATTCGCCCTTTGTAACCGAGCCTTTTTTCGTAAACTCATTAACAAGGCTCATCATAGCCGCAATGGCTGTATTATATTTCATTCTTTCAAAATCGTCACCGACCTTTTTGATTGTCTTATGGACGGATTTTTCAAGGTCTGCGCTGTAGCTTTCGTCATCTGTTACGATTGACTGCAAATTCCATACTCTTTCAAGGAATTTATAACAGCCCTTCAAGCCCTGCTGCGACCACGGCGTTGACTGGTCGAACGCACCGATGAACATTTCGTATGTCCTGAATGCGTCTGCGCCGAACTCGTTTACAACCTCATCGGGGTTTACGACGTTTCCTCTGGACTTTGACATCTTTTCGCCGTTTTCGCCCAAAATCATGCCGTGTGACGTTCTCTTCATGTACGGCTCTTTTGTCGGAACAACGCCGATGTCGTACAGGAACTTGTGCCAGAATCTTGAATACAGCAAATGAAGCGTTGTATGCTCCATACCGCCGTTATACCAGTCAACGGGCGACCAGTATTCAAGAGCCTCTTTTGAGGCAAGAGCCTTGTCGTTGTGCGGGTCCATGTATCTTAGGAAATACCAGCTTGAGCCTGCCCATTGCGGCATCGTATCGGTTTCTCTTTTTGCGGGACCTCCGCAGTGCGGACAGGTCGTATTTATCCAGTCATATGCTTTTGCAAGCGGTGATTCGCCGTTTTCGCCCGGCTCAAAATGCTCAACCTCGGGCAGTGTAAGCGGTAATTCGCTTTCGTCAATCGGAACCCAGCCGCATTTCTCGCAGTATACAAGAGGAATAGGCTCGCCCCAGTAACGCTGTCTGGAGAATACCCAGTCGCGCAGCTTGAAGTTTACTTTTCTCTTGCCAAAGCCCTCTTTTTCAAGCCAGTCTATCATTGCGGGAATTGCCTCTTTCACAGGCATACCGTTAAGGAAACCCGAATTAACCATATTTCCGCTGTATACGTCGGTATACGCTTCCTCCTGAACGTTCTTTCCTCCCGAAACAACCTCAATGATGGGAAGATTAAATTTCTTTGCAAAATCCCAGTCTCTTGAATCGTGTGCGGGAACTGCCATAATCGCACCCGTTCCGTAGGTTACGAGAACATAGTCGCTTATCCATACGGGGAGCTTTTCGCCGTTTGCGGGGTTTACCGCATAAATACCCTTTAATGCAACGCCCGTCTTGTCCTTTGCAAGCTCAGTACGCTCAAATTCCGACTTTCTTGCCGCTGCGGCTTTGTATTCGAGAACCTCGTCATAGTTTTCAATTTGGTCTTTTAATTTTTCGATAAGCTTATGCTCGGGCGACATTACAACATACGTTGCGCCGAAAAGCGTGTCCGCACGAGTTGTATATACGATTAAATCATCGCCGCTTGACAGCGTGAATTTAACCTCCGCACCCTCACTGCGGCCTATCCAGTTTTTCTGCTGAGTTTTTATCTTTTCAAGATAATCAACCTCGTCAAGGTCGTCTATAAGTCTTTGCGCATATTCGGTAATTTTCAGCATCCATTGGCTTTTGCGTCTTTGCTCAACGGGACTTCCGCATCTTTCGCAAACGCCGTTTACGACCTCCTCGTTTGCAAGTCCGACCTTACAGCCCGTACACCAGTTTATCGGCATTTCCTGCTTGTATGCAAGCCCTTTTTTGAAAAGCTGTAAGAAAATCCACTGCGTCCATTTGTAATAATTCGGGTCGGTTGTGTTTATTTCTCTCGACCAGTCAAACGAAAAGCCGAGCATTTTCAACTGTCTTGTAAAGTTTGCAACATTCTTTTCCGTAACGATTTTAGGATGAATGTTGTTTTTGATTGCATAGTTTTCGGTCGGAAGTCCGAATGCGTCCCAGCCGATTGGGTAAAGGACGTTATAGCCCTCCATACGGCGCTTTCTTGAAATTATATCAAGAGCCGTATATCCTCGGGGGTGTCCCACGTGAAGCCCCATGCCCGACGGGTACGGAAACTCGATAAGCGTGTAGTATTTCGGCTTATCGCTGTCGTTGCTTGCGTGGAATGCGCCTTCTTTTTCCCATCTGTCCTGCCATTTTTTTTCAATGGCGGAGAAATTATACTGTTCCATTGGCTTTGTACTCCTTTTTTCTTATTCTTCGGTTAATTCTTCACGTGCGCCCGCATCGTCCCAAAGATGCTCAAGCGAATAAAATTCTCTCATTTCCTGCTGCATTACGTGAACTATAACGTCGCCGTAATCCATCAGAATCCATGAGCCGCCTCTGTAGCCCTCTTTATGATGAACCTCAAAGCCGGCTTCCGACATTTTTTCGTCAACCTCGTCAACGCAGGCTCTTACCTGAACCGCCGACTGACAAGAGGCTATAACGAAATAATCGCCGAGAGAGGTTTGGTTTGCTACGTCAAGAACCTCTATATTTGACGCTTTTTTGTTTTCAAGTGCGTCTTTAATAATATCAACCTTTTTATTATCCATATTATTCTCCATTCACCGACTTATCGGTATTCCTTATTTTATCATATTTACAAAATATTCATGCACCGCCAAGCTGTCGTTAAGCTCGGGGTGGAACGCCGTAACAAGCTGACTGCCCTGTCTTGCCGCAACGATTTTTCCGTCAGCCTCGGCAAGAATTTCGGTATCCGCACCGACCGACGATATATACGGCGCACGGATAAACGTCATCGGGATTTTTCCTATTCCCTTAAATTCCTGTTCCGTATAAAAGCTGCCGAGCTGTCTGCCGTATGCGTTCCGTACTGCGGTAATATCCATTGTTCCCAGATGAACCGCCGTATCGTTTTCTATATGCTTTGCCAAAAGCAGCAGTCCCGCACATGTACCGAATACGGGCAAACCGCCGCAAATACGTTTTTTTATGTCATCGAATAAATCAAGCTCACGCAGCAGCTTTCCCTGAACGGTGCTTTCGCCGCCCGGGATTATAAGCCCGTCAAAGGGGGTATCCAAATCCCTTTTCTGACGGATTTCAAACGAGTGAACGCCGAGCCGCAAAAGAATCTGCTCATGCTCGATAAAGGCTCCCTGAAGAGCCAATACTCCTATCTGCATAATCTCAGCTCCCTTTATAAATTATTTAAGCTGTCAAGAATAACGGACGCTATTCTTTTGTACAGGCTTTCCGTCGGGTGAACGCCGTCGGACGATAAATCGCCAAGATTTTCATATGTGACGGAATATAAATCAATAACCGTCAGCGAATATTTTTCGGCAATTCTTTTTACCGCTTCATTTCTGAGTTTTACACGTTCAAGACGGCTTTCGTCGCGAACAGCCGTAGTCAAAAGCAGATACGGCTTTTTGTTAAAGTGCGAAATCAAAAACCCGACCATATCGTCATAATATTTTTCGTATTCGTCCTCGTCAAGATGCCAGCCGTGCAGTCCGTTGTTAAACAATATCGAATCAACAGACGGGAGCTGTCGGGCAAAAAGTGCGATTGAATCCTTATAATACGGATTGTCTATGCTTTTTGATGTGCCGAATCCGTCAAAAAGTATTTTTTGCTCCGCAGCCGCAGTTGCTATACATCTTGTTCCGCATGAAATTGAGTCGCCTATATAAAAAACTCTTTTTTTATCGGTATCGTTTGCGTGTTCAATCCATGTGTTATCCCATTCGTAGGTTTCGTATATGCTTTTTTTATTGTCCTTGTGTTCGTATGTGAAACTTCCCATTTTAAAATCTCCTTTGGATTTATTTGCCTCTTTCAGCCATAAGAAGTTCTATTTCCTGTTCATTTATGCCGACCATTGCTTCGCCCAAATCCTCCGAAAGCTCTGCAATAAGCTTAGCGTCTTTGAAATTCGTAACAGCCTTTACTATAGCTGCCGCACGCTTTGCGGGATTGCCCGACTTGAATATTCCGCTGCCGACAAATACACCCTCAGCGCCAAGCTGCATCATAAGAGACGCATCTGCCGGAGTTGCAACGCCGCCGGCGGCAAAGTTTACAACCGGCAGCTTGCCGTTTTCATGTACGTATACGACAAGGTCATAAGGTACCTGCAAATTCTTTGCTGCATCGAAAAGCTCGTCCTCACTCATTGATGTAAGTCTCTTTATTTCGCTCTGCATCATGCGCATATGTCTTACCGCCTGAACAACGTCGCCCGTTCCCGGTTCGCCCTTTGTTCTTATCATTGAAGCGCCTTCGTTAATTCTTCTCAAAGCCTCGCCCAAATCCTTTGCGCCGCATACAAACGGAACTTTGAATTTTGTTTTGTCGATATGATACTTGTCATCGGCGGGGGAGAGTACTTCGCTCTCGTCTATATAATCTATTTCAATAGCTTCAAGAATCTGAGCCTCCGCAAAATGACCTATACGGCACTTTGCCATTACCGGAATCGAAACGGCTTCCTGAATACCCTTTATCATTTTCGGGTCGCTCATTCTCGATACGCCGCCTGCCGCACGAATATCTGCCGGAATACGTTCAAGCGCCATAACTGCGCAGGCGCCCGCTTCCTCTGCAATCTTTGCCTGCTCGGGTGTGGTTACGTCCATGATAACGCCGCCCTTAAGCATTTGTGCCAAATTCTTGTTAAGTTCAAATCTTTCGTTGTTCATGATGTTTTAGCTCCTTTACCTTTATTTGCAATACATTCGTTATAGCTTATAAGAGTGTCGGGATGTACTGCTTTATTACTGTTTATATTAAAAAGCAGAGAATGTTTTACGCATTCAAAATATGCTTTATTAATATCTGTTTGTGCGATAAGCCTGAGCTTATCAACTCCGTCAAAATCACGGTTCGGCTCAATCATATCCGCCGTATAAATGATTTTGTCAATCAAAGTCATTTCCGAACCGCCCACGGTATGACGGCGGATTGCGTTTAATATTTCTTCATCGCATATTCCGTATTCCCGTTTTGCAATTTCAGCACCGAGAGGCGCATGAATCACGGGCGGACAAAGAATATCATATTTTGTCAGCTCAACTCCGTATTCGCGGCATTTTTCAAGCTGTTCATCTATACTCATGCCCTTTGCGCAGTCGTGATACAGACCTGCGGTATATGCTTTTTCTTCGTCAGCGCCGAAAAGCGCCGCAAGCTTTTCGGCGGTATCCCGTACTCCGAGCGAATGCTTATAGCGTTTTTCGCTTAAAGATGATTTCAGCTTATTCATAGGCTGTCTCCTTTTTGTACAAACCGTTTTCTTCAATATATTCCAAAACCTTGTCGGGTATCATGTGCTTTACGCTTTTCCCGTCCTCAATGCGCTGCCGTATCATTGTTGACGACAGCTCCATTACGGGCGAATCAACGGGGAGAATTTCTCCGTCAAGCTCCGTTTCGGTTTGCTTTATAAGCTCATTCAGGCTTTTAAGCGACGTCCTCGGGAACACAAGCAGAGTACAAAGCTTCAGTATTTCCTGCGGCTTGTGCCATTTGCCTATGTCTCTGAGCGAATCCTCGCCGATAATGAAATATATATCGTCATTCGGGTTTGTTTCCTTAAAATGCTGCAATGTATGCAATGTATACGAATAATCCGTCTTGTCTGTTTCGTAAGTGTTCACTTCAAACTCACCGTCAACGCCCAGCTCCGTCATGCGGCTGCGGATATACTTATCCGTAACGCCGCTTTTATGCGGAGGATTGCCGCTTGTCATAAACATCATACGTTCAATTCCGTACTGCTCTGCGGCGAACCTTGCCGTTATGATGTGAGCGTTATGAATCGGGTCGAAGGTTCCGCCCATTATTCCTATCTTCATTTTTTCGGCAGCTCGATTTTACGGTTTTTCTCATGTTTTGCACGGCGGTAAATTATAAATTTATTGCCTATTGCCTGAATCGGTTCTGCGCCCAAATCGGAGGCAACCTCGTTACAGGTTTGCTTTGTATCGAGCAATGCCGTTTCAAGAATTTTTATTTTTATAATTTCACGCTTTTCAAGTGCCTCTTCAAATGCGTTAAGTGCCGTTTCGGTCACGCCCTCCTTGCCGATTTGGAAAATCGGTTCAAGATTATGCGCCTCCTTGCGCAGCCATGCACGCTGTTTGCTTGTAATCATTAACGGACTCCTTTTTTATTCAATATTTGCAATAATGGTTTTATAGTCAAGCTGTTCTTTTATATAGGGGTTCAGACATACCAGATTTGCGCACAGATAGCCTATTGCGTTGTATCTGCATAAATTTACCTTTTCGGTACAGCCGTCGCAAAGGCACATCTGCCCCTTGTTTACGGGTACGACCACGTATTCGTTTTCGTTTAAAAGCTTTTTTGCTTCTTCGATTTTTTGTTCAAGCTCAGTCATACTTATCTATCCTTACTTAAAATCTGAAATCACGTTTTCCATGCTCTATATTATCAATATATTCCTCCGCAAGAGTGCGAACCTTATCGCTCGGGATTTTTTTTAGCTCATCCGCAATAAGCTTTTCGCCGTTTTTAACGGTTTCTTCCGACGCATAATCGACAAGATATTCTTTAAGCGTCATAAGAGCGTTTGGCTGACAGCAGTTCTGAATTGCACCCGTTTTTGCAAGGGACATAAATCTGTCACCCGTTCTGCCCTCTCTGTAACAGGCGGTACAGAAGCTCGGAATGTAGCCCAATTCCATGAGCCAGTTTACAACCTCGTCAAGAGTTCTTGTGTCGCTTCTGTCAAACTGCGCCGTATTTTCCTCGGGCGTTTCGGGCTTTACATAGCCGCCCACGCTTGTTGAGGATGCGCCGCTTATCTGCGAAATTCCCAGTTCAAGAGCCTTTTTGCGGTTCTTTGCGCTTTCTCTTGTAGATACTATCATGCCCGTATACGGGACGGCAATTCGGATAATTGCAACGATTTTCTGCCATATCTCATCGGGAACGGCATTTGAAAAGTCGCATACGTCAATATCGTCGGCAGGACATATTCTCGGTACGCTTATCGTGTGAGGACCTACGCCGAATTTTGCCTCAAGATGCTCTGCGTGCATTAATATTCCCGCAAGCTCATAGCGGTGCGTATCAAGTCCGAAAAGAACGCCGAGACCGACGTCGTCAATTCCGCCTTCCATTGCCCTGTCCATTGCCTCTGTATGATAACAGTAATCATGTTTCGGACCTGCGGGGTGCAGCTCCTCATAATGCTCCTTGTGATATGTTTCCTGGAACAGAATATACGTGCCTATTCCTGCGTCCTTCAAACGCTTGTAATTTTCAACGGTGGTTGCTGCGATATTCACATTCACACGTCTGATAGCGCCGTTTTTATGCTTTATCGAATAAATCGTATCTATACATTCAAGGATATATTCAAGCGGATTATTTATCGGGTCTTCACCGGCTTCAAGCGCAAGACGCTTATGCCCCATATCCTGCAATGCAATCGTTTCCTCACGGATTTCGTCCTGAGTAAGCTTTTTGCGGCGGATATGCTTGTTCTTTACGTGATACGGACAGTATACGCAGCTGTTTATGCAGTAATTTGAAAGATACAGCGGCGCAAACATAACGATTCTGTTTCCGTAGATTTTCTGCTTGATTTCTCTTGCAAGAGCATACATTTCCTCGTTTAACTCGTCGTCGTCGCATTCAAGAAGAACCGACGCTTCACGATGAGTTATACCCCGGCAGGCTCTCGCTTTTTCGATTATGTCTTTAATAAGTTTTTTGTTATTTTTGTTTTCCTCGGCATATCTGAGAGAATCAAGGATTTCCTCATGATTTATAAATTCTCTTGCGTCTGAGGATTTCGGGTCGTATTTAAACTTCTCCATTTATTTCTAACCATTCCTTTCACGTAATGTCAAAGGCAAAAATATTTGTGGTTGACATTTTATATAAAATTACGTTACATATTATAATAACACATTTTTCGTATTTTTTCAAGAGTAAATCAAAAAAACAGCATATAATATAAAATATACGTCCATATTCGTGAAAAAGTTAAATAAAAAGCAAGGCATCGGGGATTTATTTACCCCGACGCCTTGCCTTTTTTTGCTGCCGTTTAAGCTCAAACCGTCTTTTCTTGTCCTCCTCCTTTTTTGTTCGGCGTTCGGATTTACGCTTTTGTTTGCTTTGCTCATAGCATAATTTTACGGCTTGCTGTGATTTTGTGCCCGTTCCCCGATTTTGCAGAAGACGTTTTATATCCCTCTGCATTTTTTTCGGTTTTTTTGCCGCAGGCTTTATATCGGCTTTAACGACCGGGCTGAATTGCAGTCTGTAATAACCTTTCAGAATAAGCTCGTAAATTTCGCAGTCCCTCGGCTCGCTGCCGAAGGTTATTTTTGACGCTGAGAGCCTTCCGTTTTCGGTTATTTCAAAAATTCCGACCCAGAACGGCTCTTCAAAATATACCGTCAGACTGCCGTATACCTTGCCCATGCAAATCCCTCCTTGAATATTTTATGAGCAAAGAACGGACAACCCGGAGGGGCAGGTTACTTACCCTGATATTCAGGACGGCCGGGCTACCTACCGGCTCTCGCATATAAATGCTTTGCGTTTTTATCCTTGCATTAAATATATTTTACCATATTTAATGACGTTTGGAAAGAGGTATATTGATTTTTAACTGAAAATTTGTACATTTTGCTATTGAAAATACGGCGCTAATGTAGTATAATAATAGAATAAATACTTTTTAGTACATATATTGGGGAGGAAACACAAATGGATTTGGCGTTAAAGGAAATTGAAAAAGCCGCACGGCGTCTTAAAGGTACTATTCACAGAACGAAAATAGAGAAAAATACCACATTTTCAAATATGGCGGGCGGCGAGGTATATCTGAAATTTGAGAATCAGCAGAAAACAGGCTCGTTCAAAATAAGAGGAGCTTCAAATAAAATTGCCGCATTGATTGAAAGAGGCGAAATTAAATCGGGCGTTGCGTCATCTGCCGGAAACCATGCGCAGGGCGTTGCTTATGCCTCAAAGGTTCACGGCATACCCGCTACTATCGTAATGCCGAAATCCACTCCTATTGCAAAGGTTGCGGCAACAGAAGGCTACGGCGCAAAGGTTGTTCTTCACGGCGACTGCTACGACGACGCTTATGCAAAGGCTGTTGAAATTCAGGAAACGGAGGGCGCTACATTTCTGCACCCATATGACGACCTTGAGGTTATGGCAGGTCAGGGTACAATCGGTATTGAAATTCTTGAGGATTTGCCGACAGTCGATATTGTTGTCGTTCCGGCAGGCGGCGGCGGACTTCTTGCGGGCATTGCCGCTTGTATAAAGCAGATAAATCCGAGAGTTAAAATTATAGGCGTGCAGTCGGAGGGCGCTCCGGCAATAGCGCAGTCGTTTGCAAAGAAAAAGCATATCAGCACCGATTCGGCAGCGACAATTGCGGACGGTATCGCCGTAAAGGTTCCGGGACAAAAAACGGTTGATATTATAAATAAATATGCCGATGATGTTGTTACGGTTACGGACAGCGAGATAAGCGCCGCGATTCTTCTCTTGCTTGAACGCACAAAGCAGGTCGTTGAGCCGGCAGGCGCAACTCCCGTTGCGGCGGTGCTTAACGGAAAAATAGACGTAAAGGGTAAAAAGGTTGCGTGCGTACTTTCGGGCGGTAATATTGACGTAAGCTTTATTCAGAGAATTATCGACCTCGGTCTTGCGTCGCGTGACAGAAAGCTTAAATTCTGCACAACTCTGCTTGATATTCCGGGCAGTCTTGCGAATTTGTCGAATGTGCTGTCGGGTGCGGGAGCGAATATAATCATGGTTCAGTACGACCGTTTCAGTGCGGAGCTTGACCCGAACGAGGCTATTATTCATATGGCGTGCGAGGTAAGCGGAACAGACCACGGAAAACGTGTTGTGAAAAAACTGGAAGAAAACGGATACAAGGTAATTAAGGAATAGTCTGAAAGGAAAGCGGTATGATAACCAAACGGCTTATATCACTCATATACGAATCGGCGTCGATTCAGAGGTGGAACGACCATATTCGCCCGTGGACGGGCTTTACCGAACTGGATAAACAGGCGCATAAGATGTTTTACGCTTATGTGCTTGCAAAATGCGAGGGCGATAAGGTAGATATGCTGAAGCTTATCGAGGGCGGAATATTTGAGTTTTTTCACCGTTCGATTCTTACGGATATAAAGCCGCCGATATATCATAAGCTTGTAAAAGAAAAGGGCAGTCAGATAGATAACTGGGTGCTTAACGAATTAAAAGACGATTTATCGCATATAGGCGGCGGTTTTTTTGAGCGCATGGAACGGTATTTTGCAGAGCCGGAATACTCAAAACTTGAAAAGCAGATTTTAAAAGCCGCTCATTATCATGCTAGCAACTGGGAATTTAAAATTATTTATGCAATGAACCCGACAACGTTCGGAATAGAACAGGTTAAGACGGAAATGGAGCAGGGACTGGCGGCGTGCGACACGTTTGCGGGATTCCGATATTTTGCGGGCAGCGGATATTTGCAGGAGTTTTTGTCGCTTTTGGGCAAGCTGAGGTATCAGCAGAGATGGGCAAAGGCTGTGCGTATGCCGCAGACGTATGTCATGGGGCATATGCTGGTTGTTGCGGTTTTGTCGTATTTTGCAACGCAGGAGCTTGACGGCGCTTGCAGCGACAGGCTTGTGAATAACTTTATATCGGGGCTTTTTCACGATTTGCCCGAGGTTTTGACAAGGGATATTGTTTCGCCCGTTAAAGCGTCGGTAAAGGGGCTTGACGATATTATAAAGGGAATAGAGGACGAGCAGATGAAAAAGGTCATTTATCCGCTTTTGCCTCCGAGCTGGCATGAGGAAATAGAGTATTACACAAAATCGGAATTTTCGTCAAAAATAAAAATCAACAGTCAGACGGTTATAGTAA
>CAKSGG010000009.1 GCA_934454215.1 uncultured Clostridia bacterium
TCGCTTTAGAGTTCGTCGGTAACTACGCCTCTGTGGACTTTCACCACAGAGCATTGATATGCCCGTCATACTCAAAACAGGGCAGTCGTAACCGGCTGCCCTGCCTATATATAATCAAAGCATAAGACCCTTATGCTTTGTCCTCATTAGTAATATGCCAAAAGGCTCGTTTTTATCCATCCTCTTTGTCCGTTATAGATAACCTGGTTATAGCCTTCGCCGTCCCAGCCTCTCGCCCAGCCGATACTGGTTACATATGCGTACTTCGGAACAAGAGTATAATAATCTCCCGACGCAGGCGATACTCTCAAATATGCGCTCTCATCAACAAATCTCACACGCATGGTCTCGCCCCGCATAAAATATTCAGCCGGTCTGGGTGCATATCTTGAAGTATAACAAGTTTTTACCCAGCCTTTATATCCGTTGTATACAATCTGATTATAGCCTTCGCCGTCCCAGCCTCTTGCCCATCCGACGCTTTCAACGACTGTTCCCAAAGGAATCGTACAGTAATAGCTGTCAGACGCAGGTGCAATCCTCAAATAAACCGAGTCCTGAACATTCGTAATAAATCTCGATTCCGCCGCATTAGCCGAAAGCATACCTGCCGTAAGCATAACCGAAATTACTGCGGATAATACAAATAATGCCTTTAAAATTCTGTTTTTCATTATAATCCCCCATTCCATTGATGTAAAACCCTTTGTAACTATATTATATATTATATCGGCAGATTTTTCAAGTATAACAAGTAAAATATTACCAACAAAATTTTACCTGTTTTTTTGTGCAACATTTCAAAATTATTATTTGTGTTTTACGAATATTCGGTAAATTAAATAAATTTCATTGCCAGTTCCGTAATCAGCACCGCCAGACACGCACATGACGCAACCTTGACAAGGCTCTTTTCAAAATACGCCGCCACCATCGCCGCACAAAAACCTATGACCGCCGAAAGCTTGCTTGACGACGAATAAAATATTGCGGGAATTGTCATAACGCTTAAAACCGTATACGGAATATAATGCAGAAACGACAAAATAAATTTATTCTTTATTTTCTTCTTCACAAGAACAAGAGGAATCATTCGTATCAAATACGTAACTCCCGCCATTACGAGCAAATATACAAAAAAGTTATTCATCTGCGTTTTCCTCCTCAACAGGTGCAATTACTGCAAATACGGCGCTTGCCGCTGCGGCGCAGATTATGATAACAAATCCATCGGGAACAGCCTGCAAAAGCGGAATATACGCAAAAGCACAGCTCAGAGCAATCGCAAGTATAACGCACAGTGCAGTCGGACGGCTCTTTTTGACCTCGGGAACAACTATGGCAATAAACATTCCGTATATTGCAATTCCGAGCGACGATATTATAATCTCGGGAAGAATATTTCCCGCAACCGCTCCGATAAGCGTTCCTATGCTCCACCCCAGATACGGCGTAAGAATAAGCCCGTACAAATATTTTCTTCCGACAGGCATACCCTGACCCATTGCAACGGCGAAAACCTCGTCCGTATTCACAAACGAAATTATAAACCTGTCAATCATTCTCACGTTTTTACTCAGCCGCTGCGACAGCGACACCGACATAAGCGCATACCTTGAATTTATCACAAGCTGCGTTGCCGCAAGCTCAATGAGCGTACCGCCCGACGCAATAACGGGCACAGCCGCAAGCTGTCCCGCAGATGTTACATTCGTCATTGAAATCAGCAGAGCCTCCGTAATGCTCAATCCGCTTTCAATCGAAAAAATCCCGAACGCAAACGCAACGGACAAATAGCCTATACATATAGGCAGACCGTCCACAATTCCTTTTAAAAAGCTGTTTCTTTCCATAGTGTATTTACCTCGCAGATATTAAAAAAGAACCTCAGCGTTAAGCGGAATATTTGCAAGGCGAACACTCCCTGTTGAGGGGAATGGGAGTGTTCATATAAATTCAATTCCTAACGTATCAGTTCCTTTTATCGTAGTTTATGTGTTCCCGTGTGCCGATTTCTCCTCATTCAGCCCCGAAAGCAGCTTGTTAGGCGAAACTCTCAAAGCAAGAGCTAATTTTGCAATCGACTCAACAGAACCGTTTGATGTGCGCTCAATTCTGCGTATCTGCGCCTCGGGCACTCCCGACAATTCCGAAAGCTCTTTAATTGACATATTTCTTTCGGTGCGCATTTTCTTCAAAAAATTCTCCTGTGTACTCATCTTTTTCCCTCTGCGATATTATCCGATAAAATCGCAAACTCCTCAATCGACAAGGTTTCACCCCGTCTAAGAGGGTCAATACCCGATTCTGTAAGCCAATCCGAAACAATATCCTTCGGGGCGGAAAAATATGAGCTTATACAGTTAAGCAGCGTTTTTCTGCGCTGAGAAAAAGCAGCCTTAACCGTGCTGAAAAAGACTTTTTCATCAATGACCTTAACTCTCGGTTCATCAAGCATACGCAGTCTTAAAACAGCGCTGTCAACTTTCGGAGGGGGGACAAACATCTGTGCAGGAACTATGTCTGTAATTTCCGGCTCCGCATAGTATCGGCATAAAAGCGTTACAGCGCCGTAATCCTTTGACGACGGTTCCGCTTTCATTCTTTCGGCAACCTCCTTCTGCACCATAACAATTATATTATCTATCGGCAGTCTTTCTTCAAGCAGCCGTGTGATAATCGGTGTGGTTATATAATATGGCAGGTTTGCCGCAACATTTATTCTGCCGCCGAATTCATCGGCAATCAGTTTTTTCAAATCGGTTTTCAGTACGTCGGCATTTATAACCTTTACATTATTGCAGTCACTCAGCGTAAACGCCAGAACATTAATAAGGCGCTCGTCTATTTCAAGGCTCACAACCTTATCCGCAACACGTGAAAGCTCATGAGTAAGAACACCGAAACCCGGTCCGATTTCAAGTATTCCGCTACCTGCCGCCGTTTCGGCGATATTTTCTATAACGGCGCTTGAAGTCAGAAAGTTCTGTCCCAAACCTTTTTTAAACGTAAATCCAAAACGCTGCGCAATTTCTCTTATTGTTTTGGGCGACGTTAATTCCATAAGTTGCCTCCATACTACGATTTTATGTACAAATTGTACCATATTTTGTGTCAATTGTCAATACATTTTGACAAATTTCAAGCAAAAATTTTATACTTTTATCATATTAACGTCGTATTTATTCAGTGCGTCCGTCCAATCCTCGTCCAATTCGACGTCCGTAATAAAGTAATCTATCTTGTCAAGCCCCACAATTGACGGCACGCCCAGCTTGCCGAGCTTATTGTGGTCGCACAGGAAAACCGACGATTCACTGTTGTTAATCATCGTCTTTTTTATTTCCGCCTCCGCCTCGCTGCTGTCAACCAAGCCTCTTGCAAGAGTTACGCCTCTGCATGAAAAAAAGCACTTATTGGCAAAATAGTTTTCACCGATTGTTTTTTCCGCAATACGTCCCACATACGACATATTTTTCGGCGTAAGCTCGCCGCCCGTGCATATTACATGGAGCGAATCGCACTCCGCAAGCTCCGCAACGATTTTTGACGCATTTGTAATTACTGTAACGCCCTTTTTCTCTTTCAGATTTCTTGCAAGATGCCATGCCGACGTACTTGCGTCAAGGAATATCGTTTCGCCGTTTCGTATCATCTGCGCCGCACGTTTTCCTATACGCTGTTTTTCCTCGTAATTAACCACGTCGCGTTCCGTTATCGTCAGTTCGGGAACGCTGCCTTCAACGAGAGTTGCTCCGCCGTAGGTTCGGATTAATATTCCCTGCTTTTCAAGCTTTAACAAGTCGTTTCTTATTGTTTCGGTCGTCACGTCAAACTGCTTTGCCAAATCGACAACAAGCACGCTTTTATTTTCATTTATAATCTGTTCTATTTTACTGCGCCTTTCAACCGCCAGCACATATACCCCTCCCGAAGTTTTAATGATACAATTATATCATAATATTACCGTTTTAGTCAATAATATTAAAACAAATTTACAAATTATTCTTGCAATAATGTAAAAAGTATGATAAAATTAATAATAATTTTGAAAACGGAAAGGCTATGAATTTTTATGGATTATAATGAAATACGAAAGCGCGAGGGAAAGAAACCCCCAAGGCAGGATAAAACAATTATGCTTGTACTGCTGATTGTCGTTTTGATTGCGGTAATTGCGGTATTTATTGCGTTAATACACAAATCGAAAAAAACGGAGGAGACCGTACAGCCCACGTCAATACCGGCGGCGGTTATAAACGAAAGCACGCCCGAGCCGACAGCGGAAATCACCGCCGAGCCTGTCATCACCCCGACAGCCGCACCCGTATCAAACAGAGGAACGGCTCAGGATATACCGCAGGACATACGCAATACAATGGACGGGAAATCAATGCACACCAACGACAATATATCGTATTCCGATTTATCATATTTAAGCATACCTCATTATAATTTCAATTATGAGGTTGAGGTGGGTCATCTTGTTGTAAACAAGGCTGTAGCGGAAGAGGTTCTCGATATTTTTGCGGAGCTGTACGATGTAAAATATCCGATAGAGCGAATGGAAATTGTCGATATGTACGGCGCTGACGATTATACGTCAATTGACCATAACAATACATCGGCATTTAATTACAGAGAATCCACCGACGGTACGGGCAGATTATCAAAGCACGCACTCGGAAGAGCAATTGACATCAATCCGCAGATTAATCCTTATGTAAATTCAAGCGGTAGCGGCTCACATTCAAATGCGGCGGAGTACTGGTCAAGAAATCCCGAAAACTGGACAAGTGAAATTGCAAAAGCGGCATACATAGGACCGGGTACGGAGATATACAGAATCTTTGTTGAAGAGCACGGCTGGGAATGGGGCGGTGCATGGAGTTCATACAGAGACTATCAGCATTTTCAAAAATATTAAAACAAAGGACTGCCTCAGCAGTCCTTTTTATTGCAGTCATACATATGATAAAATAATGTCACATTCTCCGCTCAGCTTATATTTTCCGTTCTGTGCAGGAATAAACACGCTGTCGCCCTTGTTAAGCTTTGTTGTAATTCCGTTCAGTTCAAGAGCACCGCTGCCGTCCGTCACAATCAGCGAATGAAAGCATTTGTCGGTTATATCGACCTCCATACCGCCCGACGGATTAAGCTTACGCACCGTAAAATATTTGCACTGCGACAATACGCAATCGTTTCCGCTCACGCTCGTTTCATTTCTCTGCGACGGTTCAAGCGAAGATACCGCAATGGCTTTTTCAATATGCAGTTCTCGCGGATTTCCGTTTTTATCACGTCTGTCGTAGTCGTAAACACGGTAAGTCGTGTTTGAGTTCTGCTGAATTTCGCAAATCACAATGCCTTTGCCTATGGCATGAACCGTACCCGATTTTATAAAGAACACATCGCCTTTTTTTACGGGAACTTTATTCAGCACCTCTAAAAGAGTGTTATTCTCGATTCTGCCGCGAAACTCCTCACGGCTTATTTTTTTCGTAACGCCGTAGTAAAGCGACGCACCCTCGTCCGCCTCAAGCACGTACCACATTTCCGTTTTTCCGTATTCGCCCTCGGTTTTAAGCGCATATTCGTCATCGGGGTGAACCTGAACGGATAAATTATCACGTGCGTCAATAAACTTTATCAAAATGGGGAAATACTCGAATTTCTCGGCATTTGAGCCTATGCACCCCTTATTTTTCTCTATATATTCATTGAGCGTCACACCCGCAAATTCGCCGTCCGCAACGGTACTTGCCCCGTCCTTGTGAGTGGACAGCTCCCAGCTTTCCGCAACCTTATCGAGGTCGCTGTGCTTGTTGTATTTTTCTTTTAATTTTGTTCCGCCCCAAAGGTAATCTTTAAAAGCGGGACTTAATTTTACCGCATTTTTATTCATGTCAGTCTACCTCAAAAAAGCTTTTTCAACTCTTCCGTCAAATGCTCCGCAACGATTTTGTGACCGTCACGCAAGGGGTGCAGAGGTTCAGCCGGAATCCAGCCCGTTGAATTAATGAACTTCACATCGTCGTTATTTTCTTTGTTAAAGCGTTCAACCATCTCGCCCAGCTCTTTCGGGAACACTCCGCAGAATGCGCTTAAAACAACGACTTTTGAATTTGGATTTATTTCTCTTACCAAGTGCAGGAATTTTTCATATTCCCTTATATACATTTCAGCGCCGTTTCTTCTGTCGTTTGCGCCGTGGTTGATAACGATAATTTCCGAGCCCTGAGCCTTTGCCCTAACGCCGTCATACACATACGGATATGACTCATTCGCAGGAGGCACCGAACCGCAGCCGCTTGTTGTTACGCCCGTTGCGCCGTAGCCCATAATAACGGGCTTCATGTTCAGATTTATTGCCGTAAGGTACGCATATGTAGCCGTCACATCGTCCTGATTTGGGCGGTTAAACTGCTCGTACTGCTCATATCTGCGGAACTCGTCTATAAGCACGCCCTCGGTAATCGAATCGCCGATAAACTCAATTATTTTTCTGTCATCAGCAGGAAGTACAGCCGCCGCATCAGCGTCAGCACCCGTAAACGCAAGCTTGCCGATAAGCGGGTGATACCATCTGTGCTGAACCTCAACCGCACCCTTGTAAATTACACGAATAACATGGTCTCCGTCATTGGGCGCCTCCACTCTTATTACATGGTCAACCGGCACTTCGATTTTTGCACCGTCATCTACCGAAATCCACAAATGCGGATACGGGCGCATATTCATTTCGGTATTGAAATGCAGTACTGCCGCCGTTCCCGAATATGCAAGCTCAATCATGCCGCCCGGAGCGGTTGTTATTGCAAAATCCTCCGTAACGTTCCATCTTCCCGTAAATCTTACCGAATCGTCCGTTGTTTTAATAAACATAATTAAATTTCCTTTCTTATTCTACCGTATTTTCTATATATCCTATTCCCTCAATTTCGCATTTTACAACGTCGCCTTTATTCAGGAATACGGGCGGTACAAATCCCATTCCGACTCCCGACGGAGTTCCCATCGAGATAATCGTCCCCGCCTCAAGCGTCATACCCTGCGACAGCTCGGAAATAACATAATCAACACCGAATATCATATTCGCCGTATTGCTGTTTTGGCGCAGTTCGCCGTTTACATAGCTGCGTATATCAAGCTTTGGCGGATTGGAAAATTCGTCAGCCGTAACGATGCACGGTCCTATAGGCGTGAAACCGTCAAGGCTCTTTCCCAAAAACCATTGCTTATGCGCCATTTGAACATTCCTTGCGCTTACGTCATTAAGTATCGTATAGCCGAACACATAATCAAATGCGTCCTCTTGTTTTACCTTGCTTGCACGCTTTCCGATAATCACCGCCAGTTCAACTTCATAGTCAAGGCTGTCAACTATGTCGCTGTGTGACGGAATTGCTCCGAACGGCGCTGTCGCCTCGTTTACTCTTTTTGAAAAGTAAACGGCACAGTTATCACCCTTTTGAAATTCGCCATTTTTAAAGCGGTTTGATTCTTCAAGGTGGTCGCTGTAATTCAGTCCCAGACAGATTATGTCTTGATACGGTCTGGGAACAGGCGCAAGAATTTCCGTCGGCTGTATCTGCGCTCCGATTTGAGCAGGCTCGCCGCTTTTTATAAGGTCAAGCATATTATCGGCGTTGACAATCTCGTAAAACACATTATTTTTTTCCACAGCGGCAACCTCTCTGCCGCCGCACATACACGTATATAATCTCATATCAATCCTCCGCAAAACGTTAAAAAGGAGGTGCAAAAAATCACTTTTTACACCCCCGTTCGTTTTAATTTCACCGTCAAAAACGGATTATTTGCCCGGCTTAAAGAATGACGGTACGTCAATATTGCTCATGCCCGGCTTTAATCTTCTTGAAAAGATTGAGTCGTCGCTGTCAACCGATGATGAAAAGCTTGAAGGCGCTCTTCTTTCTGATGACTGCTGCGGTGCGTCCGATGAGAACTTAGGCGCATTCTTTCTGAACTCGTCCATAAGGCTGTCCTTTTTGCGGCTTACTCCGCCGTTCAGACCCGTAGCAATAAGCGTAACCTTGATTTCGTCCTTTAAAGTATCGTCCATTGCAGTACCGACAATAATATTTGCCTCTTCCGAAACAAGCTCTCGAACAAGACCCGAAACCTCACCCATATCAACAAGCGAGAACTCGCTGCCGCCCGTGATGTTAAGCAATACATTCGTTGCGCCCTCAATGCTTGTTTCAAGCAGCGGACTTTCTATAGCGGCGCGAACAGCGTCCTGAGCGGCGCTTTCGCCCTTGCCTATACCGATACCCATGTGAGCAACACCGCTGTCTTTCATGATTGTCTTAACGTCTGCAAAGTCACAGTTCATGATACCCTTTTGAGTAATAACCTCAATAATACCCTGAACGCCCTGACGAAGAATATCGTCGGCAAGCTTAAACGAATCGTTTATTGTTACTTTCTTATCCGCAATTTTCAAAAGCAAATCATTTGGAATTGTAACTATAGCGTCAACTCTTTCCGCAAGCTGTTTAATGCCTTCTTCGGCATTTCTCATTCTCTGAGGACCCTCAAAGAAGAATGGCTTTGTTACTACCGCAACTGTCAGTATACCGAGTGATTTTGCCGCCTCGGCTATAATCGGAGCAGCACCCGTTCCCGTACCGCCGCCCATGCCTGCGGTTACGAAAACCATTTCTGTATCTTTAACCAAATTCTTAATTTCGTCCTTTGTCTCTTCAGCGGCTTGTCTGCCGATTTCAGGCTTTGCGCCTGCGCCCAATCCGTTGGTAAGCTTTGTTCCTATCTGAAGAACAGTCGGAGCTTTTACCGTTGCAAGCTGCTGAGCGTCCGTATTCACACAGATAAACTCCGCCTTTGTTACGCCTGCTTCAATCATTCTGTCAACAGCGTTGTTACCGCCGCCGCCGACTCCGATAACTTTTATTCTTGCGCCCTCGATAGTATTGTTTTCTTCTAAATCTATAGGCATATTCATTCTATATCCTCCTTCGTGGTTTGGAAACCCCCTCGGACATACGAGGGTATTATTTTACATATATTATTATTTTACTATGTTTTCAAGATTAATTCAATAGTTTTTTGAAAACTAAATTAAAAATTTATGAAAACTTTTAGGCTTATTTTTATAGATTTTTCACAAAAATTAAATTTTTTATGTGATTTACGGTGTATGAACCGCCTGTTCGGGGTTGGTTAAATCAATTGTACCCCTTGTGTCGTCGCTCAAAGAACCGCTTGTCATAACCGCCTTGAACATACGCAGCTTTTTATCAAGCTCCAAAGCGCTGCCGCATATAACGTCAATCTGCCCCTTGTAGCTGAATTTCAAATCCGTAATGCTTGTCAGGTCGAAATACAGAACGTCGCCGAGCTGTTCGGTTTTCGTCATGGTTTTCAGAAATATTGAAAGCGCCTCGGATTTTTCCGTATCGTCAATCTGCAAACGCTTGCCGAGCGTATAGCCGTTTATTTCAATTCCTCTTACAAGGGGAACTCCGTCAAGCGAAAAAGTATTTGAATCGTCAAGCACCTTTAAATCCGGATTAACGATTACCTGCTTGCCGTTCACGTCAAAATAAGCCGCTGTCTGACATTCCGTTATTTTTATGTTCAAGGTCGGAGGAAACAGCGTTCTGCTGACCTCCGCCTCGTCTATATATGCAATTGTTTTCAAGCGCTCGCGTATCGTCGAATCCCATGTGGAAAACAGATTTTTCCCTATCATGTCGCCGATTACGGCGTTTATGCTGTCAAGACTGACCGCATTATTGCCCGACACCGATATATTTTTTATATTGAAAATCGGAGTGACAAATAAAATCGCAACAACAAGAACAACGGCAAGCACCAGCAGCGCCGCCGAGCGGAGCAGTCTTCGCCTGCGCCGATTTCTGTTTTTCTTTCTTTCTGCCATAGTTATCCTTTCATTCACTGATTCTCTTTATGGCTGCGTTGCAGTCCGCAAGATATTTTTCTATTTCCTCGTAACCTCTGTCTATGTATTCCGTTCCGCTGATTTCGCTTTTTCCGTCAGCCGCAAGAGCCGCAAGAACCAAAGCCGCACCGCCTCTAAGCTCCTGTGCAACAACCCGTGCGCCCGTAAGCCGTTCAACGCCCCGTACAATGGCACTTCTGCCCTCAACTCTTATATCGGCGCCCATGCGCACAAGCTCGTCAACATGACGAAATCTGTTTTCAAATATTGTTTCCGTAAATACGCTCGTTCCGTTTGCCAGAGCCGCCGCCGCCATAAACGGCGATTGAATATCAGTCGGAAAGCCCGGATACGGCATAGTCCGGATATTGTGAACGCCCTTAAGCCTGCCTCGGCTTTTGAGGTGGATAGTATCCTCCTCAACCTTGATTTTTGTACCCATTTCACGCAGAACGTGCAGCATTGCGCCCATATGCTTAGGCTCGGTATTTCTCAAAAAGACTTCACCGTCCGTAATTGCCGCCGCCGTAAGATATGTCGCCGCAACGATTCTGTCGGGCATTACGGTATATTCCGCACCGTGCAGACGTTCCGAAACGCCCTCTATGCGTATAAGTCCCGTTCCCGCACCCCGAACCCTTGCGCCCATAAGGTTTAAAAAATTCGCCAAGTCGATAATTTCAGGCTCTCTTGCCGCATTGGAAATATACGTTTCGCCCTCGGCATAAACCGCCGCAAGCATTATATTTTCCGTAGCGCCGACGCTCGGGAAATCAAGATGAACATTCGCTCCGACAAGCTTATCGGCAGAACAGTTTATGTAACCATGCTCCTCTTTTATGCTTACGCCCAGCTCCTGAAGCCCTTTCAAGTGCAGGTCAATCGGGCGCAGACCTATCGGACAGCCGCCCGGCATACTTACCGCCGCTTTTCCGCATCTTGAAATTATTGCGCCCAGAAATATAATCGACGAGCGCATTTCACGCATCAAATCCTCGCATATACGGCAGCTGCAAAAATCCGTCGGGTTAATGAAAACCGTATTGCCGTCGCGCCTTACGTTACAGCCGAGCCGTTTGAGAACCAAATCCGTTTTATTCACGTCCCTAAGCTTTGGAGCATTGTGAATTATACACTCGCTGTCGGCAAGAACCGTCGCCGCCAGAATCGGCAGCACCGCATTTTTCGCACCCTGAACCGTTATTTCGCCCAGTATCGGATTACCGCCCTCTATCAATAATTTATCCACCTCTGACACCTCACATTTACAGTTTAATATACTACCATATTATGCACAATGTTCAGATGTGGTTACAAGATTCAGTATAACACAAAACGGCGGAATTTTAAAGCAAATCGACAAAAGTATAACAGTTTGTTAATTAATTTGTAACAAAACATTAAAAAACAAAACAGGGGATGTAAAAATTACACCCCCCGTAAAATCTTCAATTAGTGAACAATTGCAAGCTCCGTATCCTTATCGAAGAAGTGAAGCTTTGTTGTATCAAATGCAACCTTGATATTATCGCCAATCTTTGATGATGACCTCTTGTTGATTTTTGCAACAAACTGTGTATCTGCAATCTTCAAATACAGGTTAGTTTCCGAACCCAAAAGCTCCGTAACTTCAACATAAGCGTCGCAGGTGCTGTCGGGAACTGCTGCCGCAGCGGCAGGAGCGTCGTTAATATCCTCGGGTCTGATACCCATGATAACTTCCTTGCCTATGTAGTCCTTCAATGCGTTTGCCTTATTCTCGGGAACTCTTATCTTGTTGTTTCCGAATGAAGCCCACATAGCGTCGCCCTCTTCCGAAAGCTTTACTGGTATAATGTTCATCTGAGGTGAACCGATAAATCCTGCAACGAATACGTTACACGGCTCTGAATACAGATTCGTCGGAGTATCTACCTGCTGAATAATACCGTCCTTTAAAACAACGATACGTGTACCCATTGTCATAGCCTCTGTCTGGTCATGCGTAACGTAGATAAATGTTGTCTGAAGTCTGTGATGAAGCTTTTTAATCTCAGTTCTCATCGCAACTCTCAGCTTTGCGTCAAGGTTTGAAAGAGGCTCATCCATCAAGAATACCTTAGGACTGCGGACGATAGCACGACCCATAGCCACACGCTGTCTCTGACCGCCCGACAAAGCCTTCGGCTTTCTGTCAAGGAGCTGTTCAATTTCAAGAATTTTAGCTGCCTCGGTAACTCTCTTTTTGATTTCATCTTTCGGAGTTTTTCTCAGCTTCAATGCGAATGCCATGTTATCATATACCGTCATATGCGGATACAAAGCGTAGTTCTGGAAAACCATCGCAATATCTCTGTCTTTCGGAGCAACATCGTTCATAAGCTTTCCGCCTATGTAAAGCTCACCCTCGGAAATTTCCTCCAAGCCGGCAATCATTCTCAAAGTAGTTGACTTACCGCAGCCCGAAGGTCCTACCAATATGATAAACTCCTTGTCTGCAATATCCAGGCTGATGTCGCTTGCACCGACAAAGCCGTTGGGATATCTCTTATATACATGCTTTAGTTGTAAATCTGCCATTTTATAACTTCCCCTCTCGTCTTATAAAAAAATATATATACGGCAAAAAGTCCAGATTAACTCTTTTTGCTAAATCGGGATTTACTCCCCAACATTTCTTCTATGTTAATATGATACCATATTTTTATTGAAATAGTAAGTCTTATAATTCACAAAAATTTATTTATTTTTTAGACTATTTTACTAAACATATAAGGAAAAACAAGGGATTACCGCAAATTACGGCAATCCCTCGGGAGTTGATTAGGTTATTCGGGGCTGATTGGATTCAGATGCAGAACGCACGGAATTAAGTAAAATACATTTTACCTTGCCCGACAGCGTACATCGGTACGCCGAGGGTTAATTCTGTGTGTAGTTCAATTTATTGAACGGTCTGCGCTGAATACGGCAGCCCCTCGGGGCTGATTGGGTTTATTTCTGACTTTCTTCTATTATCTTCTCCGCAACGTTGGCGGGCGCCTCCGAATAGCGTGCAAATTCAAATGTAAACGTTCCCCGTCCCTGGCTCATCGAACGCAGGTCGGTCGCATATTTGAACATTTCCGACATGGGGACTTCCGCCTCAACAAGATTAAGCCCCTCTCTGTCGCTTTCGCCCATGCCCATAATCTGACCTCTGCGCTTGTTTATATCGCCGATAACATCGCCCATTATGCTTTCGGGAATGTATACCTTCAAATATCCTATAGGTTCAAGCAGAACGGGGTTCGCCTGTTTAAGTCCCTCTTTAAACGCAATTGACGCCGCTGTCTTGAACGCCATTTCCGACGAATCGACGGGGTGATACGAGCCGTCAAGCAGTGTAGCTTTCAGATTTACCACGGGGTAGCCTGCAAGAACACCCTTTTCACAGCAATCTCTCAAGCCCTTTTCAACAGCAGGGAAATAATTCTTCGGAACACTTCCGCCGAATACCTTTTCTTCAAAAATCATTTCCTCGGATATGCCCGGTTCAAATTCAATTTTAACATGACCGTACTGACCGTGACCGCCAGACTGTTTCTTATGCTTGCCCTCAACGGTCGCCTTGCCCTTTATCGTTTCACGGTACGGAACAATGGGTGTGTCAAGCTTTACATTAACGCCGTATTTTCCGGCAAGCTTGCTTACAAGAACATCAATATGCTGTTCGCCCTGACCGTTTATAAGCGTCTGCTTTGTTTCGGTGTTATTCGTAACGGTAAACGTCGGGTCTTCCTCGGACAGCTTCATCAAGCCGCTGATAATCTTTTCCTCGTCGCCTTTTGCAACGGGTGAAACTGCCATTGAAAGTACGGGTGCGGGGAACTCGATTCCCGTAAGAATGATATTCTTTCCCTTTTCGCATAATGTATCGCCCGTTTTTGTTGCGTCAAGCTTTGCGACACAGCCTATATCGCCCGCATTAATAACGCCTGCGTCGGTCTGTTTTTTACCGCAGATTGTATATACCTTTCCTATCTTTTCCATTACGCCCTTATTCGGGTTGTAAAGCTGCGAATCGCTCCTGACTGCGCCCGAATATACTCTGAACAGCGACAGCTTGCCCACAAACGGGTCTGCGATTGTCTTAAATACGATTGCCGCCGTTGTTTCCGTTTCTGACTGAACAAGCTCGACAGGCTCTGCCGTATCGGCTTTTCTTGCGATTTCTTCTATTTCCGACGGTGCGGGCAGATATTTTCCCATACCGTCCATAAGACTGCGCACGCCTATATTATCCTGACCGCTGCCGCAGTATACGGGGAAAATACTTCCGTCCTTAACGCCCTTTCTGATAGCGCCCTTAATTTCGTCAACGGTAAATTCCTCGCCGCTGAAATATTTAACCATTAATTCCTCGTCCGTTTCGGCAACCGCCTCCATTATCATTTCACGCAGAGGAGCGACAACGTCCTCCATGCCCTCGGGAACGGGAATTTCCTCTCTGTAAATACCGTTATAGCGGCGGGCTGTCATGTCGACCACGTCAACGAAGCCCTTAAATTCTCCGTCCTCCTGAATCGGGTATACGAACGGCGTTATTGATTTGCCGAACACAGTTTTCATTTCTTCAAGCGTTTTCTGATAGTCCGCTCTGTCATCATCTATTTTATTTACAAAGAACATGGTCGGAACGCCCTTAGCCTTTGCATATTTGAACACCTGCTCCGTTCCCACCGATACGCCGCTGCGGCCGCTCAGTACGATAAGAGCCGAATCGGCGGCTCTCAAGCCCTCTTTAACTCCGCCGGCAAAATCGAAAAATCCGGGCGTATCTATGATATTGTATTTCATATCCTTCCATTCCATAGCCGCAACCGCTGCGGAAATCGAGAATTTACGTTTTATTTCCTCCGGGTCACAGTCTGTCGCCGCCGTTCCGTCGGCAACCTTGCCGAGCCTGTCTATTGCACCGGCATTGAAAAGCATTGCTTCGGTCAGCGATGTCTTTCCGCACTTACCGTGACCCATAACCGCAATGTTTCGGATGTCCTCCATTTTGTAGCTTTTCATAAAAATCATTCCCTTCATATTTAATTTATCTTAATTTCAAAATTCAACTACTTTTTATTTACCCTGTTTTTTGTCACTATAAACAAAAGAATTAAAAAAACAGGCTATCATTTTGTACGAAATAATAACCTGTTTTTTGTGTATGATTTTTTATTACAGCTCATTCATTGCCGTTAAAACAAGCCGTGCATTTTCATCGTAAATTTCATACAGCGCCTCATCGGGCAGCGGATTTTTCCCCTTTCCGATTTCTATGGTAAACCCCTCTTTTCCGAACTCGCCTATAAACCAGTCCTTACAGCCGCCGAACGCCGCCGTGCCCGTAGGGTGCGCAACGGTATATCCGCTTGCGTCGGACAGCTTAAGCGCAATACTTCTCGCCCTTTTCGATTCCAGTCCGCCGAAATCGTAGTATATTTCGCGTCCCTGACTGTGAAATGCCAAAATCATATCTATATTATTTTCACGTATAAGCTTTACGACCGCCTGAGTTTCGGGCTCCGATTCGGGGTACTCACCGCCGAATTTTGACGGCGCAGGTCTTTCAGCCACCATGCTCCAATCCGCATTATAATTGTGGTTTAAATCAACCCCTCTTGCGTTTGCCTGCCACACCGTATCAAAGCTGTGTATGCCGACCATACTTATAAGACGGCGGTGATAGGGATTTGTAATATCAAGTCCGTTTATCGCAATATCCACACCGTCGGGGTTCATCATCGGCACAATAAAAAGCGTTACTTTTTTGTAAAGCTCACGTATATCATGCCCAAAATACTCTGTATTCGTAATAAGCTTAACGATATAATTTGATAAAAATTTTGTCAGAAATGCCGACGTCAGGTATTCCAAACCGTGGTGAGCGCCTATAAGCAGCAGCTTTTTTTCTCCTCTGCCGACGCACATACACGGAATATCACGCTCCATAACCGATTTTCCGATAGAAAAATATTCTATAAAATCCGAATAATTGCTGTTAAGTATTTTTATATCGCACATCATGCGATTGTAATCATATGACATATGTTTTCCTCCTTGAACTGACATATAATTATTTTATGAAAGATAATTTGAATACATGAATAAAAAAATAAAAATAACAAATAATATTACCGTCATGACAAAAAGTAAATGTTTAAAATTACAGGAGGAATCATCATGAGTGATAATAGCTGCTGCTCACCGAATAAGAGCATAAAATGTACCGTTACACAATGTGCATACCACTGCCAATCTAAGGACTACTGTTCACTGTCAAGCATTCAGGTAGGCACTCACGAAGCAAACCCGACAATGGTTGAATGTACAGATTGTACTTCATTCATGCTTAAAGCGTAAGAGGCAAAAAAGCCTGCCGTATTCCGAGAATTTTGCGGAACGGCAGGCTTTTTTTATAAAAATATGTAATTATCTCTGAACTCTTCCCGAGCCGTCGCCGCCGGCAAGACCTTCGACATCGGCACGGCTTACAAGATTGAAGTCGCCCGGAATCGTGTGTTTCAATGCCGAAGCCGCAACGCCGAATTCCAATGCGTCCTTGAAATTCTTTCCGTCAAGGAAACCGCAGATTGTACCGCCGGCAAAGCTGTCTCCGCCGCCCACACGGTCAACAATCGGGTGTATTCTGTATTCTCTCGAATGATAAAATTCCTTAGTATCTCTTGAATAAATGCAAGCTGACCAGCCGTTGTCCGACGCTGACTTTGACACTCTCAATGATGAAATTACATATTCAAAATTGAACTTATCCACCATCTGTTTGAAAATGCTTTCATAGCCCGCAAGCTGCAAATCGCCAGAGGTAACGTCCGTTTCGCCCGGCTTAAATCCGAGAACCTTTTCGGCGTCCTCCTCGTTTCCGATACAAACATCAACATACTGCATAAGGTTTGTCATAACCTTCTGCGCCTTTTCCGACGTCCATAGTTTTTTTCTGAAATTCAGGTCAACGGAAACCTTAACGCCGTGCTTTTTGGCAGCCTTTAAAGCGACCTCCGTAAGCTCTGCCGCAGCGTCCGAAATTGCGGGAGTAATTCCCGTAAAGTGGAACCAGTCTGCGTCCTTAAAAATTTCATCAAAATCAAAATCATCGGGTGTTGCTGTCGAAATAGACGAGTGCGCTCTGTCATAAACAACGTTTGACGCTCTCATTGCCGAGCCTGTTTCAAGGAAATAAATTCCGAGTCTTTCTCCGCCCTTTGCTATGTGCTTTGTTCCGACGTTCAGTTTTCTTAAAGCCGCAACGGCGCAGTCGCCGATTGGGTTTTCGGGAACTTTTGTAACAAATTCAGCGTCATGTCCGTAATTGGCAAGCGAAACGGCAACATTAGCCTCACCGCCGCCGTAGCATACGTCAAATTCGTCTGCCTGTATAAATTTTTCATTATTGGGAGTTGATAATCTAAGCATTATCTCGCCCATTGTAACAACCTTAGCCATTTTTATAAACCTCCGTTACTGTCCTCTTGCTTCTTTTATTTTTGCGATAAATTCCTTTGCGGTCTTTGTTATTGCCGCATAATCGCCTGTCTTTGCGCCCTTTGTAAGCGATGAGCCTGCACCGACCATAACAGCGCCTGCCTTTATCCATTGGTCAACGTTTGATACGTCAACGCCGCCCGTCGGCATAAGCTTAGCTTGGGGCAAAGGACCTTTTATGTCTTTGATAATGGTAGGGCCGAACAAATCGGCAGGGAATATTTTTATAATATCCGCACCTGCCTCCATAGCGTGAAGCACTTCTGTGATTGTCATACAGCCCGGTGTATACGGAACGGCGTAGCGGTTGCAGAGCTTTGCCGAATTTTCGTTAAAGCCGGGGCTTACGATGAAGTTAGCGCCCGAAAGAATAGCCATTCTTGCGGTTTCACTGTCAAGAACTGTTCCTGCGCCGAGCATCATTTCTCCTTTATTATACTTATTCGCCAAAGCCTCGATAACCTTGTGAGCGCCGGGGACGGTGAATGTAAGTTCGATTCCCGTACAGCCGCCCTCCAAACAAGCATCGGCGATTCTGATTGCTTCGTCAGCGTTGTTTGCTCTTACCACGGCAACAAGTCCGCAGTCGGTAAGCGTTTTCAAAACCTGTGTTTTTTCCATGTCTCTCTTCTCCTTTTGATATAATATTAAAATAGATTAAAAATTCTATCCCTATTATAGCATATTATACCACAAAAAAATATTGATTTCAAGGGGTGAAGGAAAAAATTATTAAAAAAAGAACTGCCGTATTAATACAGCAGTTCCATTTTGTCTGAACACCCGATTTTTCCACGCCCCACGGCGTACATTGGTACGCCGAGGGTTAGTTTTGTGTGCAATTCAATTTATTGAACGGTCTGTGCTAAATTCAGCAGTCCCATGGGGCTGATTGGCTTTAGATGCAGAACGCATGAAATTAAGTTTCACCTTGCCCGACGGCGTACATTGGTACGCCGAGGGTTAATTTCGTGTGTAGTTCAATTTATTGAACGGTCTGCGCTAAATGCAACAGCCCCACTTATTTATCTTTTCCGCAGCAGTGCTTGTATTTCTTTCCGCTGCCGCACGGACACGGGTCATTTCTGCCCGGCTCCTGCTTTGCTCTTGCGCCCGTATTTTTCAGCGAACCGTCACCGCCCGTATCAAGCGGCTTTGCAACCTGTTCACGTTCTATCTGAACTCTCGGCATAGCGCTCAGTACATACGTAACCGTATCACGCTTGATTGCGTCAAGCATACCTTGATACAGCTCTGCGCCGACGTTCTTATATTCCACAACGGGGTCGTGCTGACCGTACGCCCGCAAGCCGATTTCCCTCTTAACGTGTTCCATTTCGTCAAGGTGGTCCATCCAAAGAGTATCGACAACTCTCAGCATGATAACTCTTTCAAGCTCACGCATATTCTCGCCGAATACTTCCTCCTGATTTGCATAGCGTTTCATTGCAATATCCATCAGCTCGTCCTTGACGTCCTCACGTGTAATCGTTTCAAGCTCCTCATCGGAAATGTTAAACTGATTCTGCGCAAACAAATGACGGTTTGCAAAATCAACGATTGCACGGATATTCCATTCCTCGGGGATTTCCGAAATTCCGATATAATCGTCAAGAGCGTCTTCAATTACGCTTTCAATCATGTTTTTAACCGTACCCGAAATGTCCTCGCCGTCAAGAACCATTTGGCGCTGTGCGTAAATAATCTTACGCTGCTCGTTCATAACCTCGTCATATTCAAGCACGTGCTTACGTGAATCAAAGTTACGGCTTTCCAGATTTTTCTGTGCGTTTTCAATTGCGTTCGACAGCATTTTTGCCTCAATCGGCTGGTCTTCCTCAAGTCCCAGACCCTCAACAAGCTTTTTAACTCTTTCCGAGCCGAAAATTCTCATAAGGTCGTCCTCAAGCGACAGGAAGAATCTCGATGAACCGGGGTCGCCCTGACGTCCCGCACGTCCTCTTAACTGATTGTCAATACGTCTTGATTCGTGTCTTTCCGTTCCTATAATAAACAGTCCGCCTGCTTTTTTAACCTCTTCACGCTCCGGCTGAATCTGTTCCTTAAATTTATCGTTAAGCTCCGTAAATACTTTTCTGGCATTGATAATATCCTCATCATCGGTATCGCCGAAACCTGTAGCCTCGGCAATAAGCTCATCGCTGAAACCCTGCTTTGCCATTTCGTGCTTTGCCATATACTCCGCATTACCGCCGAGCATAATATCGGTACCTCGACCCGCCATGTTCGTTGCAATCGTAACAGCGCCTTTTTTACCTGCCTGAGCAACAATTTCGGCTTCCTTTTCATGGTATTTTGCATTTAACACCTCGTGAGCAATTCCCTGCTTTTTCAGCAGTGCGCTTAACTGCTCCGATTTATCGACATTTACAGTACCCACAAGCACGGGCTGTCCCTTTGCATGACATTCCTTTATCTGCTCGATAACCGCATGGAATTTTCCCGCCTCGGTTTTATAAACCGAATCCTGCATATCCACACGGATAACAGGCTTGTTTGTCGGAACGGCAACGCAGTCAAGCTTATATATATGCTGAAATTCTTCTTCCTCCGTAAGAGCGGTACCCGTCATACCCGACAGCTTGCCGTATAATCTGAAGAAATTCTGGAACGTAATTGTCGCAAGAGTTCTTGACTCGGCGGCAACCTTAACGCCCTCTTTTGCCTCTATAGCCTGATGCAGACCGTCGCTGTAGCGTCTGCCCGGCATGATACGTCCCGTAAATTCATCAACAATCAGAACTTCGCCGTCCTTAACGACATACTGCTGGTCACGGTGCATTACGCCGTTCGCCTGCAATGCCTGATTTATATGGTGCTGAAGTTTCATGTTTTCGGGGTCGGAAAGGTTGTCTATTCCGAAACCCTGCTCGGCTTTCTTTACGCCTCTTTCGGTAAGAGTTGCCGTTTTTGCTTTTTCGTCTACTATATAATCTGCGTCAACGTCCGTGTCGAGCTGTTTATCGTCATGCTCTGTAAGAACCAGCTTTTTCAGACGCTTTACAAACATATCCGCAACACGGTACAAATCACTTGATTCGCCGCCCTGACCGGAAATAATAAGCGGCGTTCTCGCCTCGTCTATAAGAATCGAGTCAACCTCGTCCACAACCGCATAATTATGACCTCTCTGAACCATTTCCTCCTTATGGACAACCATGTTATCCCGCAGGTAGTCAAAGCCCAGTTCGTTATTTGTTCCGTAGGTAATATCGCTGGCGTAAGCCTCTCGCCTTTCCTGCGATGTTTTGTCATGAATGATAAGTCCGCAGGTCATACCCATAAAGCGGTACACCTTACCCATCCATTCGCTGTCTCGTTTTGCAAGGTAATCGTTTACGGTAACGATATGTACCCCCTTGCCCGTTAAAGCGTTCAGATATGCCGGAAGCGTTGAAACAAGAGTTTTACCTTCACCTGTTTTCATTTCGGCAATTCGTCCCTGATGCAGGATAACTCCGCCTATAACCTGAACATAGAAATGTTTCATGCCCAGAACTCTCCAGCTTGCCTCACGCATTGCCGCAAAAGCCTCGGGAAGAAGGTCGTCAAGCGTTTCTCCTTTTTGAAGTCTCTCCTTAAATTCGGGAGTTTTGGCTTTAAGCTCCGCATCCGTAAGCTTAGCCATATCATCTTCAAGTGCCATTACCTTATCGGCAATCGGCGTTACCTTTTTCAGCTCTCTGTCTGAGTACGAGCCGAAAATCTTATCAAATAAACCCAAAAAATTTCACATCCTTTTATATATTAAAAGAGCTTTTGACCGCCCTTTGCAATCTATACCGATTTTATTATAACATACATTTATTAAAATTACCACTGTTTTTTTTAATTTTTTCAAAAATTTTCAATTAATTAATAAAATATTCATTTCAGATTATTTTCCGTAAAAAAAAACACCCGACCTACTCTATCAATAAGCCGAATGTTCTTTCAAAATAAATTGTATATTTATTATACCACTTTTTTTCAAAAAATCAATAGAAAATTTAAAAAAATGTTCACAAAATGTAAAATTTTTGTTCATACATATTTTGTCGATTTTGCACAATCAGACAATAAGACTTTTCACATATTCATATAAACGGCTCACCGTGGTTATTGCCTGCTCCACAGTATAGTCCGAATGAGGGCTGAAAACGCTTGCCTCCGTACCGTTCATAATTCCTTTATCCGTTACCCACTGAACGGAATAATGCGCCCATTTTGAAATCTCGTATTGATCGGAATATGTCAGGTCCTTGTTTGTGTATATCGTTATAAACTGCTCCGCCGCCGAAGTGATTATCTTTGCCGCCTCTTCACGGGAGAGAGTACCGTCGGGGTCAAATTTATTGTCGCCCCTGCCGTTTACAATTCCCAAAGCATACAGAACGTCAATTGACGAATCCTTTCCGTTACAATCGTCAAAATTCCCCCGCAGATACGCTCCGTTTTTATGCTCAACATATGCGTCAAGATTTGCATATTCCGACGTAACGGTCAAAAACTGACCTATCAGCACACAAAATTCCTCACGCGAGATGTTTGCGCTGTATTTTGACGTAAGCCTGTACGGCACAAGATTTCTCTTTGCCGCCTCTTTTATTGTGGTTTTTGCCCACTGTGCGGACGGAAGCTTTAAAAAATCATTGTTGCGGTTTACGTTTATCGTTGCGCCGCTGCGTTTTTCCTCGCTGTCCTTATATGTCGAATCTATATAGGTAAGAAAATCCTCGTCTGCGCCTTTAACTTTGTAGCAGACATAATTGTCCTCACCGTACATTCCAATCTGAATGCCCGAACCGACAAAATAGCTCACAACGTCCGTATCGGTATGCAGATTTATAGCCGTACCCCGAAACGGCGTCGGATTTATTGAGCGGTACACATTCATATTATATACCGCATAATAAAAGTCGTTTATCTGCTCGCGTGTAAGGTCGATATACTGCTCGTCCGAAACGTTTGATATTGTGGCGCTTTTAATTTCATCTGCCGAAAAAATCCCCATTGCGTCCGAAAGGGTCATTTCCTCGGGCAAATCCACAACGTTATACGCATACGCCGCCGACGGCAGCATAAGCATTACTGTTATAATAAGAAGTTTTATAAATCTATTCATAAAAATCTCCATTCTACTGATGATATATTGTCAATACCGCTTTGCTCTCGTCGGGAAGCTGTACATAAAATTCCGTGTATGACGGATCCTGAGGGTCAACATACATTTCAAGAAGTCTGAATTTATACAGTTCCTCGGATTTTACCAAATCATATGCAACCGCATTTTTATATGCACCCTTTGAATATTTATCGGTAACTATCTTTTTGAGAAGAATGTTATCGTTATATGTGTGCGTTAAGTCACGGGGCGCAAAGCTTTCCGCATCCGTAAGCTTGTAATACTTGAAATTTCCGTCCCCCAGCTTATAGAAACTGCCTGTAATCATTATATCCATAAAGCATAAGCCGTGAATATCCGATATAACGTACTTGTTCTCGTCAAACAGCAAACGGGTCTTAAATGAAATTCCCGTGTTATCGCCAAGCGGCGTCAGCGCCGTACCGTCATAGGTATAAAAATGCGCTGTTTTTATATCGCCGTTTCCCACAACAACAATCTGTTTGCCCTCGCCGTCAATGCTTATAACGCCGAGTGCGCTCAGACTGCCGAAATCCTCCTTGATAACGGATGAAAAATCGGTATTGTTTATAACCAAAAGCGGCATTTCGGAATTTTCGGTATCCGCCGCCGACGTAAACGAAACCGTCTCATTTGTTCCGTCGCCGTCAAGGTCGGTCTCGTTATTTACGCATGAACCGCTCACATAAAAATCCGAAACCGCAGGCAAATCTCTGAACCCTCTCTTTGACATCGCAAAAGCCCTGTACGGCTTGTTATTCGTTGCAATAAGAGCGGTTGACTGAGCGCCGTTCCATGTAACTCCGAAATCGAGAGCGTCCGAAACAGCACGCAGCGGAATAAGTGTTCTGTCGTTTATAATCGCTGCGGGAACGTCAAGCGGAACAGCCTTTCCGTTTTTAAAAATAATATCCTTGTCCGCCGTTATCGAAACAACGGTATCTCCTCTTGTTACGGTTGCGGTCATTGTCGCTCCGTCCCAGTCAACTTCAGCGCCCGCCTTTTCAAATACGGCTCTTATGGGAACCAGCATTCTGCCGTCAACCACAGTCGGAGGCTGGTCGAACTTAACCTCCTCATTATCAACCATTACCGAGCATACGTCCTTTTCGGCAAACGCAGATGGTACGGCGGAGCACATCAAGCCTGCCGCAAGCACTGCGCAAAGCAGTTTTTTCATACTCATTCAACCCCTTTCATATTCATAAAACACAGTATTTTTTCATATATTCTTCCATGTCCTTTAAAACGTCGTCATATTTTCCGCTTTCTTTGAGATATTCGTGAATATCCGCAACGGTCACTATTGCATGAACCTTAATTCCAAATTCCTCCATAACCTCGCTGACCGTTGTCTTTTCGGGGTTTTGTCCGAACTCACAGCGGTTTACCGATATAAACATATGGTCAACGCTTACGTCAGCCGCATTTTTCAGAATCGGCATCGTCTCCCGAACCGCCGTTCCTGCGGTTATAACGTCCTCGATAATTATTGCCCTGTCGCCATCCTGCGGTTTATAGCCTATCAGAGAACCTCCCTCGCCGTGGTCTTTTTCCTCCTTGCGGTTAAAGAAATACGGTTTATCAATTCCGTAATCGTTGTAAAGCGCCGCAGCAGCAGCAGCCGCAAGCGGAATACCCTTGTATGCAGGACCGAACATACAGTCAAACTCATCGCCTATCGTTTCCTTGACAAGCTTTGCATAAAATCCGCCGAGCCTTGCAATCTGCTTTCCCGTTTTATAATTTCCCGTGTTTACGAAATACGGAGTGTTTCTGCCGCTTTTTGTAACAAAGCTGCCGAAACGCAGTACGTCCGATTCCATCATAAATTCAATAAATTCTTTCTTTGTCTTATCCACCGTGAACCTCCGTTCCGCCGGCATAAAACTGCACCGCTTATGCCGAACCTATGTTAATTCTTAATTTTTAAAATACAAATTTCTTAATTTCTTCAAAAGCCTGCGTTCAAGCCTTGACACCTGCATCTGGCTTATGCCGAGCTTTTTGGCTATTGCCGTCTGACTTTCGTTTTCGTAATACCTGAGCCGAATAAATTCCTGTTCGGTTTCGGTCATCTGCTCCATGCAGTAGCGCAGAAAATCCTTGTTTTCAATCATCAGAAAACGGTCGTCCTCAGCGCCGATTATATTGCCCCAGTTCAAAGGACCGTCCGCATACGCCTCATCTTCAAGCGATTTTATAAATGCGGCGTCACCCATTTTATAAGCCTCGTCAAGCTCCTCCTCCGATAAATTCAGAAGTCTTGCGATTTCGCTTTTTGACGCAGTTTCATTTGCACGCCGTATCCGCTCCGCCTTATAAAATATCTCATAAAGTGTTCTGGGGATTTTCACAAAGCTGCCCTTGTCCCTGAAATACTTGCGGATTTCGCCCAAAACCGTTGGCGTTGCAAATGTCGGGAATTTCACACCCCTGTCGGGGTCAAACCTCTCCACCGCAAACAAAATTCCCATGCTCGCTACCTGGTAAATATCATCGTATTCAACGCCCTTGTTTATAAACCGCCTTGAAAGAATCTCGGCTATATACATATATTTTTCAACTATTTCGTCACGCACCTGCGGCGAATGTGTGCGCCTGTACTCCGAAAACAGTTCATATTCGGTTTTATCGTTTTGCTTCATAAGAACTGCCATATTTATCAAATCCTTATTTTATTATTTCTCTCAAAAGTTTCTTTGAGCTTTCGTACGCCGCCTTCTCCTCCGGCTTTAGATTAAGCTTAAGCAGCGCATATGTTCCCTCGCTCGGAAGTCCGCAGTCCGCAAAAATTTTGCTGTCGGATATATCGACCGCATATGCTTTTCCGTCGTCCGCCTTAACAAGACGGCTCTCGTCAACATTGTCCGCCCATTCCGAAACGGGAGTGAATGTCTCGCCTGCGGAGTCCATTTTCATAAGCGTGTCCATCTGCGTTTTATCAAGCAGGAAAATAAACGAATTTTCCATCTGAAATTCCAGCTGCAATTTTGTTTCCAAAGCATAATCATACTGCTCGTAGCCCTGAAGTCCCGAAATCGTCATTGCCTGAAAGAACACGTTTTTTTCGCCGTTGCCGTCAACATCGTCTATGTACTTTTCAAATTCCTCCTCAAGCTTTGGAGTAAGCTCGGTATCGAATGAAAGCTTTCCTCCGTATGTAACGTTCAAATCATATTTTTCTCTGCCGGCGCACTGTACCGCCGTAGTCACCACCGCTATAATTATAAAAGCTATGACAATGGTATGAACCTTGTAATATTCCCAGAAATACGGCCACCATTCCTTCGTAAATTTAGGAGGTACAACCCCGTACTTTTCCGCCATAAAATCAAGACCTTTCCTTATTATAATAATTTATATTATAACATCTTTAAAACAAATAATCAAGTCATTTATACAAGGCAAATAAAAACATTTTGTAAATAAATTTTATTTCAGCGCCGTAAAAAACAGTCTCGGCATTTTTAATATGACCTTTCCGTTTCGGCGAATCGGGTATTGATGCTCTATTCTTTTACGCAGAACCGCAAGAAATTCATCACGCTCCGTTTCATCGAGTGCGTCAAGATACGGGCGCAGACCGCTGCCCCTGTACCAGTCAATAACTCCGTCCGCTCCGTTTACCGTATGAAAATATATCGTATGCCAAATATCGAATGAGGAGCTTATACCGCAAAGCAAGTCATAGTACTGCTCGGGTACAAGGTTGTAAAAATCACGGACTTTTTTAAGCTTTTCCCATTTCCCGTGCACGACCGTATCCGTTAAAATTTTATAAAACGGCGCCTCCTGCGTCATCGGAATCTGTACCGCAAGCATACCGCCCTCCGCCAGCTTATTCATGAGTGCGCTCAAAAGACGGTCATGGTTCGGAATCCATTGTATGCAGGCATTTGAAAAAATCAAGTCAAATTTACCGTCAATACAATCAAGCTCATCGGGAACGCAGCATTTTCTGAAATCAAGCTCCGGATAAGCGGCAATTGCCGAATCAAGCATATTCTGCGATGAGTCTATACCTATTATATGTGCGTCGCAGAACCGTTCCGCAAGCGCATTTGTGCTGTTGCCGGGACCGCACCCTATATCGAGAATTGATTTCGGATTAATTTTTAATCTGCTTATAAGGTCCTGCGACGGCTGAGTTCTTTCGTTGCCGAATTTCAAATATTGTTTTGAGCTCCAGTTGTTCACGCTTATCACTCCTTTTTATTATTATATCATACATTTTCCGTTAATGCAACAAAAAACCGCTTAAACATAGCATAGCGACTAAAACATTTCGTTTAAAATATATTGACGTTTCCGTACATTTTGTGTATAATAAATATAAAGCAATGTGATTTGCCGTACATAATATAAAACAGAAGGGGGCTTACAAATCATGCTTACTTTAGAACAGATAATAAAAGACGTATCATCTGTCGCAAAAGAATTTAATATAAAAAGCATAACGCTTTTCGGTTCATATGCAGACGGTACAAACACAGATGAAAGCGACGTTGATTTGTTGATTGAGTTTAATACGTCTGCCGTATCGCTTTTAACCTTGTCAGCCTTAAAAAACCGTATAGAAGATATTTTGAATTTACCTGTCGACATTATTCATGCACCGCTGCCCGAAAACTCACTGATTGAAATTGGAAAGGCGGTACAGATTTATGCAGCATAGAGATATTATAATTATGTCAAAAATAATAAGCGAAATAAATATTGCTCTTGACATGACAGATAATAAAAGCTTTGACATATTTAACTCGGATGAAATATTAAAACGTGCCGTATGTATGACGGTAATCAATATCGGAGAGCTTGTAAAAAGTCTTTCATCGGAAGTAAGACAGCAATATTCCGAAATACCATGGAAAGCAATTGCAGGATTTAGAGATATAGCGGCACATAAATACCAAACACTGCATATGGCAGACGTTTATAAAACGGTTACAGAGGATTTTGCCGTATTAAAAAACAGTATAAACAATATTATAAAATAAAAAACCGTCATGCGCCGCCATAATAAAAGGCATAACGGACAAAACATAAAAATAATCAAAAACACAAAAACCGCTTAAACATAGCATTTAAGCGGTTTTTTATGGAGCTGGTAATGGGACTCGAACCCGCGGCCTGCTCATTACGAATGAGCTGCTCTACCAACTGAGCTATACCAGCAAATAAGGTGCTGCCGTCTTTAAACGGCAGCTCCCGAAAAATCAATTTAAGCTGTCTGCGGATTAATACTTTCTCTTTCTCGCAGCCTCAGACTTCTTTTTGCGCTTTACACTGGGTTTCTCATAATGCTCACGCTTTCTGATTTCTGACATAACGCCTGATTTCGCACACTGACGCTTAAAACGGCGCAATGCACTGTCTAAGGATTCATTATCTTTTACTCTAACTTCAGACACTTTTATCCCTCCCTCCGGCAAGTCAATTCAAACATAACCATGTGTGAGCTTGTACTAAATATTCACACAATATACTTATTATACCTTATTACCTATGCAGTTGTCAAGATATTTTTAAGATTTTTTTAAAAAAGTTTGTTCGGTTAAGCTGACAGCACTACCAAAGCCATAGTTGTTACAAGGAACAATATAGCAAGCGTTGTTGTAATTTTAATATACATAGCTTCCTTTGTTGTACCGCCGTTATGCTTAAAGAACGAATCGCCCATGTCGGATGACGCACCCTGAATACCTCTCATGCCGGGGTCCTTACCCTCCTGCACAAGAACTATAAATATAAGCAGCAATGTCACAATCATGTGTATTACAAGAAATATATTCTGCACGAAAAACCCTCCTTTACACGTTAATATACATCAATACCTATCTATTATAACATAAAATTCTAAATTTACAAGATGTTTTTGAAAAAAAGTTAAAAAAATTTTTTAAAATACTGTACTAAACGCATTTTTTTTGGTATAATAAGCATATAATAAACACTTGAAAGGTTTAAATATGGAAAAAAAAGAACAATTTATACTTGCCGGCGTGCACCGCTCACTGCGCGATTATCTAGCCGACACAACGGACGAATCCATCGAGGAGCTTGGCGAGCTTGTCAAAACGGCGGGCGGCGAGGTTGTCGCCTGTGTGATACAGAACAAGCCCGACCTTGAAGCGGCGACGTATATGGGAGAAGGCAAACTTGAAGAAATCAAGGCGGCAATAGAAACTCTCGGCACCGGCTGCATAGTATTTGACGACGAGCTTTCGCCCGTACAGATGAGAAACATATCCGATATTCTGAAAATCAAGGTGCTTGACCGTTCAATGCTTATTCTTGATATTTTCGCAATGCGTGCCAAAACCGCAGAGGGAAAATTGCAGGTAGAGCTTGCGCAGCTTAAATACAGACTGCCCCGTCTGAGGGGCTTTGGCGAGCAGATGAGCCGAACGGGTGCGGGAATCGGAACAAGAGGTCCCGGCGAAACACGTCTTGAAAGCGACAGACGTCATATAAGACGGCGCATTTCAGCGCTTGAAGAAGAAATACGGGAGTTAAAAAAGCGGCGTGAATTAATCCGCACACGGCGGAAAAAGGACGGAGTTATAACAGCGGCTCTTGTCGGGTACACTAATGCGGGCAAATCCACGCTTTTGAACAAGCTTACCGACGCAGGAGTTTTCGCCGAGGACAAGCTGTTCGCAACGCTCGACCCGACCTCACGGGGGATAACGCTTGAGGACAACAGGCATATTCTGCTTGTCGATACGGTCGGATTTATACGCAAGCTGCCGCATCACCTTGTCGAAGCATTCAAATCAACGCTTGAAGAAGCCGCCGTTGCGGATTTTCTTATACACGTAATTGATGCGTCAAGCGAGGAGGCGCAAAATCAAATAACCGTCGCCGAGCGTGTTCTGTCGGATATAGGGGCAGGCGGAAAGCCGATAATCGGCGTGTTCAATAAATGCGACAAGCTTGACGCAGAACCCGTTCTTAAAGGCGAATTTACGAAAACCGTTTGCATAAGCGCCAAAAACGGAATTAATATTGACGGTCTGATGAAAGCGGTATGCGAAACCGCCCCGGGACAGAAACGGCGCATAACCGTATGTATTCCGTACAGCATGGGTTCGCTTGTAAACGAGCTGCACACAAATCAAAAAGTGCTTAATGAAGAATACGCCGCTGACGGAACAAAAATGGAGCTGCTTGCCGACAGCGGAGCTTATGAAAGGGTAAAAGAATATGTCACAGAAGAATAGCTATAAAACGGTTGAGCATGAATCGGAATCTCTTCTTATTGAAAAGAAATCAAAATTTATTGCAAACGTAAAGCCCGTCGGTTCGGAGAGCGAAGCGGTTGAGTTTTTAAACAAAATCCGCTCAAAGTACCCCGACGCAACGCATAACGTGTACGCATATATAATAGATGAAAACAACATTTTCCGCTACAGCGACGACGGCGAACCGTCGGGAACGGCAGGAATGCCCGTGCTTGACGCAATCCGCAAGGCAGAGCTTGTTGACGTTATCGTTGTTGTAACAAGATATTTCGGCGGCACACTGCTCGGAACGGGCGGACTGGTTCATACATACGGCGCTTCGGCAAAGGAGGGGCTTAAAGCGTCGGGAATTGTCACACGCACAATGTGCGATGTAATTTCCGTAAAAGCCGATTATACATTATCGGGACGGATTCAGCATAAAATAGCGTCAGAGGAGATTCGTCTTTCGGATACCGTGTACAGCAGTGACGTGGAATTTACCGTATGTTCTCCGATTAATGAAACAGACAGGCTGATTAATGAATTTACGGACTTGACAAACGGCAAATGTGAGTGTAAAATAGTAGACAGAAAATATATTTCGTTATCCGCATAGGCGGAGGAATGGAGGAATGAATCATGGAAATCAAATTAACATCCGGTAATTTTGACGGGGAGGTTACAAAATCAAACATACCCGTTCTTGTTGACTTCTGGGCAACGTGGTGCGGTCCGTGCAGAATGGTTTCACCTATAATCGGCGAGCTTGCAAGCGAGTATGAGGGCAGAATAAAGGTCGGCAAGGTCAACGTAGACGAGGAGGGCAGTCTTGCCGCTCAATTCGGGATAGTTTCGATTCCGACGATTATTCTGTTCGTAAACGGCAAGCCTGCCGACAAGCTTATCGGCGCTCATTCTATTGATGATTTTGAAGATATGATTGAAAAACATCTTTAATCTGCGCCATAAACGAAAGCGACCCGAAAATCACATTTACGCAGCCGCTGCGCAGTACAGATTTTAAATTATCCGTTTCAATCGGCACGGCATTCACGCCGTGCCTTTTAAATTCCTCGGCATATTCCGCTTTATCCAGTGCGCGGGGATTTGGCGGAGTTATGGTATAAACGCTCTGTGCCAAAGGCGCAAACAACTCGGCGGCAATATTATATTCCTTATCCTTTAAAACTCCCGTTATAAAATTAAATTTTGAATCAGGGTAATATTTAATCAGACTTTTTTTCAGTTCATAAAAAGCGCTCCGGTTATGCGCTCCGTCAATAATGACAATCGGTTCTTTTGAAATTATTTCAAATCTGCCGTGCCATTGAGCGCTCTCCAGACCGCTACGAATATCGTTTTCGTTTATACCGAGCGACAAAAGCGTTTCGATTGCCGCCGCCGCATTATCCGTCTGGAACTCGCCCATAAGCCTTATTTTAACGTCTTTCATCGCACCGTAATCAAAAAGCTGATAATTGTCAAATGCACGAATATTTTCTGTTTTTTTGGCAGACGACAATTGTAGTCTGCGTGCTTTCTGCGCTATTATCCGCCGTGCCGCTTCGGTTTGCACCGCCGATATTACCGTTGTATTTTCATTGAAGATACCGCATTTTTGCGCTGCGATTTCCTCGATTGTGCCGCCCAGAAAACGCATATGGTCAAGAGAGATTGACGTAATGACCGCTGTTTTAGGTGCGGTGATTATATTGGTTGCGTCCTCCAAACCGCCGAGTCCTGTTTCGATAACCGCATAATCGCAGCCGGAAACAAACAGAAACGCAAGCGCCGTTTCAGCCTCAAATTCGGTCGGGACAATTCCCGTATCCATAACCGTTTTCATGAGCCTGTTATACTCATCTTCGGAGATGCTTTTTCCGTTTTTCCGAAAAACCTCCAAATGCGAAAATACTGCCGGTGACGTGTACCGCCCGACAGTATGACCCGAACAGATTAAAGCCGACTCGATAAACGCACCGACAGAGCCTTTGCCGTTCGTCCCCGCAATGTGGATTATATGCTTGGGCTTGTTCTGCGGATTGCCGAGCCTTTCGGCAAGGGTGCGCATGGTATCAAGTCCGAGAACCATTCCCTTGTTTTTCGTTTCCTGTACAAATTCTTTTATACCGTTCATTGCCGCCTCTTAAAATAACTTTCTGTCCATATTCCTGTACTGAATCGCCTCGGCGATATGCGCCGCACCGATATTTTCCTCACCTGCAAGGTCGGCAATCGTGCGTGCGACCTTTAATATTTTGCTGTGCGCTCTTGCCGAAAGGCCGAGCGTATCGAAAGCCGTTCTTAAAAGTGCGTCCGCCCTGTCGTCAAGACGGCAGTATTCATTAAGCATACCTGCCGTAAGCTGCGAATTTGAGTTGATTCCCTGAATATTTTTATAACGCTCGTTCTGAATCGCACGAGCCTTATTCACTCTTTTACGAACCTCCGCACTCGTTTCTCCTTTTTTCACCGAGCTTAAATCGTCATAATCAATCGCAGGAACATCGACCTGAATATCAATTCTGTCCATAAGCGGACCCGAAACCTTGCTTCGGTAATTCTGAATTTCTTTCGGCGAACAGGTACATTCACGCTTTTTGCTGCCAAAATTTCCGCATTTGCAAGGGTTCATTGCACAGACAAGCATAATATTGCACGGATATGTAAGCGTTGCATTTACTCTCGAAATCGTAACGCAGTTATCTTCAAGCGGCTGTCTTAAAACCTCAAGAGCGTCACGCCGAAACTCGGGCAGCTCGTCAAGAAACAGCACCCCGTTATGTGCAAGCGACAATTCGCCGGGTTTCGGGACTGTCCCTCCGCCGCTCAGTGCCGACGGTGAAACCGTATGATGCGGACTTCTGAACGGACGCGTACGTATGATTGACGAATGTTTCGGTAAAATTCCGGCTATCGAATGAATTTTCGTAACTTCAAGCATTTCTTCAAACGTCATGTCGGGCAGAATCGTACCCAGGCGCTGTGCAAGCATTGACTTACCTGTTCCCGCAGCCCCCTGAAACAAAATATTATGTGAACCGCTTGCCGCAATTTCAAGCGCCCGCTTTGCCTGTTCCTGTCCCTTGACCTCGGATAAATCAAGCATTGACGATACTGCACTTACCGCCGACAAATCCGGATTATTTTTATAACTTTCAATTTTCTTTTGTCCCAGTAAATGCTCACCCAGCTCACGCAGCGATGATACGGGATAAATATTTGCATTCCCCACCGCTGCCGCTTCTTCTGCATTGTCGGTCGGGACGAAAAATGTAGTAAACCCCTCTCCGAGCGCCGATATTACCATCGGCAAAACTCCCGTTGCAGGCAAAACAGAACCGTCAAGCGACAATTCGCCTATAAAAACCGTATGCTCGGGGTCGGGTATCGGCAATTGTTCGGCCGCATTTAATATAGAAACCGTCAGCGGCAAATCGTAGTGACCGCCCTCCTTGTGGAGCGCCGCAGGCGACATATTTATTGTTATGTGCTTTTGAGGCAGAGAAAAGCCGCTGTTTTTTATGCTCGTTTTCGCACGTTCTTTCGCCTCTTTTATCGTCATGCCGGGCAAGCCTATAATATCTATTCCGGGCATACCGCTGGAAATATCTGTCTGAAACTGAACCATAAAACCGTCAATTCCCATCAGCCCGACAGTGTATATTTTTGATAGCATAAAAATTCTCCCTTTATTTATTAAAGGGGGCGTAAAAAAGAGTGCAGAACGCTTCAAACGCACCCGACGGCGTACTGGGGTACTCCAAGCGGTGCGTTTGAAGTGTAGTTCAAGGGCAAAACAGATAGAAATTCACTGTTTTGCGGACTTCAACCTAAATTTCTGCTTTTTTAAGTAAAGGATATAACGTCGCAATAACATCTATGCCCTTGAACGGTCTGTGCCTTTTTACACCCCCTTATAAATTTATTTTATTATATCCGTTCTCATGTACGGAACAAGCGCCTCGGGAACTGTCACAGTTCCGTCCTCGTTCTGGTAATTTTCCAGAATTGCCGCAACCGTTCTTCCGACAGCCAAGCCCGAACCGTTCAGCGTATGCACAAACTGCGCCTTGTCTTTCGGTGTTTCCTTATATCTGATGTTTGCACGTCTTGCCTGATAGTCCTCAAAGTTTGAGCATGAGGAAATTTCAACGTATCTTCCGTATGACGGCATCCATACCTCAATATCATATGTCTTTGCCGACGAAAATCCCAAATCGCCCGTCGAAAGAGTGACAACTCTGTACGGAAGTTTTAAGCCTTGCAGCAGCATTTCCGCATCGTGAGTTAATTTTTCAAGCTCGTCATAGCTGTTTTCGGGCTTAACGAATTTAACAAGCTCAACCTTGTTGAACTGGTGCTGTCTGATAAGACCTCTCGTATCACGACCCGCACTTCCCGCCTCTGCTCTGAAGCAAGCCGAGTATGCGCAGAACTTAATCGGCAAATCAGCGCCGTTTAAAATCTCATCACGGTATAAATTCGTTACAGGCACTTCTGCCGTAGGAATTAAGAAATATCCATTATTTACCACTTTAAAAGCGTCCTCTTCAAATTTCGGGAGCTGACCCGTACCCGTCATTGACGCACGGTTTACCATGTACGGCGGGAATATTTCCGTATAGCCGTTGTCGGTATGCGTATTTAAGAAATACTGAATAACCGCTCTTTCAAGTCTTGCACCCAATCCCTTATACACCGTGAAACGGGTTCCTGCAATCTTTGTTCCTCTTTCAAAATCAAGAATATTCAAGTCCGTGCCTATATCCCAGTGCGCTTTCGGCTCAAAATCAAATTTTGTAGGCTCGCTGAAACGTCTTTGCTCAACATTCTCGCTGTCGTCCGCACCAATCGGGCAGCTTTCGTTCGGAATGTTCGGGATTCTCAGCATGAAATCTCTGAGCTTTTCATCAATTTCTCTTACTTGGTCGTCAAGCTCCTTTATGTTTGAGCTTAATTCTTTCATTTCCTTGAAAATCTCGTCCGTATTCTCTCCGTTTTTCTTCATCTGCGGAATCTTTTTTGTGATTTCGTTCTGCGACGCTTTTTTCTGTTCAACGTCAACAAGAATTTCACGTCTTTTTTTGTCCAGCTCGATTGCGGGAGTAATGTCAAGGTCGTTATTTCTCTTTTTGAGAGCCTCAACGATAATTTCGGGGTTTTGTCTTAAAATTTTAATGTCTAACATTTTTATTAGTCCTTTCGTATTATTGATTTATAAATTGATTTACTTTATCATAAAGCGTTTTCTGCTCATCGCTGAGCTTGTCCGCTTCAAGCTTATCGAGAAAAATTTTAGCGTTTTCCTTATCGTTTGCCAGCATATAATTCACTGCTGTAATAAGATAACCGCTGTTTTTGTTCTCGTCCTTAAGCTTTATATTTTCGTCAAGCAAAACACGGTTTTCCTCGCTTAAAACCGCCGCGCGCTCGGAAATCGAATTGCTCAGATGCTCCGACGGTGCGACCGTTTCCTTAATCTGCGGCTGACTTCTTTCAACGTTTGCCTGACCGAAAAACGATATAATAATTAAAATTATCGCAACTATAAAAATAAGTGCGGTATACAAAAACATCGAGGTATTATTATTCTTGGCTTTCATTTTCCGAACCTTTCCTTATATTATTTTTTGCGATTTCAAGCGCCCGCATTTCCTCATTCAAAAGCTTTACCGCTGTTTTTCCCGAACGGATTTCTCTTATGTATGAATGAGCCGAATTATTCCCATAAATTGACGTAAGAATAATTCCGTCATTGTTGTTGTTAAGCAGAGCAAGCGCAAAGCTCAGATTTCCTTTTACATCGTCGAAAGCGTCAAAATTGACAACTCCGATTTTCTTTAATGACGCACCCGCCTCCGCCTCGCACGAGGCAAGTCTTGAAAGCGTTGCTGCGTCGCTGTTTTTGTTCACCGTAACGGCAAGGTCGTCTACTTTTTTGTAGTATTCCTTCAGTGCCGTTATGATGTCGCCGTCATCACTGTAGTCGAGCAGCGTATTTATTTTTGAAGAATTTATCATCGTCAGCACAAAGCATATAAAAATCAGGACAATAATAATTCCCATAGATATAAGCAATAATGTATTCATATCTTTCCTCCCGTGATAAGGTTAAGTATTCGTTCCAAGTCCTCGTTGCCGTAATATTCGATTTCTATTTTGCCCCGTTTTGCGCCCTGCAGAATTTTTACCTTAGTTCCGAAATCCGATGAAAGCTGTTCTTGCAAGTGATTTATTTCTGCCTGATATGCCTCATTATTACGTGACGGCGGCTTTTTTGGGGGTTTATTGAGCTTTTTCGACATTTCCTCCGCCTGACGCACGTTAAGATTATTTTTTATAATCCCGTCCGCAAGCTCACGTCTTAAATCCCTGTCCTCGACAGCCAAAAGCGCCCTCGCATGACCGCTTGACAGTCTGCCGTCAATCAAAAGCTTTTGAATGTCGTCGTCCAAAGCAAGCAGGCGCATTGAGTTTGTCACCGCACTTCGGCTTTTGCCGACCCGTTTTCCTATCTGCTCCTGTGTAAGAGCGAATTTTTCGGTAAGGCTTTTATATCCGAGAGCCTCTTCAATCGGGTTCAAATCCTCACGCTGTAAATTTTCGATAAGTGCGATTGCCGCAATCTGTTCTTCCGTATATTCCTTTACCACCGCCGGAATTGTTTTCAAACCCGCTTTTTTTGCGGCTCTCCAGCGGCGTTCACCGGCAACGATTATATATCTGCCGTTTTTCTGCGGTGATATTGTAATCGGCTGAATAACTCCGTTTTCGGCAATTGACTGCGACAGTGCATCAAGCTTTTCCGCATCAAAGCTTTTTCGGGGCTGATTTCTGTTCGGCTCGATAAGATTTATTGACGTTTCAGACGCATTTCCCATTTCCTCCGTTTGACTGAAATCGGGAATATCTCCGCTGTCAAACAAATTTCCGAGCCCTTTCCCCAGACCTTTTTTTGACATATTTTTTCTCCAATCTGCCGTAAAAACGGCATTTTAACTGTTTTTATCTATTACTTCCTTTGCCAGTGCCATATACGCACCCGCACCCTTTGAGGTTCTGTCGTATTTTATAATCGGCTCGCCGAAACTCGGTGATTCCGAAAGCCTGATGTTTCTCGGAATTACGGTTTTGTATATCTTGTTCGGAAAAAACCGCTTAACCTCCTCCAGAACCTGAATTGACAGATTTGTTCTGCCGTCATACATTGTTCCCAAAATACCCTCAATATCAATTTTCGGATTAAGTTTTTTCTTGATTGCCTTAATCGTATTTATAAGCTGAGAAACGCCCTCAAGAGCGTAGTATTCGCACTGTATCGGTATAAGCACCGAATCCGACGCAGTAAGTATGTTAATCGTAATCATTCCGAGCGACGGAGGCGAATCTATTATAATGAAGTCGAATTTATCTTTAATCTGCGAAATCACATTTTTAAGGAAAAACTCACGCTTGTCCTCATAGGCAAGCTCTATTTCCGCCGCACTCAAATCCGATGATGACGGAAGAACGTACATATTAAGATACTTTGTTTTTATAATTGACTGTTCTGTTTTTGAGCTGTCGGCAAGACATTCATAGATTGACGTTTCATAGTCCGACCCCTCAATTCCGAATCCGCTTGTCGAGTTTCCCTGCGGGTCGCAGTCGATAAGCAGCGTCTTCTTTCCCGCATACGCAAGACACGCCGAAAGATTAACGGCAGTTGTTGTCTTTCCCACTCCGCCTTTTTGATTTGCAACAGCTATAACCTTTGCCATTTTATCCCCTCCGATTACTCTCTTATATATTATACCACAAATTTTTCATTTGTAAATGTTTCATGTGAAACATTTTTAAAAATAATGAAAATGAAATATAATTGTAACATGAATATTTACCAAAATAATATCAAATAATAGCAATAATCAGCAGGAAAGGATATATTTTAATGATAAAAGAAGCTTTAAAAACAATATTTCGTTTTACGCCTCCTCCGCAGGAAAACACATTTACACTGAAAGAACCGTATGACAACGTTGATTATGATATAAGAGCCGACGTTCCGCAGCAAGCTCCGCAGCCGATAAGTGCCGATATGGAAAAAAATCTTTCCTATATAAGACATAGATTTTCCATACCCCAAAACGACGATTTTGTCATACGTCCGATTTTAATGAAAAATAACCGCCGTGCGTTTTTGCTTTTTATAGACGGTATGACGGATACGGACAGTATAAACAACGCCATTATAAAGACGCTGCTTGAAATCCCGTATTTTACGGATGATGATATTTCACGGTACGGCGTTGAAATATACGAAAGATTTATTGCTCATTCGCAGTCGGCGGTAGTGTCGGACATGGACGAAATGGCGGAGGGCGTCAATTTCGGAAACTGCGCCGTTTTCATTGACGGGCTGGATAAATGTATATTGCTCGACGTAAAAAAATGGGGAACGAGGGGCGTTGGCAAGCCCGAGATTGAGCAGAGCATTTACGGGCCGCAGGAGGCGTTCGCCGAAATTCTGAGAAACAACACTGTTCTTGTCAGAAAAATTCTTAAAACCGAAAAGCTCATTGCAGAGGGAGTAAAAATAGGCTCGGTCAGCAAAACCCCGGGAGTTCTGCTTTATATAAGCGACATCGCCAACAAGGATTTAGTCAATGAAGCAAGACGGAGGATAAAGGGAATTTCAATGGATTACGTCATTGCGATTGAAGAGGTCGAAATGATGCTTGAAGAGAAAACGTATGCCCTTACGTCGCAGATTATCGAAACCGAACGCCCCGACAGAGTTGCGAAAGCGCTTACGGAGGGAAAAGCGGCGCTGATTTTAAGCGGAAATTCAAAGGCGCTGATTTTCCCAAGCTCAATATTTGAATTTAATCATGCCTCATCGGATTATTATATGCGTGTTCCGTATGCGAATATATCAAGAATTATTCGACTTATAACAACGTTTGCGTCATTGCTTTTACCGGGGGTTTACCTTGCGACAACGCTGTTTCATCAGGAGGTTATACCGACCTATCTTCTGTATTCCATAAGCGCCTCCCGAGAAAACGTACCGTTTCCGTCGGTACTGGAGCTGATTTTAATGGATATATCGTTTGAACTGATAAGCGAGGCGGGAATACGAATGCCCGGAGCAATCGGCTCTACGCTCGGAATCGTGGGCGGTTTGATTTTGGGTCAGGCTGCGGTAAGCGCCAAAATAGTAAGCCCGATTATGATTATAGTTATCGCAATTACGGGTATTGGCTCGTTTGCAAGCGCAAATTATTCAATGGGCTGGAGCTACAGAATTTTAAGGCTTATATTTATTCTGCTCGGTTCTTGCATGGGCTTTTACGGAATTGCCGCAGGGATAGTGGTATATGCGCTGATTTTAGGCTCTATGAAAAGCTTCGGCACGCCGTTCCTTTCGCCTATGCCAAAGCTTAAAAATAAAAGCGTTACAAATTCAATATTTGTAAATGCAATATGGAAGAGAGAAAAGCGCCCGTCATACCTGAACACCGAAAACAACGCCGCCGAACCGAAAATAAGCCGAAATTGGAAAAGAAAATAATGTTTCACGTGAAACATTAACGAAAGGACAGAATTATGAATATAATCGAAAAAAAGGAATTCAGCAGTCTGCTTATCACGCTGATGTCCGTAAAAATGCTTTTGACATTTCCCGTAAGGCTCATAAAAAACAGCGGAAACGCCGCATGGCTGCAAGTTATATTTGTTACGGCAATCGCACTTTTAATGTTTAAAATAACGGTTGCCGTTTATGAGAAAAAAATAAACCTGATTGAGCTTGTAAAAATGCACACAAACAAATATGTAAAGATTATTTTCGGCGTGCTTGTATTTGCGGTGCTTTTTATGAACATGATTTCGGCTGTGCGTATTTTCCCCGAAAGCATAAAAATCGTCCTTTTGCAGGAAACAAGCTCTGACTTTATTTTGGGAGTATTTATTGTAACAATATTTCTCGGCGCAAGATACGGTATTGAGTCGATTGTGCGTGTAAATTATATATTTCTGCCGATTTGCGGAATTTTAACAATTGCGTTTATACTTCTTCTTGCGCCGTATTTTAAGGTCAGCAATCTGATGCCGATACTGGGAAACGGGGCGAAAAATATTTTTGCAAAAGGAATAAACGGATTGTCGCTTTTTTCGGATATTATTATTTTAAATATTCTGCTTGCCCACTCAAAAAGCTATAAAACGGCAAAAGACAGCGGCTTTCGGGCAATTCTGATAAGCGGCGCAATCGCTGCGGTTATCATGCTTGTTTACGGGCTGATTTATCCGTACCCTGTATCGGGCGAATTTGTTCTGCCGATATATCAGCTTACAAGAATAATAGATTTGGGGAACTTTTTTAACAGGTTTGAGGCGGTGTTCCAGTTTGCGTGGTCAATTCTGATGTTTTTGTACGGAGTGACGTATCTGTATATTTTATGCTTTGTCTGGCAGATTACATTTAATCTGAAATATTGGAAGCCTTTGCTTTTTCCGATTACTCTGCTTATTGCGGGATTTTCGTTTATTCCCGAATCAATTATGGCGGCAAACAAGCTGACAACGGTTTTGGAAAATACGGTTTACCCGTTCGCTTTTTTGCTGCCGATAATAGTGGGAATAATAGACAAGGTAAAAGGAGAATGACATGAAGTTTTTTAAAACATTTCTTGCGGCGGCGTTCGTTATGCTCACGCTCTGCTCATGCGGCGACGAACCCGACAACATCGCCTACGTTGTGGCAATGGGCTTTGATAAAGCCGAAAACAATAACTACTACGTGACCATTCAATATGCCAAGCCCTCAAAAATTTCGGGCGGCGACTCGGAAAGCGGCGGTGAGGGCGGTCCCGACATCATTCAGAATATGACGGTCGAAGCACCCAACATATATTCGGCAATAAACGTTGCAAATCACATTGTTTCAAAGAAATTTTCGCTTTCCCATACCGAGCTTATCGTCTTTTCCGATGAAATCGCCAAAGACGGAATCGGTGATATAATTGATATGGTATCAAAAAGCAACGAAATGCGCTCCGATATATTCGCCGCAGTCGCAATCGGCGGTGCAGGAAAATACCTTGAGGAGGTAAAGCCGACAATCGAGGTCAACCCTGCAAAATATTATAAGCTGATATATTCGCAGAACGATACGGACGGAATCCCGAAAACCGATTTACAGGATTTCTATATCAACAAAACCACGCACAATTCAAACCCCGTCCTTCCTTTAGCAGGCGTTGCACAGTCTGAGGACGAGGAGGAAAACAGCGCAAACAAGACCGCCCGGGAAAACACATACGGTTTTGATTATAAAGTCAAAAATTATGTTGCCGGCGAAACCGCCGTAAAAAGCGAAAATAAAAGCGAGGTAATGGGAATGGCGCTGTTTGACGGCGACAAAATGAAAGCCGTCCTCGGCGCAGTCGATACGGAAATATATAATATGCTGAAAGGCAATCTGAAAAAGAATTATATAAGCTTTAAGAACGACAAAAGCGCCGACCCGATAATGATAAAAATATATCAGGCACGAAAGCCGCTTATAAAGGTCGATTTGGAGAGCAAAAAAATAAGAATTATTCTTAACATGGAATCGGATTTGCTGTCAAAACCGGTCGATAACTTTGACGAGAGCGAAACCAAACGCAATATCTTAAACGATATAAAAATCTCATGCAGTGAATTTATGAACAAAACCATAAACGAATACGACTGCGATATATTGGGAATCAGACGTGAAATACGCAGAAAATTTCTTACAAATAAGCAATTTGAAGAGTATGACTTGAACTTGAAGGATTTTGAAATAGAAATTGACGCTGATTTTAGTATAAGAAGGATAGGTATGAAAATATGAGAACCGCAGTGCTTTTGGTAATTCTTGGACTTTGTGTTATTCGTACATTGTCATATGCGATATATACGATAAAAGACGGAAATGTTTCGGGCGGAGTATCGCTGATTATTCTGACATTGCTGTTATCGGACGCATATATTACGATATTTTAAGGGGGCATCGAAATGCCCCCTGATTTTTATTTATCTTAACTGTGCATTCAGTTTCTTTTCCAGATTTTTCAAAATCTTGTCAAATACCTCCTGCACCTCTTCACCCGTCAGACTTCTGTCGGGCGCTCTGAATACAGCCGAATATGCTACGCTCTTTTTGTTTTCGGGTATCTGCTCACCCTCGTAAACGTCAAACAGCTTAACCTCTTCAAGCAGCTTGCCCGATGTGTTTCTGATTATTTCCTCAATCTGCGCAACCGCAACATTCTTGTCAACAAGCATTGCAATATCTCTTGTTACGGCAGGGAATTTCGGCAAAGGCTTATATTTTATATCGTCATTTATTGCCGCCTTAACTGCGTCAAACGATAATTCCGCCATATAGCACGGTACGTCAATATCATATTTTCTGCTTACGGACGGGTGGATTTCGCCTATAATACCAAGCGATATTCCGTTCGCCGTAACCTTTGCGGTTCTGCCCGGGTGATATGTCGGCTCGTCCGTAACTGCCGTAAACTCAGCATTCTTAACGTGCAGTTCGTCAAGCAGAGTTTCGACCGTTCCCTTTAATGTGAAGAAGTCCTCGTCTGCGCCGTACATTCCCAAAGTTATTATAACAGGCTCGTCGGGCAGCTTTTCTCCCTCTTTTGGCAGGAATATTTTACCAAGCTCAAACAGTCTTGCGTCGGGGTTTCTGTAATTGTAGTTTCTCGACAAAATCTCCATCATGCTCGGAATTGTCGATGTTCTCATAACCGACGTGTCCTCGCCAAGCGGATTTGTTATTTTCACAACATTTCTGAACGGACTGTCCGCAGGAAGATTGATTTTTTCAAAATATGACGGACTTACAAACGTCATTGTGTAAATTTCGTTCATGCCCTCCGCACAAAGAATCTGATTAATCTTATCGTTCAGCCTTTGGTCGGTGTTCTTTCCGCCGAGAGTTGCCTCGCCGCTTAACAGCGTTGTCGGAATCTTGTCATAGCCGTAAAATCTTGCGACCTCCTCGGCAATGTCAGCCTCGCCCTCAAGGTCGGGTCTGAACGTCGGCGGAGTTACCGTCATTTTATCCGTATCAACCGCAATTTCAAGTCCGTTGAAATATTTTATCATATCCTCAACGGGAATATCCGTACCCAAGAATTTATTTATCTTTTCGGGTCTGAACGGCAGCGGCTCTTTTTTCGTCACGTTACCCATAACGTCAATCATTCCGCCGCAAACCTCACCGCAGCCCAGCTCCTCGACAAGCTGACACGCTCTTTCGACAGCCGGAACGGTGTTGTTGTAATCCAATCCCTTTTCGTATCTTGACGACGATTCGGTTCTGAGCCCCGCTCTCTGTGCGGTAAGCCTTACGCTTGCTCCGTCAAACGTTGCCGACTCAAAGACTACCGTTGCAGTATCGTCCTTTACTTCGCTGTTAAAACCGCCCATAACGCCCGCAATCGCAACCGCACGCTCGCCGTCGGCAATAACAAGGTCATCGCTTGTAAGAGTTCTGTCCTGCTCGTCAAGAGTTTTTATAACCTCGCCGTCCTCCGCTCTGCGAACGATAATTTTATTATCCCGAATATCTCTCAAATCAAATGCGTGCATCGGCTGACCGTATTCAAGCAAAACATAGTTTGTAATATCCACAATATTATTTATCGAACGAACTCCGCAGGCGTTAAGACGCTCTCTCATCCATTTCGGCGACGGTCCGATTTTTACGTTTTTAACCATTCTTGCACAGTAGCGCTTGCACTTATCCTTGTCCAAAACCTCAACGCTTATATAATCCTGAATTTTTTCGCTGTTTTCGCTGAATTTAACCTCGGGTATCGTGAATTTCCTGTCAAATGTCAGTGCGCTTTCTCTTGCAAGTCCTATAACTGAGAAGCAGTCGGGACGGTTTGACGTAATTTCAAATTCAACAACATTGTCGTTCAGTCCGAAAATATCCTTTATATCCGTTCCTATCGGCGTATCGTCGGGCAAAATCAAAATACCGTATTCAGGTTCATAGCCCAGCAGTCCTTCGCTTATTCCAAGTTCGTCATGTGCGCAGAGCATACCGTTTGAGACAACTCCTCTGAGCTTTCCCTTTTTGATTTTTACTCCGCCGGGTAATGTCGAACCGTGCAGTGCAACGGGAACAATTATCCCCGCCTTTACATTCGGCGCACCGCACACGATTTGAAGAGTTTCTCCCGTACCTGCGTCAACCGTACATACATGAAGATGGTCGCTGTCGGGGTGGTCCTCGCAGGTAAGCACCTTACCGGCAACAACCTTATCCAGCTCCGCACCCAAATTCTCAACGCCCTCAACCTTTGAACCCGACATTGTCATTCTGTCGGAATATTCTTTCGGCGTAATGCCCGTCATATCCATATAATCGGACAGCCAGCTCATCGGCAATTTCATTTATATCATTCCTTTCTATCTTATCAGAACTGTTTCAGGAACCGTAAATCATTTTCGGTAAACAGTCTCAGGTCATTAATGTCATATTTACGCATAGCAATTCTTTCAAGTCCGAGTCCGAACGCAAAGCCCGAATAAACCTCGGGGTCAATTCCGCAGTTCTTGAGAACCTTCGGGTGAACCATGCCGCAGCCGAGAATCTCAATCCAGCCTTCACCCTTGCACACACTGCATCCGTCGCCGCCGCATACAAAGCACGAAACGTCAACCTCGGCGGACGGCTCTGTGAACGGGAAGTGGTGCGGTCTGAAACGTACTTTTGTACCCTCGCCGTAAAGAGCGTGAATAAATGTTTCAAGCGTACCTTTTAAATCAGCCATTGTAACGCCCTTATCAACAACAAGTCCTTCAATCTGGTGGAACACGGGCGAATGTGTTGCGTCAACGCTGTCACTTCTGTAAACACGTCCCGGAGCGATAACTCTGATAGGCGGTTTCGTGTTTTCCATAACTCTTATCTGCATGGGCGACGTCTGCGTTCTCAAAACAACGTCATCATCAATATAGAATGTGTCCTGCGTATCTCTTGCAGGGTGATTTTTGGGAATATTCAGCGCCTCGAAATTGTAGTAGTCAAGCTCCACCTCGGGACCGTCCGCAATTTGAAATCCCATTCCGATAAACGTGTCCTTTATTGTATTCATTGTCTGTGTAAGCGGATGAAGTCTGCCGATTTCTTTCTTTTTGCCCGGCATTGTAACGTCAACGACCTCGCTTACAAGCTTTGCCTGCTCCAGTGCCTCGGCAAGCTGTACTCTTTTAGATTCAATTTCCGTTTCAAGCTTTGAGCGTATCTCGTTTGCAAGCGCACCGATTACGGGGCGTTCCTCTTTTGACAGCTTTCCCATTTCTTTCAGAACTGCCGTCAGCTCGCCCTTTTTACCCAGATATTTAATTCGTATCTGTTCAAGAGCGTCCATTTCCTTTACATCGGTAAGAATGTTTTCAACCGATGTTCTGATTTGTTCAAGCTTTTGCTTCATGGTTTCAACTTCCTTTCATAAATAAAAACACTCCGTCCTCATTGGGACGAAGTGTGTCAAATTCAAAACTCCGCGGTACCACCCGACTTCCGCCAAACGGCGGCTCTCAAAGACGTATAACGGCGCTGCCCGTTGCGGACTACTCACCTGCGCTTCACCCGCACTGCTCCGAAACGAAATTTCATTACTGCCCTTACCGCAGCGGCTTTCAGCTCAGTAACCCCTGCTCTCTCAATGGCGGAAGCAATAACTACTCGGTTTCTTCATTGCATTTATTTATTAAACTTTCTATATTATATCACATGAATTTATTAAATGCAAGTGTTTTTTATTATTTTTTTTACGGGTCTGATATATTTCCAGAACCGCTTGCAGTCGTGATAAAAATAAAATACTCTGCCTTGTGCCGTATCAAGCTCGTAACCGCTTTTTGAATAATCGAAAGCTTTCATTGCTTTTTCGATTTTTGCCTCGATTTCGGCGTTTTTTTCAATGTCAAACGCACCGTGCTCAAAGACGATATATTCGCCCTCCTCAACGTCCGTTATCTGCATCTGCGGAGGAATGTCTCCGCTGTAATCTCTCGGCAGACGAACGCCGTAAGCCTCGGCAAGCGGAATACCCCATGCGCATATTCTGCCGTTCGGCTCGTTTATGTACGCCATAACTCTGTCATCGCTCCCGCCGATACCGTCAAGCAAGCCGCATATCGTTTCATAATCCTGACCCTCAATCATGCTTTGCTTTTGCCAAAAATCCCAATAGCCTATACTTTCGTAATTTCTGATATGCAAAAATTTATGCGCCGGAATTTTTATAAAATAGGTCTTTATTCCAGACGTATCCGTTTGTGTCTGCGACAGATAGCAGTCAAACGACTTGACTGCGGTCAGCAGCGGGACGGGGCGTGGATTTGTGCGGTATTCGCTCGGCGTAATTCCGTATGCTTTTTTAAATGCGTGAGTAAAAGCCTCGTGAGATGAAAAACCGTATTTTACGGCTATATCCAGTATTCCGTTCTCCTTATTGCGAACATCTTCCAAAGCAAACGCAAGTTTTCTGTAACGCACGTAATCACGGAGTGACATTCCCGAAATTTCTTTGAATTTTCGTGATGCCTGATATCCCGAATAACCCATGCACCGCGCAAGCTTTGCAAGTGTCAGAGATTCATCGTCCTGATTTTTTATACATCTGTCGATTTCTGTTATAATACATTGAATATTATTCATAATTATATCCCCTTTCAAGCGGTAACACAAATTCATGTTATTATTATAACATATAAATTTGTCTTTCGCTTGATTTGGATTGCTCATTTTTATGACAGCAACATAAACGAATTTTGTTTCATTTCAACAATCGCACAGCCGTCAGCATCAAGCATTATCGGCTCAATTTCCTCGTTTGTATCGCTGTCAACAAGAAAGCGCTTAAGCTCTGTGTTTTTCATGCCCTCAACCTTGATTTTTATTTTTCTGCTTTCCGTTACGGTATCATCGTCCGTAAAGCAAGCTATCATCAGCTTTACCGCTCCGCTGCCGTCAGCTGCTCCGAGTGCGTAAACTCCGTCATTTCCGTTATCGCACGCAATCTGCGTTCCCGCTTTATACAGCTCGTTAAACAGGCTTATCGCATAATATCCCTTAATCGGACGCAGTGTATAAAAATCAAACAAGCCGTTAAATACCGACGGACGTGCGTCATAATACATCAGCATATCTATAGACGTATACTGACTTCCCAAAATACACGCCGCCGTAAATGCCGCACCCTTGATTGAGATTATCTGCTCAATTGAATAAATAAAATCGTCCGACCAACCCTTGACGTAGTTCCATTCATTAAGTATGCTTTCCGCATTTCCGTAGCCGTTTTTGTCCATTAATGCCTTTATGCGCTCCGCCTTGCTGAACATCTTTTCGGGTACATTCGGGTATACATGCCATGAGAAAAAGTCCATGGGAACATCTCTTTTGCGCATCTCCGCAAGAAAATCAGCCGCCCAGTCCTCTTGTCCGGCAAGAGCGGGACCGCCTATTTTCAGATTTTGAAAGCATGATTTCAAATGCTTTGCGGTAATCTCATATAAATCAAAGAACTGCTCCTTTGTACCGCCCCACGTCGGTGTGGGAGCCGTATTGTCAGCCGCCCAGTTAAGGTCGGGTTCGTTCCAGATTTCCCAATATTGAATATTCCATTCAAAGCCGTTTGCCCAGCCCTCGTTATAGTGTCTTATAATATGCTCGCATATCTGCGCCCACTTTTTGAAATCCTTCGGGGGCAAAGTATTATATTTCTTTACGCTGTGTTCAATCGCCGCACCCAAACGGTAAAATACCTGTGCGCCCGATTCGAGAATTGTCTGCGTATAAATATCGGTCAATGTAAAATCGTATGCGTCGGGGTCGTTGATGTCTCTTGAAAAATCCGTAAATATATTATTTACGTCAACCGTATGAGAACCGCCGTATGATGAATAAAACGACGCGTCATGGTTTCTTGCAAACGGAATCCCCGCCGCCTTGTATTCGGGAAAATTACCCCTCGTCTGGTCACTTCCTGCTTTTATCGGACCGTTGTTTACTGCGTGCAGAGGTTTTATTTTGCCGCAGTGCTCGCTTGGTTTAAATGTTACTGTGTTCATAATTTTTTCTCCTTTTTTATATTTCCGACGGATTTGCGCTTTATCAGCTCCGCCGACACTTTCACTGTTTTTACCGCACCCGTACCGCCTGCGGCTATGCTTTCAAACAGCATATCGACCGCAATCTGACACAAGTCCTCGATATATGTCGTGATTGACGTCAGCGGCACGTTCAGATACGGATTTTCTTTAATATCGTCACTGCCGATAATTGATATATCCTCGGGAATACGCAGTCCGTGCTCGTAAATGCTTTTCATTGCTCCTATCGCAACATAATCATATGCGGCGATAACCGCTGTCGGAACATTTCCCGACTCAAACATTTTGTTCATGCACTCATATCCCGCCTCTTCAAACCGCCTGCCGCCCGTTGAGGTGTATTCGGTTAAATTACAGTCATATTTCTTTGCCGTTTTTTTGAATATTTCCGCTTTTTCCCCGGTATTTGTTTCGCCTATAAACACAATATCCTTATGCCCCTGCTCCGTCAGATACTTAACCGCCTCGTCAAGTGCCCTGTCTGTCGAAAGCTTTATCGAATTAACATCGTCAGCACCGATTGAAATGACAGGCAGCGAATATTTCTGCCTGTTATCCGTCATATTGTAAACGATAATTCCGTCAACCTTTGAATACTCCGAAAAAAACGTTATCAGCTCATGCTGTTTCAGCAAATCAAAATCAAAAGCTGCGGCAATCATAACGGCACCCCGCCTGCTTATCTCTTTTTCAAAAACGGCTAACTGCTCGGTGTAATATCTGCCCTTAAATTCGGGGCATATAACGGCAATCACCTTTTTATTGTAAATGCTTTTACAGTATTTGTCATAACAACCGTTCTCACGGGCAAGCCGAAAAATATATTCTCTTTTTTCTGCGCTTATCTCATGACTGCCCGAAAATGCTTTTGAAACCGTCGATACAGACACGCCTGCAAGCTCCGCAAGCCTTGCCATTGTCATATATATCCCCCCTACTGGATTTTAATTTCCTGCTTTTCTATTCTGAATTTTACAAATACAATTGCCGCCGCAATAATAATAAACGAAATTCCCGACAGTATCTGCTGTCCGTAAATGTGAATACCGAAAATCATGTTGTCATGCGCCTGAACCGCACCGAGCAGCTTTCCCGCAATGACCGACGCACCAAAGCCGCACAATCCGCCTATGCTGTTTTTTATTGCCATTGCCTGCGGTATGTATTCCAAATCCACATAACTGTATGTAATATTGTAGGAATTTTGGTTTGTTCCTGCCTGACATACGTTATACAAAACCGTAAATATGATTATAAAATACCATGTTGAATTTGTCGTGAACATATTTATAAAAAAAGCCGCCGCCGCAATAATCAGCGCAAGATTAAATCCCTTTGCAAACGAGTTTTTGTCCGAATATGCTCCGAACGGTCTTGACAATGCCATTCTTGCAAAGCTTCCTATTATATTTATAAGCTGTACGGCAAATACCGAAATCATCAAATCCTTTGTCTTGAATGTTCCCATAAAGCCGATTGAAAAATATCTTGCCGTATCCCACATTACCGTAAGCAATATTACACCTCTGAAATTTTTGTTTCCGACCGTATGTTTAATTACCGTTCTGAAGGACGCACCGTATTCCGCAATGCTTTCTTCCTCCTTTTTTATCATTGCAAGGCAGACAAAATCGCATATATTAAGAATCAGAATAGCCGAGGCGATAAACAAAAATCCGCCGTCCAGATTGCCTATGCTTTCGTATTTATCTATTATGTACCCTATAACAGCCGTAAAAATCATGCCGCCCGCAAGCGATATTATTTCCTTGTTTGCGGAGTATCTCGCCCTTTTTATCGGCTCGACAAACGAATTTGCCCATTTGTAGCATATCGTCAGAATAAGGTAATTTCCCGCATACGCAATCAGAATACTGCATACCGCAAGAACGGTTTTTCCCGTTTTGCCAATCGGCATGAACGGAATGAGATACAGCAGCATAAAGAAAAATATACTGATTGTGTCAAACGTTATGACAAGCTTTTTTGCGCTTACTCTTGCTTTGACAAGAAATATTGAGGCAAGCTGAATCACAAACGCAAGTGTGATAAACGACGATATTATTCCGATAAGTGCGTCGCTTATTCCCATGCTTGACAACAGCTTTGCCAGAAAAGCGTCCGTCACAAGCAAAGACACGAAATATTCAAATGTGCACTGTGCCGCATACGCACCTCTCGAGCGCCTGTATTCGAGAGAATTATAGTCTTTTTTCATTCATTTAACCCCCCAGCTATACACATTATATCATGCTCCGCAAATATGTCAATACATGACCTTACGAAAATTTTTCGTATCCAAAATTTTCATTTCTGTGAATTGCATATTAATAAATTGTAAAATCGTGGATTGGGGATTTAACAATATTTAAAAATTTTTGGCAATACCCTTTATTATTTTAAAATTTTATGTTATAATAATAAAAAGACAAACGAAAAAAAGGGAGGAATTTATTATGCCAAATACAAAGGTTCTTGTTGTGGACGACGATTCGCACATCGTGGAGCTTATAAAACTTTATCTTGAAAAAGAGGGATTTACCGTAATTACCGCAAACAACGGAAAAGCGGCAATCGACAAGTTTAAATCCGAATCGCCCGACATTATGATTCTTGATGTTATGATGCCGGAAATGGACGGCTGGGACGTGTGCCGTGAAATCAGAAAATCATCGAACACGCCTATAATTATGCTTACGGCCAAAGGCGAAACGTTCGATAAGGTTCTCGGTCTGGAGCTTGGTGCGGACGATTATATGGTAAAGCCGTTTGAAACAAAGGAGCTTATCGCAAGAGTTAAGGCGGTTCTGCGCAGGAGCGAATCGAACGACCCCGCAAAGCAGGACGAGCTTAATTTTACAAACCTGTCGATTAATATTTCAAATTATGAACTAAAGATAAACGGAAAAATAATGGAAATACCACCAAAAGAGCTGGAGCTTCTGCACTTCCTGGCCAGCCATCCGGGCACGGTCTTCACC
>CAKSGG010000010.1 GCA_934454215.1 uncultured Clostridia bacterium
TGCGGGAGTGGCTCAGTGGTAGAGCGTCACCTTGCCAAGGTGAACGTCGCGAGTTCGAATCTCGTCTTCCGCTCCATATTTACTAAGGCAAAAAACGCATTTTTGCGTTTTTTGTTTGTACGGCGCCATAGCCAAGTGGTAAGGCAGAGGTCTGCAAAACCTTTATCCCCCGGTTCAAATCCGGGTGGCGCCTCCAGTTAAGAATCGTAATTTTAAGGTTACGGTTCTTTTTTTGTTCAATTTTTATTTGTCGAAAGATTTTGTTTGTTCGACAACCACATTCGACAGCCTTTTTCCAATCACGGTAGTATAATTAATATCATGAAAGGCGGAAGCGGATATGGAAATTTATGCTGAAAACTTATTTATAATAAACTTTTCGGCATTGTTTCTTTGTCTTGCACCGGCGGTCAGGCTTTTCGGAATATCAATGCGGCGGCATATTTTTGCGTCGGTTTTGGGCGGCATACTGTCAGTCATTATTTTCGCACAAAACGGCTTTCGTACACTGCCGATACTGAACAGCCTGTTTATATCGCTCTTTACTTTCCGAAAAAATCTAAAGGCAAATATTATGTTCTTTACCGCACAGCTTATCATGTATTCGCTTGTACTGTCCTTATCGGCACTTTTTAAGAATAATATAAGCCTTTTCATAAAAAACGGCGTTCTATATTTCAACATTTCGCCGCATATTTTTATTTTGTCATTTTTATGCGCTTATCCATGCGTAAGCGTTATGATACGAGTATGGCGTTCACAGTCAAAACGGAATATTCATAAGCTTAAAATAACAAAAGCAGACAAAACCGCCTGTGTAACGGCACTGTTCGACAGCGGTAATCTTCTTACCGAACCGCACAGCGGCAAAAATGTAATACTTGTATCAAAAAATGCGTTGGCAAAACTCGAACCCGACAATATTCTTATCAAAGAAAAACCCATCATTATTCCATACCGTTCGGTCGGGCATGAGGGTGTTATTCTGGGTTTCACCGCCGACGAAATATTAATAGATAATAAAAAAATCAACAATGCGGTTATAGGAATTTCAGAAAAAGATTTTTCGGAAAACTGCGACGCATTAATCGGAGGAATATAAATGTTTTTATCAACCCTTACAAATAAATTACCCGTATTTTCACGTTTGTTTGACGACGGTGTGTTTTATATCGGAGGAAGCGACGCTCTGCCGCCGCCCTTAAAAAAGGACGAGGAAGCGCAGTTAATGATTCGTCTTGCCGACGGCGACGATTCCGTGAAATCCGTTCTGATTGAGCGTAATCTGCGTCTTGTCGTATATATAGCCCGAAAATTTGAAAACACCGGCATATGTATAGAGGACTTAATCTCAATAGGTACAATAGGACTTATAAAGTCAATCAATACGTTTAACCCTACAAAAAACATAAAGCTTGCCACGTATGCTTCACGGTGCATAGAGAATGAAATTCTTATGTATTTAAGAAAAAATTCCAATAACCGCACTGAGGTATCAATAGATGAACCACTTAATGTGGACTGGGACGGAAACGAGCTTTTACTGTCCGATATACTCGGTACGGATAACGATGTAATATGCAAAAACATTGAAGACGAGGTTGACCGTCATTTACTTTCCACCGCACTGACAAAGCTGTCGGGACGTGAAAGGAAAATCATGGAACTGCGTTTCGGGCTGGGAAAACAACACGAAAAAACGCAGAAAGAAGTCGCCGATATGCTCGGAATTTCACAGTCATACATATCAAGGCTTGAAAAAAGAATCATAGGCAGATTAAAAAAAGAAATAAATAAATTAAGCTGAACATAGCGGTAAAATCCGCAGAGGACCTCCTCAAATTTATACATAGCCGTCACTTTGCGGCTTAAATTTTAGGAGGATAAAACTATGATAAATAAAGTCGAGATATGCGGCGTTAATACGTCAAAGCTGCCTATACTCACCAAAAAAGAAAAAGACGAGCTTTTCATAAAAATCAAGGCAGGCGACAGTGACGCACGGGAACAGTTTATTCACGGTAATCTGCGGCTTGTATTATCTGTTATACAGAGATTTACCAATAAAGGCGAAAATGCGGACGATTTGTTTCAGGTCGGCTGTATAGGGCTTATAAAAGCAATAGATAATTTTGACTTGTCGCAGAACGTACAGTTCTCAACATACGCAGTTCCGATGATTATAGGAGAAATAAGGCGCTATCTTCGTGATAATAATTCGATACGTGTAAGCCGCTCGCTTAAAGATATTGCATATAAAGCGCTTACCGTGAAAGAACGGCTTACTTCAAAAAATTCAAAAGAGCCAACAGTATCCGAAATTGCAAAGGAATTGGATTTGCCGAAAGAGGATGTTGTTTTCGCACTCGATGCAATCGCCGACCCCGTATCACTGTTTGAGCCTATATATCACGACGGCGGCGAGGCAACCTTTGTTATGGACCAAATAAAGGACGCTAAAAATTCAGATGACAATTGGCTTGAAAACATAGCCATAAACGAGGCAATGAAGCATCTTGACGAGCGGGAGCAGCATATTTTAAATCTGCGCTTTTTTCAGGGCAGAACGCAAATGGAGGTTGCGGAGGAAATCGGCATTTCACAGGCTCAGGTATCACGTCTTGAAAAATCCGCATTAAAGCAAATGCGCAAATACGTTTAAAAGGCGGGACTTTTTTACAGTCCCGCTTTTTTTTTGCGAATAAAGACAACGCTTTTGCAAATACTAACCAAAATATCAAAGGAGATTAATCATGAAAAAGAATTTTCGCACAGACCTCGCCTTAGAGGCTCACAAGCTGTCACAATCGGACGGTGAAGAAATCGAAGGAGTTATAGTCCGTACCGAAAAGGACGGCGATATAAGCATATCGCACCTCGAAATTACAAACAAACAAGGTTCGGAGACTTTAGGCAAAGGGATAGGAAAATACATTACAATAGAATACCCCGATTTAAAATACAGCACCGACAATATCGAACATATATGCAGTCTTATTTCAAACGAAATCCGCAGTATGAGCAATATTTCAAACGACTCAACAACTCTCGTTGTCGGACTTGGCAACAGGGCAATAACACCAGATGCACTCGGTACAGAGGTTGTCGAACGGCTTCTTGTTACAAACCATTTTAAAAAGCATATGGAAAACGAGCTGACCGAAAGTCTGAGCAGTGTATGCGCCATAGCGCCCGGCGTACTCGGAACAACGGGAATGGAATCCTCCGAAATAATAAAAAGCATAACGGAAATGCTAAAGCCCGACCTTGTCATAGTCATAGATGCACTTGCCGCCGCAGGAATAGAACACGTTGCGTCAACCGTACAAATCAGCAGCGCCGGAATTCAGCCCGGTGCGGGAGTAGGCAACAACCGTGAGGGAATAAACAAAGAAACTCTCGGAATTGACGTTATTGCAATAGGCGTACCGACAGTCATAGATGCACAGAACATTGCCGAAATTCCCCAAAATATTTCTCCGCTTATGGTCACGACCACCGACATAGATACAGTAATCAAGCAATGCGCCAAAACAATTGCGGGCGGAATTAACACCGCACTGCACAAAGATATGACTTTTGAAAAAATTATGGAGCTTACCGCTTGACATTTGCGGGAAAATAATGTAATATTATCTTATAATAACGAAAGGATATATAAGCCAATGCAGGAAATAAAAATAAACTCAAATATTACTCTTAAATATATACCTATGACAAAGCTTAAAACAACAACGGCCGGTTTCTTTTTACACCGTCCGCTGAATAAAAAAGAGGCATCGATGAATGCACTTCTCCCCTATCTTCTAAAGCGGGGCTGCAAGCTGTGCAAAGACAACGAGGCAATCTCAAAGTATCTTGAAAATCTTTACGGTGCGTCATTATCAAGCAGCGTCTTGAAACGAGGAGACGACCAGATTATATACTTTGATGCGGAAACAATTTCGGACAAGTACGCACCTAACGGCGAAGAACTGCTTTCGGATTTGATAAAACTGCTTTTATCGGTCGTTTTTGAACCGAATGTATCGGACGGAGCATTTGACGAAAAAATTCTCAGTCAGGAAAAAGAAAATTCCCGTACAAGAATACTTTCGCTGATAAACGATAAAAGGAGCTATGCGTCTCAAAGATGTACGGAAGAAATGTGTGAGGGCGAGGCATTTGCAATTTCACGTCTCGGCTCAATTGAGGGCATTGATAAAATAAGCGCAAAATCGCTTTATTTATACTATAAATCAATTATTGTATCGTCACCTATTGACATTTATATTTGCGGGGATGCGGATATTGAAAAGCTTGAAAATGTAATAAAAGACTTCATATCAAGCCTGAATTTTGAAACCGCCGTTCTGCCGCAAACATCAATACTTGAAAAAAATACAGCGGTAAAAAATGTTACGGAGGAAATGGAAATTACACAGGGAAAGCTTGCCATCGGATTCCGCACAAATATAAAACCTACCGATTCGGATTATCCCGCACTGTGCGTTATGCACAGCGTATTCGGCGCAGGCGCTCACTCAAAGCTGTTTAATAACGTAAGAGAAAAGCTCAGTCTTGCATATTATGCCGCAACACAGCTTGAAAAGTTCAAGGGACTGCTTATTATAAACGCAGGAATAGAATTTGATAAATTTGAGGCGGCATACAATGAATCTCTTGCACAGCTTGAAGAAATAAAAAAAGGAAACATTTCAGAATTGGAATATTCGTCAAGCATAAGCGCAATACTTAATTCTCTTGAAAGCTGCAAGGACGACCAGCGTTATTTACAGAATTTCTATCTGGACGAATATATAACGGGAACAAACAGAGATATTGAAACCGTAAAGGAACAAATTAAAAAGATAACCGTTGAGGATATACAAGCCGTTGCGAAAAAGCTTGAGCTTGACACTGTTTATTTCCTCAAAAACAAGGAGGAAAACTGATATGGAACTTAAAATTCAAAAAAACGAGCTTATCGGCGAAGAGCTGTATTACGGCGTTCATTCGTCGGGATTAAAGGTATATATTATTCCGAAAAAGGATTACAGTAAAAATTATGCGATATTCGGTACTCACTACGGCAGTGTTGATTCCGAGTTTATCGTCCCTGGGGAAAGCGAAGTAACAAAAGTACCCGACGGAATTGCTCATTACCTTGAACATAAAATGTTCGACCAGCCCGACGGTTCAAACGTATTCGATAAATTCTCTCAATACGGAGCAAATGCCAACGCATTCACTTCATTTAACATGACCGCATATCTTTTCAGCTCAGCGTCTTATTTTGACGAGAATCTGAAAACTCTTATGGATTATGTTCAGAGTCCGTATTTCACAAAGGAAAGCGTGCAGAAGGAGCAGGGAATTATCGGTCAGGAAATAAGAATGTACGATGACAGCGGCGACTGGAAAGTATTTTTCAATCTTCTTTCCTGTCTGTACAATGACAACCCCGTAAAAAAGGACATTGCGGGAACGGTCGAAAGTATAAGCCATATTACCGACGAATATCTCTATAAATGCTATAACACGTTTTACAATCTGTCAAATATGACAATCGTTATCGCAGGTGACGTTGAGCCGCACAGCATTGCAAACATTATAGACGCATCGGTTAAGAAAAACGAGCCGTTCAGCGAGGAGATAAAGAGGATTTATCCGCATGAGCCTGAGCATATTGCACAGGAATATTTTGAACAGAATTTAAGCGTATCATCTCCTTTATATATGATAGGCTTTAAGGATACCGACATCGGATATTCGGGAGAACGGCTGTTGAAAAAGAATATTGAGGTTGATATTCTTTTAAGGCTGATATTCGGCAAAAGCTCACCGCTTTATAAAGAACTTTACGAAGAGGGGCTTATAAATTCAAACTACAGCTATGAGTATACAATGCAGCCCGATTACGCATTTTCTGCGGTTGGCGGTGAATCGAAAAATCCAAAAGCGGTATATGAAAAAATTCTTGCGGAAATTGAAAGAATACGTCAATGCGGAATCAGTGAGGACGACTTTAACAGAACCAAGAAAGTTCTTTGGGGACATTATATCCGTTCACTGAACGATACTGAAGAATATGCAGGCACATTTCTTCGGTACAGCTTTATGGATATTGATTATTTCAATTATGATAAGGTATACAAATCCGTTACGTTTGAAGATGTTAAAAACAGATTTAACGAGCATTTCAAAAAAGGATTTTCTGCAATTTCAATTGTAAATCCGATATAAAAAATCAAGCTGCTGCATTAAATGCAGCAGCCCTTTTTATGCCCGATTTTTTATTAAACGGGATATGTCTTATTCTTCATATCTACAGCGTCAGCGTCTATTTTATACTTCTGTGCACGTCTGTATTCAAAGAATTTAACCGCAACCTGACCGAACAGCGCATATGACAATACGTCCTCAGGCTGTTCAATCCATTCCGAACACTCCTTTGTAAGCTTATCAAGCTCATTATCAATCAAATCGGCAGGACGGCAGGTAATTCTCTTTTCGTTGCCTATAATCTTTTCTACGATTTCAGGCGCAATATCAACAGGGCACTTACCGTACTCGCCTCTTACGATACCTTTTGTTTCTTTCGATACCATTTTGTATCTCTCGCCCATAAGAACGTTCAATACAGCCTGTGTACCGACAATCTGTGATGACGGAGTAACAAGAGGAGGATAACCCATATCCTTTCTTACTCTCGGAACTTCTTTCAGTACCTCGTCGAATGCGTCCTCTCTGCCCTGCTGTTTAAGCTGTGAAACAAGGTTTGAAAGCATACCGCCCGGTACCTGATATTTCAAAGTATTAACATCAACGCCCATTACTTTCGGGTTAAGCAAACCGCTTGCGATATATTTCTCTCTTAACGGCTTGAAGTACTCGCAGATTTCAACAAGCTTATCCAAATCATAGCCTGTATCATACGGCGTACCCTGCAATGCGGCCACGATAGGCTCTGTAGGCGGCTGTGAAGTACCCATTGCCAGCGGAGACATAGCGCAGTCGATTACGTCGACGCCTGCCTCTATGGCTTTTAGATATACCATTGAAGCCTCACCGCTTGTATAGTGAGTATGAAGCTGAATAGGAACTTTTACCGTTTCTTTCATAGCCTTTACCAAATCATATGCCGTATAAGGCAGCAGCAGACCCGCCATATCCTTTATACAAATCGAATCGGCTCCCATATCTTCAAGCTGCTTTGCCATTTTTGTAAATGTCTCAATTGTGTGAACAGGACTTATCGTATAACATACGGTAGCCTGAACGTGTCCTTTTTCTTTCTTGCAGGCATTAATCGCACATTCAAGATTTCTTACATCGTTCAATGCGTCGAATATTCTTAAAATATCAATACCGTTTGCAATTGATTTCTGAACAAAATATTCAACAACATCATCTGCGTAATGTCTGTAACCCAATATATTCTGACCTCTGAAAAGCATCTGCAAAGGTGTTTTCTTGGCTCTTTCTTTTATTTTTCTCAGTCTTTCCCACGGGTCTTCATTCAAGAATCTCAGGCATGCGTCAAATGTAGCTCCGCCCCATGCCTCAAGAGAATGATAGCCGATTTCATCAAGCTTTCCGACAATCGGAAGAATATCCTCTGTCGTCATTCTTGTTGCAATAAGCGACTGATGAGCGTCTCTAAGGACTGTTTCTGTAATTTCAACAGGTTTTGCCATAGTTATTATTCACTCCTTATTTTTATATATTTGAGAACAGTGAAAGGAATACGCCTGCCGCAACCGCTGAACCTATAACGCCTGCAACGTTTGGTCCCATGGCGTGCATAAGCAGAAAGTTTGACGGGTTCTCTTTCTGTCCTACAGTCTGTGATACGCGGGCTGCCATAGGAACGGCGGAAACTCCTGCCGAACCGATAAGCGGATTAACCTTACCCTTTGTAAGCACATACATAATATCTCCCAGCAGCAATCCTCCGAATGTTGAGAAGCAGAATGCTATCAAGCCGAGCGCAATGATACCCAATGTCTGGGGATTTAAAAAGCTTTCGGCTGTGGCGGTTGCTCCGACCGTTACACCCAGGAAGATTGTTATAATGTTCATTAATTCGTTCTGTGCCGTTTTTGCGATTCTGTCAACAACGCCCGATTCTTTCATTATGTTACCGAGCATCAGACAGCCGACAAGCGAAACAGCGTCAGGAATAATAAGTCCGACAACTATTGTAACGATAATCGGGAACAAAATCTTTTCCGTTTTGCTTACGGGTCTTAACTGCTCCATAACCGTACATCTCATTTTCTTTGTTGTCATCAGTTTCATGATAGGAGGCTGAATAACAGGAATAAGAGCCATGTACGAATATGCCGCAACCGCAATTGCCGGCAGCAACGACGGAGCAAGCGATTTTGTTACGTAAATAGCCGTAGGGCCGTCAGCACCGCCTATAATACCGATTGAGCTTGCTTCCTTTACGCCAAAGCATATTGACGGAACAAGCGCACTCAATACAAGCGCTCCGACGAATGTGAAGAATACGCCGAACTGCGCAGCGGCACCGAGCAGAATACTTTTCGGATTTGCAATAAGCGGACCAAAGTCTGTCATACACCCGATACCCACAAATATAAGCGGCGGATATATACCAAGCTTAACGCCCAAATACAGCAGGTCAAGCAATCCGCCCTCAGACGCTATAAGCTGCATATCCAAATGACCGTCTATCATATACTCCGGATTTGTGAAAAATTCCGTGTGCATCATAATCGCACTTGAATCCTTCAGCATCGGCAGGTTTGTCAGCAACATACCGAACGCTATCGGAAGCAATAACAACGGCTCGAATTTTTTTACAATTGCCAGATACAGAAGCAGGCAGGAAACGGCAATCATTACGGGAGTTCCTATTATCTCCAGAAAGCTCGCTCCGCTGTTCATAGCGTCCTGCGCATTTTGGATAAGCGCCGCTACACCTGTATTCTGTAAAAAGCTTAAAATACTTTCCAACACGTTTTGTCACCACTTTCTTTATTCAATTTCAAAGGAAAATTAATCAATTGTGATTATAACATCGCCTGTGTTTACACTCTGTCCCGTGCTTACTTCTACACTTGCTACAGTACCCTCAACACCTGCAAAAATCTCATTTTCCATTTTCATTGCCTCAAGAACGGCAACCAATGTATCGTTTGATACCTTATCACCTACATTTACCTTAACAGATACTATGCTGCCAGGCATCGGTGATGAAACCTTCTTTGAACCCTGTGCGCCCGACGTTTTTGCTGCCGGTGCGGGAGCGGGAGCAGCAGCCGGAGCTGCCTGTACGACAGGTGCAGCCGCTGCAGCAGGAGCCGCCGCAGGTGCTGAAACGCCGCCTAATTCTTCTACGTCAACCTCATAGGTTTTTCCGTTTACCGTTATATTAAACTTTCTCATTATATTTACCTCCTCAGAATATTTTATTACTAATCGTTTCATTAACTCCCGCTTTATTCCAAGCAGGTACATTATTGTCTACTCTTCTGTAGGATTTAATCCTCAGATTATACGTTGATGTGTTCAGACTTGCGGCAACGGCAGCCGTCAAAACTGCAATAAGCTCTTCATCGTCCGCCTCATTTGTCTGAACGGGTACAGCCGCAGGCTTTGCTTCTTCAACAGGCTTTACTTCAGGCTTTGCATTCTTGTTCGGGTCTTTATAAAATATAACCTTGAACAGATATAAAACTAACATCAATATTACAAGTACTGAAAAGACTATCAAAAGCCCTAAGCCGGTAACCAATCCGCCCATGCTCAACGCTTCTCCGAGAGATAAATTCTCACCCGTTATAATCGCTTGTGATAAATTCATGATTACCCTCTCCTTTCAGCGTGTTACATCGGGAGATTTCCGTGCTTTTTGGCAGGAAGCGAATCACGCTTTGATATAAGCATTTCAAGAGCCGCAATAATTCTCGGTCTTGTCGAATCAGGCTCTATAACATCGTCGATATATCCTCTTGACGCAGCAACAAACGGCGAAGCAAGCTTGTTCTTGTATTCCTGAATCTTTTCCGCTCTTGCGGCAATCGGGTCGGAGCTGTTTGCAACATCATCTCTGAAAATGATATTTGCCGCACCCTCGGGACCCATAACGGCAACCTCTGCCGTCGGCCATGCCATAACTATATCTGTTCCGAGCTGCTTTGAGCTCATCGCCGTAAATGCACCGCCGTAAGCTTTTCTCAATATTACGTTAATCTTGGGAACAGTTGCCTCAGCATACGCATACGCAAGCTTTGCACCGTGACGGATTATTCCGCCCAGCTCCTGAGCCGCACCCGGAATATATCCCGGAACGTCTGTAAGAGTTACAATCGGTATATTAAAGCTGTCGCAGAAGCTTACAAATCTTGCAGCCTTATCCGATGCGTCAATATCAAGCGCACCTGCCGTTACATCGGGCTGATTTGCAACTATACCTGCCGCAATGCCGTTGAAACGTGCAAATCCCACAACTATATTCTTTGCAAATTCCGACTGAACCTCCATAAAGTCTCCGTTATCAACAATCTGTGCAATAACGTTCTTTACGTCATACGCCTTATCCGCCTCATCGGGAACTATTGTTGAAAGTCCCTCAGACAGTCTGTTTATATCGTCGCAAGGAGCTGTCACGGAAGTACCCTCAAGATTATTTGACGGCAGGAATGACAGCAGTCTTTTAATCTGCTCAATACATTCTTCTTCACTTGCGGCCGTAAAATGAGCAACTCCCGATTTCTCGGCATGAACCTTAGCTCCGCCCAAATCTTCGATTGTTACATCCTCGCCCGTTGCGGCTTTTATAACCCGCGGTCCTGTTATAAACATCTGTGACGTTTTATCTACCATAAACACAAAGTCCGAAATAGCCGGAGAATGTGCCGCACCGCCGGCACACGGCCCCATAACGGCGCTTATCTGAGGAATTACACCCGAATTTCTTGTATTTCGGAAAATAATTTCTCCCAATCCCGCAAGAGCGTCAACGCCCTCCTGAATTCTTGCGCCGCCCGAATCGCTCATTCCTACGACAGGCGCACCCGTTTTGGCTGCCAAATCCATAACCTTGCAAATTTTCTTTGCGTGCATCTCACCCAGTGAGCCGCCCATAACCGTAAAGTCCTGCGAATAAACGTATACCAAACGTCCGTCAACAGAACCGTAACCCGTTACAACGCCCTCTCCCGGAGCTTCCGCACAATCCATGCCAAACTCGCTGCATCTGTGATTTACAAATGCGTCGATTTCCACAAAGCTGCCCTCATCAAGAAGCAGATTGATTCTTTCACGGGCTGTATGCTTTCCGGCATCATGCTGTTTTTTGATTTTCGCTTCGCCGCCGCCGTTCTCAATCTGATTTCTGCGGTATTGAAGTTCTGTCAGTTTATCAACTGTTCCCATGACCAAACCTCCATTTTTATTATAATTAAAATATATTATTATGTACACAGATTCAGTATACATCAAAAATATTCCTATTGTATATTATATCGTATTTATTATTTTTTTGCAATATTTTTTTAGGCAGAGAAAGGGTCAAAAATAACGGCAATTTTACATAATTATTTAGTTATCTTATACAAAAACCCCTCTTTTTAGTATTATATCGACAGTTTTTACGCTTGACAAATCAATATAAATATGTTATGTTATCATTAAATAACAAAAGGAGCTTTCTATTATGACATTACAGCAGATTCTTTATGCAATAACAATATCGGATTTCGGCTCTATGAACAAAGCCGCCGAGGCGCTGTTCATATCTCAGCCTACGCTTACAAATTCAATAAAGGAGCTGGAAAATGAGGTCGGTATAACAATCTTCCGCCGCAGCGGCAGAGGTATGGTTCTTACTGCGGAGGGTGAAGAATTTCTTGTATATGCCAGACAATTGTATCAGCAATATGAGCTTATAAACAAAAAATACACTGACCCGTCGAATATCAAGCGGAAATTCGGAGTATCATCACAGCATTATTCATTTGCCGTAAAAGCATTCGTCGAAACCGCCAAGCAATTCGATATGCAAAAATACGAATTTGCAATGCGTGAAGAAAAAACAATGGACGTAATAAATGACGTCAGCCAGTTAAAAAGTGAAATAGGGCTGCTGTATCTGAACGATTTTAATGAAAAAGTCATAACAAAAATACTTCGTGACAATGACCTTGAATTTCATCCGCTTATAGACTGCAAAGCATATGTATATATATGGAAAAACCATCCGCTCGCAAAAAATAAGTCAATCAGTTTTTCGGAACTTAAGGATTATCCCTGTCTTTCATTTGAGCAGGGCGAAAAAGGGTCGTTTTATCTTGCCGAAGAAATTTTAAGTACGAACGAGTATCCGCAGACAATAAAGGCAACCGACCGTTCAACAATGCTAAATCTTATGGTCGGTCTTAACGGATATACACTTTGCTCGGGAATAATCTGCGAAGAATTAAACGGCAGCGATTACATAGCCGTTCCGTTCCGCTCGGACGACGATAACCCTAACCAAATCATGAAAATCGGCTATATCCTCAAAAAAGACAACCCTTTAAGCAAAATAGGAAAAACCTATATAGACGAGGTTACACGGTATCTGCAAAACTGTGTTCAGACGGTATAATCGGGTATAAACGTTTCTCTCATGTCAAGATACCCCATAAAATCCTTTTGCTTTTTTCCGTTTACGGTAAAGCGTACGTTATGTATTCCCTCAACAGAGGTAAGCGAATCAACAACCGAATACACCGTCAGCAGTTCTATATCCCTGCCCTCGGCATGATTTTTTATAACAGAATTTTTTATATCCACATATGCGATTCCGTCTTTTACATATACGCTCATACAGCCTTTTATGTTCGGAATCGTTCTTTTTATTTTCAAATTATCGTCGTCACCCTTAATCAGCAGCTTTAAAACGTATTTCGCTTGTTCCTCCGTATCAAGCTTAGGTATCTGCACTCTTGTCGGAAGAAGCTTTAGTATCTGTGCGTCGGTAAAATAAAGCTTAACGCTCGTTGTCTGAATACCGCTTGTCCCGAATGACGATACCGCAAAGGCACATACTGCGGCAAGCAGTACAAAAATAAATATTATTCGTTTCATAAAAATCTCCGTTCCGCCGCTGCACTTCGGCAATCTCCTTCGGTGCGGCACATAAATAAAGGAGATTTTTCTTCGGAGGTTGTTTTAAAGTAAAAAAACCTCCATATTTATTATATGAAGGCTCTTTATGATTTATTACTTATTTTCTGCTGTCAACCGCCGCTTGCAGTGCCTTTGACAACTGGTCGGGGCATGATGTTCCTCTTCCGCCGCAGTCTATACCCTTCAGCCTGTCTATGGCATCAGTAATTTTCATTCCCTTTACCAGCGAGCTTATACCCTGCAAGTTTCCGTTACAGCCGCCCAAAAAGCTGACATTTACGATTTTGTCTCCGTCAAGCTCCAGAAATATCTGTCTTGAACATACTCCCGTAGGTCTGTATTCGTATTTTTCCATATTAATTCCTCCATTCCGCCGCCATTGACGGCATTACAACAATTTCTTTATATATTTTCCCGTATATGAAATTTCCGACTTTGCAACCGTTTCGGGCGTACCCTTGGCGATAACCTCACCGCCGCGAATACCTCCCTCAGGACCCATGTCGATTATATAATCAGCCGTTTTTATAACGTCAAGATTATGCTCTATAACAACAACCGTATTCCCGCCCTCAACAAGTCTGTTGAGCACCTCCGTAAGCTTATGAACATCGGCAGTATGCAGTCCCGTTGTAGGCTCGTCCAAAATATATATCGTCTTGCCTGTGCTTTGCTTTGACAGCTCCGTTGCAAGCTTTACTCTCTGTGCCTCACCGCCCGAAAGCGTTGTTGAGCTTTGACCGAGCTTTACATATCCCAGTCCTACCTCCTGTAAAACCTCTAACTTTCGTTTCAGCTTTGGCAGATTTTCAAAAAATACAACTGCCTCATCAACCGTCATTTCAAGCACATCATAAATATTCTTACCCTTGTATTTTACTTCAAGCGTTTCTCTGTTGTATCGCTTGCCCTTGCAGACCTCGCACGGCACGTATACGTCCGCCAGAAAGTGCATTTCGATTTTCTTAATTCCGTCGCCCGAGCAAGCCTCACACCGTCCGCCTTTAACGTTAAAGCTGAAGCGCCCTGCTTTATATCCCCTCATTTTTGATTCGTTCGTATTTGCAAAAACCTCGCGAATATCATTAAACAGATTCGTATATGTGGCAGGATTGGAACGGGGCGTTCTTCCTATCGGGCTTTGGTCGATATTTATAATTTTATCAAGCTGTTCCACGCCCTCTATAGTCTTATGCTCTCCCGCTCTTGTTCTTGCGTGATTAAGCTCTCTCGCAAGACGTTTATATAATATTTCATTTACAAGCGACGATTTGCCCGAGCCGCTCACTCCCGTAACGCAGGTTATAACTCCGAGAGGGATTTTTACGTTTATGTTTTTAAGGTTGTTTTCTTTCGCTCCCTTTATCGTGAGCCACCCTGCCGGCTTGCGCCTTGTTTTGGGAACTTCGATTTTTAATTCACCGCTGAGATATTTTCCCGTTATTGATTCAGGGCTTTTAATTATATCCTCAACCGTCCCCTGACCGACAAGCCGTCCGCCGTTTACGCCTGCGCCGGGTCCTATATCTATTATATGGTCTGCGGCATACATCGTGTCGGTATCATGTTCGACAACTATAACCGTATTTCCCAAATCACGCAAATGTTTCAGCGTTCCTATAAGTCTGTCATTATCCCTTTGATGAAGTCCTATACTCGGCTCGTCAAGGATATATAAAACTCCCGTAAGTCCCGAGCCTATCTGCGTTGCCAGCCGTATGCGCTGTGCCTCGCCGCCCGAAAGCGTTGCGGAGGCTCTTGACAGCGTAAGATAATCAAGTCCCACATCAAGCAGAAATTTCAGTCTTGATTTTATCTCCTTTAAAACCTGATTTGCAATCATTTTTTCTCTGTCCGTAAGCTTGACTTCATTTATAAAATCCATAGCCTCATTAATCGGCATACAAGTAAATTCATATATATTCTTGCCGTTTACCGTAACGGCAAGCACTTCCTCATTCAGTCTTGCACCGTGGCACTTCGGGCAGTCTGCCTCGCTAAGATACCGTTCAAGCTCGTATCTTGTATAAATCGACGTTGTTTCTTTATATCTGCGTTCAAGATTATTTATAATCCCCTCAAACGCCGCCTTATAAGAACCCGAGCCATAACCCCTTGTATAGTGCATTTCAAGCTTTTCATCACCCGTACCGTAAAAAACAACGTTCTTTACTTCATCAGACAAATCCTTAAACGGCGTGTTTATATCGAATTTATATCTTTCTGCAAGCGCACTGTAATACATATACGCCATACTTTCCTCATCTGATGAGCTGCCCCAGCCCGACGCACGAATCGCACCGTCCACAAGGCTTTTTGTTTCATCAACTACCACAAGGCTCGGGTCGAATTTAAGCAAATGACCCAATCCGTCACATTCGGGACATGCTCCGTAAGGGTTGTTAAATGAAAATAATCTCGGTGCAAGCTCCTGCAAGCTTATCCCGCAGTCATCACAGGCATAATTCTGACTGAAATTCATTGACTCGCCGCCTATAATCTCAACCGTCACAACATCGCCCGTCAAGCCGATTGCCGTTTCAATCGAATCCGCCAGACGCTGATTCATGTTTTCACGCACAACAAGTCTGTCAACCACTATTTCTATAGTATGCTTAAATGTCTTTTTAAGGTTTATTTCCTCGCTTAAATCATACATTTCCCCATCAGCCTTGACTCTTACAAAGCCGTTCTTTTTTGCGTTTTCAAAAACCTTTTTATGCTCGCCCTTTTTCCCCCGTATAACAGGAGCAAGAATCTGTATTTTTGTTCCCTCCGGCAACTCCGTAACCTTGTCCACAATCTGGTCAAGCGTCTGACGCTTTACTTCCTTTCCGCATTTGGGGCAATGCGGTATTCCGATACGTGCGTACAGCAATCTCAGATAATCGTATATTTCCGTAACCGTACCCACCGTTGACCTCGGATTCTTTGAGGTCGTTTTCTGGTCGATGCTGATTGCGGGAGAAAGTCCCTCAATATAATCAACATCAGGCTTTTCCATCTGCCCCAAAAACTGGCGTGCGTATGACGACAGTGATTCAACATACCGCCTTTGACCCTCGGCATATATCGTGTCAAATGCAAGCGACGACTTTCCCGAACCGCTTAAGCCCGTCATAACGACAAGCTTATCACGGGGAATCGTAACGTCTACATTTTTAAGATTATGCTCTCTTGCCCCAAGAATTTTTATTTCATCAGCCAATTTTAAACCCTCCGTTTCAAATCACTGCAAATAGTATGTTCCCGTTTCGGCTTTCCGTTTTATCATATCCGATAACTCCATGCGTGACCTTTTTAAATCCTCCGCAATGCCCACCTCAAAAATCTGCGCTATAATCGGGTCTTCCGAAAACACAAGCTGAGCGCTCCCTATGATTTCCATGCCGTCCTCAGCGTCATATTCGAGAATGTCCACCACTTCAACGGGAACGGAAAATATTTTACAAAGCTTTTCGCCTGCGTCGAAAAAATCTTCCCTGCTCGTTTTTGCACCGCAAAAGCAAACAAACTCTATTTTATGCTCGTTCTCACACATATATATTACAGGCGCAAGAATTTTTTCATGTATTATCTGCACCGCATTAATTATTTTTTCTGTATCTGCCATTATTACTCTCCCTGCAATTTCTGTATTTGGTCTCTTAATCTTGCCGCCTCTTCAAAGTCCAGTTTTTCTGCCGCCGCATACATCTTTTCCGTCAGCTCCATTATCAGCTCTTCCGATTCGGCGTCGTCCGTAATATCGGGCGCACTCTCGATAGGTTTCATAGCTTCAAGCGAATCACGAATATCCTTTTTAATCGTTTTCGGAATAATTCCGTGTTCCTTATTATATTCCTCCTGAATCCTGCGCCTTCTTGCCGTTTCTTTCATGGCACGCTCCATTGAACCTGTTATTGTATCGGCATACATGATAACCTGTCCTTCTGCATTTCTTGCGGCTCTGCCTATGGTCTGAATAAGCGACATTTCACTTCTCAAAAATCCCTCTTTGTCTGCGTCCAGTATGGCAACAAGCGCAACTTCGGGAATATCCAGTCCCTCTCTCAAAAGATTTATTCCGACAAGCACATCATACGTACCCTTACGCAGCTCTTTTATAATCTCCGTACGCTCTATCGTTTTTACTTCGGAGTGCATATATGTCACCTTTATGCCTATTTCTTTCAGGTAATCGGTCAAATCCTCCGCCATACGCTTTGTAAGCGTTGTAACAAGAGTCCTGAATCCTTTTTCAGTACGCTTGTTTATCTCGCCTATTAAATCGTCAATCTGATTTTTTGTCGGTCTTACGAAGATTTCGGGGTCAAGCAAGCCTGTCGGACGTATGACCTGCTCCGCAACATTCTGCGAATGTTCCTTTTCATACTGAGCCGGAGTGGCGCTCGTAAATATAACCTGATTCAGCCGCGCCTCAAATTCGTCAAATTTAAGAGGTCTGTTATCCGCCGCACTCGGCAGACGAAAACCGTATTTTATAAGAATTTCTTTTCTTGCCCTGTCTCCGTTGTACATTCCTCTTACCTGCGGAACGGTAACATGTGACTCGTCTATTATCATAAGATAATCCTCGGGAAAATAATCAAGCAGGGTAAACGGCGCACTTCCGGGTTCTCTGCCGCTTATATGTCTTGAGTAATTTTCTATTCCCTGGCAAAAGCCGATTTCCTGCATCATTTCAAGGTCGTAGCGTGTACGCTGTTCTATTCGCTGTGCCTCGATAAGCAAATCCCGCTCCTTGAAATATTTAACCTGCTCCTCCATTTCTTTTTCAATCGCCGCCATTGCAAGCATCATTTTTTCATTCGTTGTAACGTAATGCGACGCCGGCATTATTACAACATGATTATATGTTCCGATAATCTCACCAGTGACAACGTTAATTTCGCATATGCGGTCAATTTCATCGCCGAAAAATTCCACTCTTATCGCATTTTCACCGTTATTTGACGGGAATATCTCAACAACGTCTCCCCGTACCCTGAATTTATTACGCACAAAATTAATATCGTTTCGTTCATACTGCATTGAGACAAGCTTTTTAAGTATTTCGTCCCTGTCCTTTTCCATGCCGACACGCAGTGACAGCATAAGGTTTTTATAATCCTCGGGGTCACCCAAGCCGTAAATGCACGATACACTCGAAACAATCAAAACATCCTTGCGCTCAAACAGCGCAAATGTTGCGCTGTGTCTGAGTTTATCTATTTCTTCATTTGTCATTGAGTTTTTTTCAATAAACGTATCCGTCTGCGGAATATATGCCTCCGGCTGATAATAGTCGTAATACGACACAAAAAACTCCACGCAGTTATTAGGGAAAAACTCCTTAAACTCGGCGCACAGCTGTGCCGCAAGCGTTTTATTATGCGCAAGCACTATCGTAGGCTTATTCACCCTTGCAATAACGTTTGCCATTGTAAAGGTTTTTCCCGAACCGGTAACGCCCAGAAGCGTCTGAAACCTGTCCCCGTTCTCTATACCATTAACAAGGCTTTCGATAGCCTTAGGCTGGTCTCCTCTCGGCTCAAATTCCGATACAAGCTCAAACCTGTCCATTATAAATCCTTTCCGTTATACAATTAATCCCTTGACAATAACATATACACGTCTTACATTAATAGATGTGTATTCTTCTATATTTTTCTTAACTCTCTCCTGAATTTTTCTGCCCGTATTATATATTTTTTTTCCGTATTTCATTGATATAACCATATCTATATGAAGTCCGTGTTCGGTTTTTCTCAGCTTAACGCTCCCGACCCTTACTCCGCTTACGCTCTCCGCCTCATGCTTTATCATCTCCCGCACAGCGTTATCGGATATAATAAAATCACCCATATAGCTGAATGTAGGGCGCACTATGGATTTTTCGGCACTGTCTTTGACGTTTGGACTTTTTTTAAAAAATCCTCCCAAAGACTGCATAAAGTATCCCGAAAAATCTTTTTTTATTTCAACCGCAGGAACAGGTATAACGTGCTTTCCCTGATTGAGCCGCATATTTCTTGCGGTTTCCATTTCTTCCACGGTTGCAACGTCCTCTATTCTTATTATTTTTTCAATCGGTCCGACTCCAAGCCTGCCCGCAATACGTTCTGCCATAGCCTCCGACGTTCCCAAAATCATAAGGCATTTTATATCGGAGTTTTTTATCGCACGGCTCATTTCATCGGCGTATCCATCACCGATAAACAATGCGTGCTTTACCGACGCTATTCGTGTATGCTCCTTTTTCGCAGAGCTTCCGGCAAGAATTTTCCCGTGCGCTATTAATATACCGTCATCAATTATTGCGTCTGCTCCGTTCTGCGCCGATACCATAGCGGCCCTGTAGCTTTTTCCCGTTCCGCTCGGTCCGACAAATGCAATTGTACGCATATTATCCTCTCCGTTTTATTTACTGCTCATTCTCATGCTTTATTTTATATGATAAAATCATCATAGGGTCCGATATATGCACATTTTCAACCGAAACACCGTCAGGCAGTGAAAGCTCCGCATATGAGAAATTCAAAATTCCCTTAATACCGCACTTTACAAGGCGGTCAGCTATTTCCTGCACAGGCTTTCTCGGCGTTGTCAGTACCGCTATATCGACATGATTTTCTTTTAAAAACCGTTCGAGCATATCTATACTTAAAATTTTAATACCGTTCAGTTCCGAGCCGATAATCTCGGAATTATTGTCAAACAATCCCGTAAGCTTAAAGCCCCGTTTTTCAAAATTGGAATGGCTCGCCAAAGCACGTCCGAGATTTCCCATTCCTATTATTATCATTTTATTACCGTCGCTGATACCGAGAATCTTTCCTATTTCATTATACAGATATTCGACATTGTATCCGTACCCCTGCTGACCGAAACCACCGAAATAATTAAAATCCTGACGTATCTGCGAGGCTGTTACATTCATTTTTTTGCTGAGTGCATTTGATGATATTCTTGCTGTCCCCTGCTTTAACAGCTCGGATAAATAACGATAATACCTCGGCAGTCTCCTGATTACCACAGCCGGAACTTTTTTACTGTCTTCCATCAATCCAACTCCTCAAACTCAAATTATCCTTATTATTATATCATAATCGGGCGTAATAGTAAAGCCTTTTTCAATGATTTTTTGTCGGTAATTTTTGAATGATAAAAATAAAATAAAAATTTTTACAAAAAAACCTTGACAAATGTAACATTTTATGTTATCATAATAAACGTTGTAAATAACGTTGCGGAATTGTGTAAAGGTAGCACGAATGACTCTGACTCATTTTGTTCGGGTTCGAATCCTGATTCCGCAGCCAATTTGTACAATATCCGAAAGTCAGTATTTTAAATCGGGTGTTGAAAAATAAGAAGCATATACGCTTCTTATTTTTTTTATTATTCCGACGCTGTTTTTACATCTGTGTAAAACTGCCGATTTCTTCTTCAAGCAATTTAAAAACCTTTGCAACCAGATAACCGTCTGCAACGGCATGATTAAGCCGCACCGTAACAGGCATCATAAACCGACCGTTTTCCTCTCTGTATTTGCCCCAGTTTATGATAGGTGCAAAAAACAAATGTCCGTCCGGAAGCTCAATGTTCAGCGAATCATAGCTTAACCACGAAATATATGACGCGTCAAACCAGTTCGGATGATTTGCCATATCAAGACCGTATTCGCGGTTTTGCTTCGCCTTTTCAATATCCGCCGCACAGCTTTTGTAAAATGTTTTGTAATCCTCAAAATATTCCGTATAAACGGGTGTGCAGGTTTCGGTGTCATCATGAAATATATACTGCGTCGGATTGATTTTGTCATAGCATATAAGCGTGTCCGTCTGCCACAAATATCCCATTTTGTAATCATCACGTGAATTTAACACCTTAGCAAGAACATATAAAAAATTTATGTAAAATTTCGTCCCGTTTCTTCTTGAATATTCTTTAAGCTCCGTAACATCAATCCTTGAAGTAATTGACGTTGAGCATTTGCAGTCCTCCGAAAAATGGCGGAACACACCCTTTCGGTAATATGTTTCTTTGTCTATAACCTTATAATTCATAACTCTCATTTAACCTCTTTTTTTCTTTTTCGGCGCAGGCAATTCGTCATACATCGCCGCAAACAGCTTTGCCAAGAACTGTTTATCCTCAATCCGTTCTACCAAAATCATATCCTTTGCTCCGCAATAAGGCGGCTCGCGCGGAGCGTTCGGAAGCATAGCCTCCGCCGACGGAATCTGTTTTACCAGAAGCCTGTTATCGCAAACATAGGCAATTATTTTTTCATTTAAATAAATAATATATTCCCCCATCATCTGCCTGTATGTTATATTATCAATTTCCGACAGTTGCTCCAAAACAAATGCCAAATATTCCTTGCTTGTTGCCATTAATCTGCTCCTTTCAACAATTCGCCGTTTTTACTAACTAACATTCGTTAGTTGTATTATAATACAATAATGCGCAAATGTCAAGCGTTTTTAAAAAATTTTCATAGCTTAGCATTACAAAAAGCCGCCCGAACAAAATTGTCCGAACGGCTTAATGCTGTTACGAATTATTTCTCTTTTGTTATAACAACTTTCAGTTCCTCTTGCAGCCACTCAACGCCTGCGCCAAGCTCCTCCGAGATAAATCTGACAGGTGTATAGGTTCTGTCGTTTTCAACAAACGCAGGGGAATCAAGTCTGATTTCCTTTCCGTTTACATAAGCAATATCAGAATCAATATAGATAATAATTGTTATGTTCTCACCTGTTTTAATATGCTTACCCGTTATTGTCACAAGATGTTTGTCTCCGTCCCACTCTACATTTGCGCCTAAATTTTCAGCTACAAATCTTGCGGGAAGCATTGTGCGGTCATTTACAACCTTCGGAGCAACATCGTTTGATTTTATCTGTCCGAAAACCAGTGCCGTCTTTTCGCCTATCGTCAGTATAATCTGATTTTCCGAATTATCCTTTTTGCTCCATGCCGCATAAAGCGTAATGCTCTTTGTTACCTTTTCGGAAAAATCATACTTTACTGTAAGCTCTTTATCCGTATACCAGCCTGCAAAATCAAATCCTTCCCTTGTCGGTGCAGCAGGCTCTTTGATTACGGAATTTCTCGTAACAGTCTGCCTTGACAGCTTACTGCCGCCGTTTGTTTCAAATGAAACAGTATAGCTGTTTGACGAGCCTCCGCCTCCGCCGCTGCCTGTATTAGCGGGAGTAATCTTAAATTCTCCGTTTGCAATTCTGTGCGTTGCGTCCGCCGCCGTTCCATCAAGCGTTACCGCAACAGAGTATTGTTTGCCTGTTTCAAAAACGCCGCTTAATAAATAACCCTTGTTGGCGTCCGTTGCCGCCGCACTTATAAACGTAACAATATTGCCATCTTTATCTTTTACGGTAAAGTTATCTTTTGTCAATCCTTCAACCGCTCTGTCAAGCACAACTCCGAGATATGACCTTCTTCCCTCTCCTGCACTTGCATTAACTAATATTTTTGTGATTTCAACATCACCGTTCAAATAGTCTATTGTATAATTATCCGAGGTCAGACCCCACGCTGTTGTTTGCTCTCTGTAAATGCCGACTGCCGTCTGTTCGTTAATACCATTATAGCTGAACTTTAGTTCTCCGCTTAAAACGCTTTTGTCTTCACCGTTTTTAAAGCCCGAATAATATTCAACTTCAAGCTCGGGATTTTCAGCGCCGTATTTGCGGCTTACGTCTTTAACCTTAATAGTAAGCTTTGCGGGAATAACGGTCAGCATACCCGTACCGTCATCATTAATAATAAGATTTGTTTCTTTATCCTTATCCTCATCTTTAAGCTTTACAGATATTTCATATTTGTTTACGGGTGCGGTTTCCGCCGAACCGACGCTTGTAAATTCGGCAGTCTGCGCAAATTCCGCAAGTTTCTCCTGTGTAATCAGTTCACTGTCGCTTTCAAGCTCGAATTTCGGCTCATCACCGTAAACCTTCGTTATATCCTTCGGCTTAACCTTGACGCTCGCTTTATTGATTACAAACTCTCCTCTGCCGCTTACGGCATAATTTCCGCCGTTTGTATCGGCAACCGTAACCGCTGCAGTACCTGCGTTTGTATTGTCCGCATAAGACAGCGTATACTCATTTTTCGGTATCTCCGTGTCACCGTCCTTTACAATAACGTCGGTCGGCTCAATGGCTTTTCCGTTATATGTATACGTTCCGTTTACAGTTACATTCGCCGTAACAGTCTTACGTGCAACGGTGAATTTCTGCGTTTTCTCACCCTTAAAATTGCCGTTTGCCATTACCGTCAGGGTATATTCGCCCGCATCTGTCGCAGTATTGCCCGAAATGTCATATGTTACATTCAAATTATCAACCGTCACGCTTTTTATACCTTGCGTTTGCTCGGTTGTGTTATATACAAGACTGTCGCCGAGTGTTATTTCCGCATTTGCAATATTCTTTTGACCGATTGACACATCTAATCTCTTTACATATAAAGTGGTATTGTGGTTCTTATCACCCTCTATCATGTAAAAAACGATATAACTGCCGGCGTCCTTTGCTTTCGGAATATCATCGCTCCACACACCGTTGCCGAAACTGTACTGCACCGTACCGCCATCAGCAGTGCCCGCCGTAACAAGCTCCTGTTCTTTACCGTTATAGATAAGGCCGGTTTTTGCACTCGGTTCGGTTATAAACTTCGCATCAGCCTTAAGAATCTGAAATTCTCCTCCCAATATTTTAAAGCTGTAGTTATTGATACCGATAATCCAAACCTTAGCCCAACCGACATCTGTATTGTCTTTGTATTCCACAGTATAGTCTTTATTGCGTTCAAGCTCAATACTTCCGTCTTTTACCAAAACCCCCGGTTCATGAGCAGAGCCGTTATATCTGAACTCGCCGGCGTCAATTTCAATATACCGATTATCACCAATATCTTTCGGCTTAATGGTATACTTCAGCTCTTTTTCTCCGCCGAAATTCCCTTTACCCTTGATTTTAACAGTCTTGTCACCTGCATTTGTTATATCCTGCGGAAATTCCGTTTCATAATCATCACCTTCGGCAAGCGTTGTACCGTTAAACACCGCAATAACCCCTGCCTTTTGCGCATTTCTGTTATAGGTAAACTCCGTATCTTTGAGAGACACTATATCGTTAAGATTTCTCGGCGAAATATCAACATCAACTTCCGTTTCGGCAGGCTTATATATTTCTTCATCTGTCGGAGTAAATACCACCGTACACTTTTTGTCGGCAGCGTTTTTCGGTGCTGTGCCCTTAAAACTCCATGTACCTTTAATTTCCTTATCGTCATATTTTGCCGTACCCTTGATTTTATCGCTCGTAATTTCATTGCCGTCATAAATTGCGGTAATGGGTTCCACCGTAAGCTCGGGTTCTGACTTATCAACAATTTCAATCGTAAGCGGGAGCGTTTTCCCTTTTGTGGTGTAGCATCCGTTCAATGTATATATTATACAGTTATGTATGTACTGCTTGCCAATGTCTTTCTCGGTCACATCATCTTTAAGCGAAAGCTTGATTACACGCCCAAAGCTCCCATTCGGTACAAACTCAGATTTCTCAGGCATACTGTCTCCTACAAATCTGTAATTTTTATCGTTCGGTGCGCCGAAAGCAGACGCTCCGATTATCTTTTCGCTTTTATCATTGTAACGAATATTAATCTTATAACCGTGGTATTTATCGGCATCGGCAATAGGTGCGGGTTTTATATGACCTTTTATAATACCTCTGTATAATATGTAGTTCTTTGCATTATCGGTATCGGCAAGCCTAACTTCGGCGTCGCCAAATACATATCCGTCACCGTAATTTGAACCGACCTCCGCAGAGTAATATCTAACGCTCTCTTCAACGACATAATAATCTTCCTTCGGCAGCGAAACAATCTCACTGTTGTCTGTACAGAATTCTATGCTCTTGACAGTTGCGGAGGGGGTTGCATCGTACAGTTTGGGTTCAAGTTCAACATTATAATTCAATGCACACGGAAGTATTGTCCAATCCACTTCCACAAAACCGCTGTAGACGCTTTCGTCCTTCGCCTCAATTCTCAGCTTGTAGCTTCCGGCATTTATCTTTTCAATGTCACCGCTGACAGTATAGTCCACCTCATTACCGTCGAGCGTGACCGATTGAATGTACGGTTTAATTGTTTCTCCGCTGTAGGTAAATTCCGATCGTTTCAGCACAACATTCGCCTTGCTGAAGTCAGCCTTAGCGGGCAGCTTTTCTACGGTTACATTTGTCAGAGAATTTAATGATGCCAGTTCTCCGATATTGCTATCATCATACCATACGCCGTTGAGCTTGTAGCCGTATCCGCTCGGCAGAATACTTCTCCATGTTGCTCCGTTTTCAATTGTCAGCGTTTTTATAGCAGCGCTGGTCATGATATTTGTTTCACCGCCGGACATAATGACCTTGTCAACACTTGCGCTCCAACCTACAAAATCAACCGTACCTTTGCCGGAAACCGTCACCGTACCGTTAATCGTGTGTCCGCTCAAAGCAATCATCGTTTTATTGTTAATCGTATAATCACCGCTTATATCCGTCATCAAATCGAATGCGCAATCTGATCTTAATTCCCCCCACCGCAAACAATTATTTATATAGTAATCAATCGCCGCTTGGAAATCGATGAAATATTTTTGTGGTTGGTCGCTGATAATGTTCGCAACAATCGGTTCGTCGCAATAATAACATTTTGGATTTTCTTCAAAATCGTCACAGTTATGCTCACACTTTACAACAGCAAGTGCAAAACCCGTATTTATATTGTTGTTCTGTGCGTCTGCCAGCTTGACCCAATCGCCGTAGCTGTTGCCGCCTCGGTAAAAACGGTATGCGTACTCCTCCGCACTCGGAATTATGTCTGACAGCTTAACTCCATTATGAAGAGTCCACCCGTTTGCGGCAATGTTACCTCCCCGCAGCTCGGTTTTACCGCCGTAAATATCCAATTGTAAAAGCCGTGTATTTACATTATCAGGCTTAAATATCAGCGTACCGTTATTACGCACGGTCAAGCCAACCGCACCGTTTCCGCCGCTGCTGTCAATTACAATCAGTTTGCCTGAGCGACCCGTTCCGCCGACATTCAAGCTGTAACCTCCCAGACTGCGGCCGTTGAGGTCAAGAGTAACGCCATTATCACCTGTATCAGCATAAATGCCATCGTTAAGCTGTAACTGTTCACCCTGTGCAACAACCGTCAGCGTATCGCCGTCTTTAACATTTTTAAATGCAGTTTTTACATCTTCATAATAATTGCCTGACGAATCTTTCATAACCGCATCTTTTATCTCAATTGTTGCAGAATCTTGCAGGAAAGTATTGTTTTCTTCATGCACAAAAAGAGTATATTTTTTGACGGGTGTTTCATCGTCCGTCGCTACTGTCAGACAGCCTGTACTTTCATCAACCGTCACTTCAAAATGTTGTTTTTCATCTGTACTTCCCTGAATGTACGCAGTCAGCTTATCTTTGCCGGTATAATTCACATTAAACGTTGCAGTCTGTCCCCGGTAAATGCTTGCTGTTTTTTCAGTTAGCTCAAGCGTAGGAGTAGGTTCGGGTGCTGAACCGCCTTGCTGTTTATTGCTAAGTTTTTTTGCAATATCTGCGCCTATTTTATATGTATCTCCGTCAAACACTGCCTCGTCGGCAGTATTGCCGTTTTCATCAGCGGAGCCGTACAAAGTCAGACTGTTGGGTTCTGCCGGTTTGTTAAGTTCAACAGCCTTTTCAGTACCCGACACCGACAGCTCTTCACCACCCATGTAAAGCGTATCCTTTATACCAATCTTAGCACCGCTGATTGAGCATGAGCCGCTTTTCACCTCCAGACCGCCGTCAATTGCCGCTTCGGCATCAGATGGCGCAGTCATAGTGAAAGTTTCAGCATCTAAAATTACATTACCTTTAACAGTACCGTTTGTCAGCGTCAGACTGTCGCAAACATCAACTTTGCCTATAATGCTATGACCGTTCATATGGATTGTCGTTGCTGCATAGACTGTTATATCTTCCTCAACATTATCAAGCAGATTAATTTCTGCTTCTTCCATATTGTCCAATATTTCCTGCAATGTTTCGTATGTATCTCCGCCCATTTCCGCAACGTCTGTTCCCTCTGCCAATACCGCTGACGGCAGTATCGAAACAAACAGAACAAATGCCGCAAACAGGCTCAAAATTCTTTTTTTCATGATAACCTCCTTAAATATGTCATTTTTTTGATTATGCTCTTTCATAGGCATCACACCCCATATCATAATATTTTTTTATCATTATATCATATATCGGAGTGCCTTGTCATCATTCCAAAGTATGATTTTACAATTTTCGTCGCTATTCACAATTATAATTTTACAATTTGTATGCCCTGCACTGCATTTGTTTGTGATAAAATTATTGACATTTATATTTTAAAATGATATAATATGGTTTATGAACCAAAATATATACAAAAGGAGGTTTTTATGCCAAAGAAATACAACAAACAGGAATCAAAGCGGCGTATACTTTCAGCCTGCGTAAAGCTTTTTATCGAAAAGGGCTACCACAGCACAACTCTTGCGGAAATATTGAAGGAGTCAAACACAACAAGCTCTACCTTTCAAAATATATTTCGCTCAAAGGACGGCGTTTTACTGGACTTGACCGAGTTTATGTTTGACAGTCAGTTCGCTGCGGCAAGAAATGTCAATGAAAAAAATCTTCCGCCCATATACATATATGCAGCGGAAACCTCTATACAAATGACGCTTGCCGAGCTTAATGAAAATCTGAGGGATATTTATGTTGAGGCATATTCAAACGAGCGCACTGCGGAATATATTTTTGAACGCACGTCGACGGAACTCACAAGGATATTTTCAGAGTACAATCCGAATCTTTCGGAATGTGATTTCTATGAGCTGGAAATAGGAACGGCAGGAATAATGAGAAATTATATGGCAAAACGGTGCGATAAATATTTTACGCTTGAAAAAAAGCTGGAATGTTTTCTGAATATGAGCATGAGCGCATATAATGTTCCCGAGGGCGAAAGAAAAAAAGTGATTGAATTTATAATGGGAATTGATATAAAAACCGCTGCAAACCAGATTATGCAGAAACTTTTCAATTCACTTGCAATGCACTTTGAATTCGAACTCGGCGAAAAAGAAAAAAATCAAAATTCGGAGGTATAATTATATAAAAATTAAAAAATTATCGGCACTTATTCTGTCACTGATAATGTGCATTTCCTTTGGTCTGCTTAACATGGCGGCGGCAGCGGACGCAGTGACATTCGAGGCAGTCTACGGCTATGGCAAATCAAGCTCAAACGAGGGCTATTCTAAGCTTATCGACGGAAATACAAGTACAAAATGGGGGTCGGGTTTCAGCAGCGGCGATAAGCTTTACATAGTTATAAAAGCGTCAAGCGCCATTGTGCTTAAAGGGTACTCACTTACAACGGCAAACGATAACTCTACAATAGCGCATCGGTATCTGCCGGCGGTATTTATGCAGGCAATACAATAAAAGTAAGCGAAACGCCGAATGTAAGCGGAAACCTAATTTCTTCGGGCGAGGAAATTTCCGATAAGGATAAAGAAAACATCGTAAAAAGCAATATCTACTTACCGTCAGGCAAAACAATTTCGATTATCGGTGACGGAATTGGGCATTATATGGGGCCTAACGGTCAAATAAAATGCGAGCTTTATGTTACTGCCGAAAACGGCACCGCAAGCATAACAGGTGCATGTGCGGACTACAGCAAGTACTTCTTCTCGGACAACGACGCATATGCGCCCAAATACGAGGACGGACTCATAAAGCTTGTTGAGGCTTATAAGGTTACGTTTGAGTGGGAGGATAATTATACAATTGTTGTACCCGTCCCCAAAAATGATACGGTTACAGTACCCGAAGGCGAACCACCGAAAGATGGATATTATTTCGTCGGCTGGCTGCTTGACGGAAAGGATTATGATTTGAGCCAACCGGTGACAAGTGATATAACCCTTACGCCGAAATGGGTAAAAAGCGGTGAAACGGCAGTCAGCGTAAATCACGAAAGCTTTTATGTGGCTGACTTACACGAACCGGCAACCGTTTATCTTGCGGCGTATAAGGACGGTGTGCTGATTGATTTATGGTCGGGCACACCCGAATTTGACCCCGACTATCCGTATTTATTTTCAAAGACGATAGCTGAAACGGGACTTGATACTTCGCAGGCAGATAAAATCACAGTATTCTTATGGGGCGAAAATTTACAATCAAAGTGTGGCAGTGAAACCGTAATTAAATAATTTTAAGAGTTATAAAAAAAAGAGTGCAGAACACATGAAACGCACCCGATGACGTACTTGTGTACTTCGAGCGGTGCGTTTTATGCGTAGTTCAAGGGCATAGACAATATCTATGTCCTTGAACGTTCTGTGCCTTTTTGAAGTGTCCCATAAGTTTCCAAGCTTTTCTGATTTCAAGCATTGCATTATTGATACATATGTGGTATAATAAATTCATACAATTATAGGCGGTGATTAATTGAAACACATAAAACGATTTTTTGTATTTATTATTGTACTTTTTGTCTCTGTGGCAATTATCAATATAAAAACCGATTTTTTCTTTAATATATCGGATTACATACCTGCGGTATCTCAATATCCTCTCGCCGAGCAAATAATAAAGGACGCATCTGCGTCGCTTGCCGAAGTAACGGCGCAAATTCCGACGCCGAGAGAAATTATTGCTGCCGTCAAAAACGAAGAACTGCCGATTGACCCCGAGGACGTTGCACATAACGCATATATTGCCGACAGTCCGCTGATTTCGTTTTATCCGCACGAAAACATAGGTATAACCGTAAATGACGATAACAGCATAAACATATTCGGAATATCAACATCGCAGTCAAAACAGTATATGATTGTCAATTTTTCCGACGATACAAGCGAAGAGCTTGACCGTGCGCATATTCGGGTTAATTCCGATATGCGGTTTAATGAACGCATTAGTATTCCCGAAAGCGAATGCAATAAAATCTACATTACCGTATTTACGGGAGCAAGGGAATACGGTCAATATACAAGCTGGGTGCTGAATACAATATATCTTGTCCGAAACGAGAACGGCGGCTGGAATTTAAAGCAGTCACCCGTATACGATAATAATAAAAATATGTATGAAACCGACAAATCAATATCGGAGGCGCTTAAGAGTACACCGTCTATTCAAAGTCAGGACTCGGGAGTTGTATCAATTGCCCAAGAACTGACCGCAAACTGTACAACCGATTACGAAAAGGCGGCGGCTCTGCATGACTGGGTATGTTCATATCTGTACTATGATGAGGATAATTTAAACTCGCCATCAACCGTACCGTATTACGCCACTGAAGTAATAGGCAGCAAGCGTGCGGTATGCCTCGGCTTTGCAACGCTGTATGCGTCACTGTGCCGGAGCGTCGGTATTCCGTGCAATGTTGTTTCTGGATATGCTCTGGGAATCGGAAACGATACGCAGTGGAGTGACGAAACGATTTATACAGATTATCAGAACCACGCATGGAACGAAGTATACGTTGATAACCGCTGGGTTATAGTTGACACAACATGGGATACTCGGAATAAAATCTCGAACGGCGAATGGTCGCAGGGAGCGGAGGTTTCACATATTTACTTTGACTCCAATCTCCAGTTTTTTTCGCAAACCCACAAAATACTCGAATACGCAAAAAGACGGTAGTCCGAAAACTACCGTCTTAATTTTATTACAGTAAATCCGCCAATTCAAATAACAGCTTTTCTGTTTTCTCCCAGCCCAAACACGGGTCTGTTATTGATTTTCCGTATACTCTTTCCTCTGCCTTGCAAGCTCCGTCCTCGATGTAGCTTTCTATCATAAGTCCCTTTACAAGCTTTTTAACATCACTGCTGTGGCGGCAGCTATGCAGAATTTCTTTCGCTATTCTAATCTGCTCCATGTACTGTTTACCCGAATTTGAGTGGTTTGTATCAATCACAACGGCAGGATTTTTGAACTTGCTTTCATTGTAAACTCCGCAAAGATGAATTAAATCCTCATAATGGTAGTTCGGGATAGCCTGTCCGTGCTTATTCACATATCCTCTCAAAATTGCATGAGTATACGGATTGCCCTCGCTTTCAACCTCCCAGCCTCTGTATATGAACATATGCGGATGCTGACCTGCCGTAATCGAATTAAGCATTACCGAAATATCTCCGCCTGTCGGGTTTTTCATTCCCACAGGAATATTCAAGCCGCTTGCGGTAAGTCTGTGCTGCTGGTCTTCCGCCGACCTTGCGCCGACAGCGACATATGAAAGCAAATCCGAAAGGTAACGGTGATTCTCCGTATACAGCATTTCATCGGCACAGGTGAAACCTATATCTCTTATTGCTCTCATGTGCAGCTCTCTTATCGCTATAACTCCCTTTAGCATATCCGACTTGCTGTTCGGGTCGGGCTGATGCAGCATACCTTTATAACCGTCGCCTGTTGTTCTCGGCTTATTTGTATAAATTCTCGGAACTATCATCAGCTTTTCGTTCACCTGCTCATCAACCTTTTTCAGTCTTGACAGATAATCGAGAACGCTATCCTCGTTATCCGCCGAACACGGACCTATGATTATAAGCAGTCTGTCGTCTTTACCGCTTAAAATATCCTTTATTTCCTTATCTCGCTTGTCCTTGATTTTTGCCATTTCCTCCGTCAGCGGATATTGCTCCTTAATCTCCTTAGGTATTGGCAGCTTTCTTATAAATTTCATGTTCATGGCTAATATCTCCTTTACTTATCAAATAATTTTCTTCTTTCGGTCGATTTTCTCATTATCTCCCGCATTCGCTCAACATCTTCATTTTTCAGCGTATTCTTTAGTTTCTCAAACTGTTTTTCAAACAGCTCCATTTGTTTTAACAGCGGCTCCTTGTTTGCCAAAAACAATTCACTCCACATGACATCGTTTATTTTGGCTATTCTCGTTAAATCCCTGAACGAATCGCCTGTGAATTTTTCTATATGCTCACTGTCATTGCAGGTCATAAGGCTGACCGCTATGCAGTGCGTAAGCTGTGATACAAAACCAATCATATCGTCATGCTCTTCGGGTGACAGGCATGATACTCTTGCAAATCCCAAAAGCCTGCCTATTTCCATGCACGTTTCTATTGCGTCGGGCGTATTCTTTTCAGTAGGCGTTACTATATAGTTTGCACCTCTGAACATTTCGTCCGTACTGTTTTCAACGCCCGATGTTTCTCTTCCCGCCATAGGGTGCGCCGCAATAAATTCAAGGTCGTCCCTTAAAATTTCCTGTATTTTATACACTATACAGCCCTTAACGCCCGTAACGTCGGTAAGAAGTGCTCCCGATTTTATATATTTTTGGTTTTCCTCAATCCATTCGATAAATGTATGCGGATAGAGTGCAAATATAATCATATCGGCTTTTGAAATCATGTCTTTGTCTACCTCTGCCGAACCCTCGTCAATCATGCCCCTTTCAAGGGCATAGTCGATTGAGGTCTGATTGTTTGTAATTGCGTCTATTTTAAATCCGAACTTTTTCAGCCCCATTGCATAGCTGCCGCCGATAAGTCCCAATCCGACAATAAGTATTCTTTTTGTAACGTCAACTATCATATTCTTCCTCCATTTTCACCCTTGCACCCAAACTCTTTATTTTATCAAAATATTCGGGAAAGCTTTTATTTACCGCTTCCGCACCCGAAATACCGCCGCCCGTTAAGCATAACAGAACCGACAGCGCCATAAGTATTCGGTGGTCATTATGGGAACTTAAAATTTCCGGCGGCGGTTTTATTTCCGATTTTTTCACCGTAAACTCATTATCGGAAATTTCCGTAAATATGCCGAATTTAGCAAGCTCCTCGCTCATCGCTCCGCATCGGTCGCTTTCTTTTATTACGAGCCGTCTTGTTCCCGTAAATACCGCACCTTGCTTTAATGCGGCAACCGTGAACAGTATCGGTCCCAAATCGGGGCAGTCGGTAATATCAAGCGTACAGAATTTATCAAGCTTTTTGAAATATTCTTTATACACTCTGTCGCCCTGAACGCTGTCCGACAAACCTGTTATTTTTACATTTGAGCCGCTTTCGTTAAATGCGTCTATATATGCCGCATTTGAATAATCTCCCTCTACGGTTATCGAACGTGCGGTATATTTTTGTCCGCCTTTTATTCTGACGTTCAATCCGTCAAGCTCTATGTCAACTCCGAATTTTTTCAAACATTCAAGCGTCACAAGCACATATGACTTACTCTCAAACGGCGGAATTATTTTAATTACGCTGTCTCCCTCCGTTACGGATAAAGCAAATATCAAGCCTGTTATAAACTGACTGCTTATATCGCCCCGTATTTCATATTCGCCGCTTTTCAGCCTGCCCTTGATTTTCAGTCTGCCCTCGCTTTTTTCAAACAAAAATCCGTTTTCTCTGCATATATCCTCATAAATTCCGAGCGGTCTTTCAAAAAGCTTTTTTGAACCCTTGAAAACAAATTCCTTATTCATTGTAAGCGCAATCGGAATCAGGAAACGCAGTGTACTTCCGCTTTCGTTGCAGTCAAGCACGCTGTTTTTCAATCCACCTTTTCTGACAACCGCTGTTCCGTCATGTACCGCAATATCAGCTACGAGTGATTTCAGACAGTTTACCGTTGCCTTTATATCCTCCGAAAGAGATATGTTTTCCACACAGCACTCTCCGCCCGACAAAAACGCCGAAATTAAATATCTGTGCGCAACGCTTTTTGAGGGCGGCGCTTTTATATTTCCGCTCAGTACCGACTTTTCAAAATGAGCAATCATTCTTCACCGCCCCCTGCCAAATAATCCGTACCGAACCGCAGTGCAAGCATATCGGCAATCACAATCGCCGCCATGCTGTCCGCCACAACCCTTGCTCTGTTGACAATGCACGGGTCATGTCTGCCTTTGGGAATAAGTTTCGTATTTTCCTTTTTTATAAAATTAACCGTGTCCTGCTCTTTAAATATGGTAGCCGTGGGCTTTACGGCGGTTTTTATTATTATCGGCATACCGTTTGAAATTCCGCCGTTTATTCCGCCCGAATTATTCGTTTTTGTGAAAACATGACCGTTTTCGGCATAAAACTCATCATTGACCTCCGAGCCGTATTTGCCGCACATCGCAAATCCCGCACCGAACTCAACGCCCTTTACGGCAGGTATACTGAACAATGCGTGTGCAAGCTCTCCCTCCAGCGTATCGAACCACGGCTCGCCCACTCCCGTCGGCAAACCCGTAATTACCGTTTCCAAAATTCCGCCTACGCTGTCTCCGTTCTGCTTTGCCTTAACAATTTCATCACGCATTTTTTCCTCGGCTTTATCGTCAAGAACCGCAAACACTCTGTCGTTAAGGCGGTCAATATCCTTGTTATAATCTTCAAAATCCCTGTCATAAACATTTTTGCACATTTTTATATGCGTACCTATTTTTATGCCTTTTTTGGCAAGTGCGTCAATCAGTATTGCTCCCGACGCAACAATCGGAGCGGTAATTCTTCCGCTGAAATGTCCGCCGCCGCGCGTGTCCTGAAATCCGTGATACTTTTCATTCGCCGTAAAATCCGCATGAGACGGTCTTGCAACCTCCTGCAAAATATTATAATCGCCGCTGCGTGTATCAGCATTTTCAATCAATATCGTAAGCGGTGTGCCTGTTGTTTTTCCGTTTATCGCTCCGCTTACAATTTCAAGCTTGTCCTGTTCCGCACGGTTTGTTGATATGCCTTTTACGGGACGGCGCAGAAAAAGCTGTTTGTTTATAAAATCCAAATCAACATCCATACCCGGTGCAAGCCCGTCAAGAACAGCGCCTATTTTTGTGCCGTGACTTTCTCCGAAAAGCGTGAGCGTTACGGAATGACCTATTGTATTTTTCAATCAGAACACCTCTTTCATAATATTTTCAAGCTGACTTGCATTTATTTTCTCAAATTGAAAGTTTCCTATTTCATCAACCGTTACCGTATTTATTATATCGTTTTCCGCCTTTTTATCATGGCTCGCCGCCGCCGCTGCCGCTTGTATATCAAATTTGCATTCGGTCGGCAAACCCGCTTTGTCAAGCAGCCGTTTTATTCTTTCCCTTACCGCATCTCCGCACATCGGCAACATTCCCAGTGCGACGCATTCGCCGTGATGAAGTTCTGTTGTCGATTCTATTCCGTGACCTACGGTATGCCCGAAATTCAAAACACGCCTTAAACCGTTTTCCTTTTCGTCCTTGACTACAACATTTATTTTATTTTGAACAGCCCTTGCTATGACCGTTTCTATTTCATCTTCAAAATCCGCTTTTTCCAGTTCTTCAAAAAATTCCTTATCAAGGCTTGCCGCCATTTTTATGACCTCCGCCATACCGCACGCAAATTCTCTTTTCGGCAGAGTTTTGAGAACCTCCGGGTCTATAAGCACTTTTTTTGGCTGATAGAACGTTCCGACAATATTTTTTATTCCGCATAAGTCAACCGCCGTTTTTCCTCCGACCGACGAATCAACCTGCGACAGCAGTGTTGTGGGGATATTATAAAAATCTATTCCCCGCATATAGCATGACGCCGCAAATCCCGAAAGGTCGCCGACAACTCCTCCGCCAACGGCAATTACAGCGTCCTTTCTTGTGAAATTATTTTCAAGCATAACCGTCAGCAGTTCACGGAACGTATCTAAATTTTTGCTTTCCTCACCTGATTTTATAACCTTTACAATTCCGTCACGGCACTGTTTTTTTACCGTTTCGGCATATACTGACGGTATATTGTCATCTGTAACAATAAGGATTTTTCTGTTTAAATCAAGCAGCTTTTCCGCTTTTGACAAAACTCCTCTTTCAATAACAATATCGTATTCATTGTTCGGAATATTCACGTGTAAAACGCTCATTTCAAATTCTCCTCTCCGTAAACGTTCCCGCAACCTTTAATAAATCGCAGTGCTCTTTAAGCTCGTTTATCATTATCCGCCCGATTTCGGACTCAACATTTTTATCTATTTCAACATAGAAATAATACTGCCACGGATGCTCCTTTAATGGACGGCTTCTTAACGCCGTCATGTTATATCCGTATTTTCCGATTACGTTTATCGCCTTTGCAAGAGAACCGGCATTGTTCGATACCGTAAACAGCAGAACGGATTTTTCGTTCTCACCCTTTGCCGCAACTCTTGACAATACCGCAAATCTCGTTGTATTTACATTGCTTTTGTTAATATTTCGCTCCAGTACTTCAAGACCGTAAATTTTTGCAGTTTCAAGACTTGCAATCGCAGCAATCGTTTTATCATTGCTTTCCGCAACGCCTTTTGCCGCAATTGCCGTATTTGTTGCCTCGACTGTTTCAAAACCTTTTTCCTTTATATAATCCATGCACTGATTTATCGCTTGCCTGTGACTTGTAACAGTCTTTATATTCTCTTTTTTTGCTCCCTTTATTCCCAACAGATTCTGTTCAATACTGAGATTATATATTCCGTTTATAAACAGATTTCCCTGAAAAATCATATCTATTACGTTTCCGACCTCGCCTGCACTGCTGTTTTCTATCGGCAAAACAACCAAATCACATTCGCCGTCCGTAACGGAGTTATATGCCGCCGTAAAATTCGGATAAGCGACGAGAGTTCCGTCGGGATATAGTCTTGACGCTGCAATATGCGCAAACGCACCCTCAACGCCCGAATAGGCTATTCTCACTCCGTTTTGCAGTCTTGACTGGTATTTTTTTGAAATATCCATTACATTTTTCTGAAAGCCTATATAATACGCTTTCAGAACCTCGTCGGAAACATATTCGGAATTTCGGTTCAAGACCTCAAGTTCACGTTTTTCGTCATAAATCGGCAAACCGTGTTCCTTTTTATAATCAAAAACCTTTTCAACCGCCCTCATGCGTTCAACAAAAAGCTTTGCTATTTCCTTATCGGCACGGTTTATAATTTTTCTTGCTTTCTCAATCTCAGTCATTTTAATCCCTCCGTTTCTTACACAAACAAAAACCGCATGGATTTGTGATCCATGCGGTTCTATCTTAAAAATTATTTCCTGCTCTGTTGAGATTTGAAATATCGTTTAAGCATATATCCGTTTTCTTGCACCACAAATCGCTCTTACCTTGTTCATAAAGTAAAAGTAATACAGATATGTAAATGCGAAAACGTTGGTACACTTCATTTTAAACGAATCCTTTCTAAAATCTAATCTGTAACGTATTGTATCACACAATAAAATCATTGTCAATATATTTTTTTATTTTCGGTTATATAAAACAAAAAAATATTAATTTTTTTACCGCTGATATAAAATGTAAACAACTTTTTATTTTCCTATACACAAATATCAGGTTATGTCAATCTGACACATTTTCATTACTTCAAGTGCGGCATTATGTGTTTGAGGCGTTACCCCTGCACAGCATGACGAGTCAACGCTGATTTTTGCATTCGGAAACATGGTTTTTATAATAATTGCATTTGACACAACGCAAATATCGGTACACAGACCCACTATTTCAACACACTCAAACAAAAACTCATTCCACCTCTGCGTGCCGAAATTCGGTTTGTCTATAATTTCGCAGCCGTCGACATAAATCCCGTCAGCAAGTTCCCACCCTTTAGTTCCTTTTATGCAATGCGGAACAGGCAGTTTTTTACCCTCGGGCGTATCAAGATAATTTTTACCGTGCGTATCTCTTGTGAAAATTATTTCATCTCCGTTGTTTGCGTATTCACTGATTTTTTTCTTAACGTTCGGAACAATCGCCTTTGCTTCCTCCGTTCCGAGCGCCATGTCTATAAAATCATTCTGCATATCTATTACAATTAATGTTTTTTTCATATTAATACTCCCCATTATATTACGCATAAGGGCGCTTTTATCCCCTCTACCGTCTGAATTATCTTATCTGTTTTTAAATCTATCACAGTCACATTATCCGAACCTTGATTTGTCGAAATCAATATATCGCCGAATATATTAAAATCCCTCGGCTCTTTTCCGCCGCACATTATAAATTTTTCAAATTTCAGCTTTTCTCCGTCAGCCTTGAACACCGCAACCGAATCATGACCTCTGTTCGATACATAAACCGTGTTGCCTCTTACTCTTATTGCCGCCGCTATGCTTTCACCCGAAAAATTCTTCGGCAGAGCGTCATATGTATCAAGCAGTTCAAGACGCCCGTCATTGTATTTAAACACCGAAACCGTTGAGGCAAGCTCGTTTACGGCATATAAATATTTTTTATTCCCCGAAAATGCAAGATGTCTTACGCCGTGTCCCGACGGAACTTTCGCCTGCGACACAAACTTTAAATCCTTTGTATAAGTAAAAATACTGTCAATACCCAAGTCGGTTGCAAGAACATAACCGTCATGTGTAACACATACAAAATGAGTATGCGGTGCGGTCTGTCTTGTCGGGTGCGGCCCCTTTCCCGAATGTGTTACAACCGTATCGGGCAGCTTTACCACATTTCCCGAAAGATAATTTACGCAGTAAACCACACCGTTATCAACCGCCAAATGACAGGCAACAACGCCCTTTGTCATTGTTATTCCGCTTGGATTTATCAAGTCTCCGTTACCGTCAATATCATAAACAATAAGTCCGCTCTCATCACTGCCTTTAACGGGCTGTCGGAGCAATACATACATTTTATTGTTTTCCTCAGCCATATACATCGGCAGGCTCATATCCGTTTTGCTTTTAAATTCAAGCATTCCGCTCTCATTCATTTCGTATCTGTACAAGCCTCCGCTGTCATTGCATGAAGCTATATAAATATTCCTTTTCATATTCTTCTCCTATTTTAATATATATTTTGTTTTATCTCCGCACAGCTTTTCTCTGCCGATATTAATTATTTCAGCATCGTTTGCGTCAAGCTCAATTTCAATTCCGCCGTCATCAAGTTTACCGTCATATTTTGCAAAGTGCATATAAATATTAAATTCGCCGTTTTCGTAAAAATCGGACGGCTTTAACGTAACCTTTGCTTTTTCTCCCGACAGATTAAATAATGCAATAACATAATTTTCTCCGATTTTATTATATACCTTTAAAACCTTATCATATCCGAACAGGCAGTCAGCGGTCGGCTTTGCCGCCGAATCACATCTGATAATATCCCCGTTTTCATCAACTATAGGCTCGATATACCTTTTGTCCGTTTCTCCGACCTTGTCGCTGACATACACCGGTCCGCCGCTTACCGCTCTTAACACACTGCTCTGCTTTGCGCTGAAATGCTTTGTCCACCACATATCATAATCGCAGTACATAAGGTTATCATTAAATACGGCATTGTATGCGTTCTGTCTGATGTGAGCCTCAAATCCGTCCTCTTTATCGGGAAAAAAGTCGTCGCTGTTACGCACAACCGCCGAAAATTCTCTTGAATACATATCAATATTCGACTCGCCCATGCAGTTAATCATAGCTCCGCCGAAATTATCCTTAACCGACTGCTCCAGAGCCTTATGCGCCGCAATCATTTTTTTTGCGGCATTCGGACTGTTCTTATAAAATTCCATGCCATTGCCCTGTGCGTCAACCTTTAGAAAATCAACGCCCTGTTCTTTAAGATAGCTGTGCCATGTATTGTAAAACCTGTATGCCTTTTCATACTCGCCGTCAGGCACAATCAATCCCGAATTATTTTCCCAAAGATTTTCTTTCTGCTCGTTATAAACCTCGCTGTCCTTTTCTATTCCGAACCAATATCCCGAAAATGCGTGCCATACTCCCACATATTCCACGCCGTATTCTTTTTTAATTTTTGATATAAACGATTTAAAACCCGACGGGAATTTTGTCCTGTCCTCTTTGAAACTTTTCAGCTTTAAATCCTTATAAACCGACCAGCCGTCATCTATTATCAGCCATTTTAAGCGTATTCCCTTTTCACGAAGCTCTTTGAGCTTTGCCTCAATTCCGCCCTCGGTGACATCGTGATAAAACGCATTCCATGTACACCAGCCAAATCCGCTCATTTCTTTGGGATATTCCTTTTCGGCTTTCGGCGGCGTTAAAATTATACCGTTTTCATAAGCGGTTTTATATCCCATGCTTACCGCTTTTTCGGGATTGTCCGCAATTGCCGCTGCGGCGGCGGTTGTATTTATGTATTTTCCTCCGCCGTATTTCAAAGAGGTATATAATTCAATTTCATCGCCGTTCATTTTTATTTCCGTAACGGCGTTTTCATCGGAAATCGGCATTATATGTATATACCTTCCGCCGGTATTAATTAAAAGCTGCTGTATTGCCGTTTCGTTATTGTTTTTTCCGCTCTCAAAAAATTTCGGTTCTGTCCAAAACGGATTGTATTTTTTTGAGCCCACAGCCATGAAACTCTTATCTTTAAATGAAATTCCGATTACTGCTCCGCACTCAGAGTTAAATTCTCTCATATAGTCATACGGATGCGGTATCAATTCAAGCTCAGATTTTAAAATATATGTATTGTCCTTTTCGGACGCCGTTATTCTTACATTCAGAAAATCCGATTCATTTTCGTTTGTAAATTCCCAGCCGTCCGATACAGGCATTTTTTTCAATGCTATTTCTTTTTCGCCGTACTCGCTCAGACGTATTCTTAATGTAATATTTTCAAACATAATATTCTCCTTTGATGTTTATATACCAATAATACCATATAATTGAAAATTTTTCAATACAAATTTCAATTTTTATGCGTTAATACTCCTGCGCCACTTGTTTGAACGTACATACCATATGCACACGGGAACAGACGAAAACGGTGCAATCGCACATGCAAGATAAATCCCCCAAAGTCCGAAAACGGAATCAAATATAAGCGCCAGAACCACTCTTGCAAGAATACAGTTTACAAAACTTGAAATCATGGCAAATACCGAATGTCCCGCACCTATCGCCAACGAGTGATAAACCATAAAAATCGCATAGAATATCTGACCGACAATCTCTATACGCATATTCATAACAGCGGCGTCTATGACAGCAGGCTCGTCCGAAAATATTCCTGCCATCTGCGGCGACCAAAGCTCAACCGCAGCTATTGTTATGATACTCATAATAAGCGTAATTTTCATGGTTGTATACGTAACGGCTTTTGCCCTGTCGTACAGCTTTGCGCCGAGATTCTGTGCTATAATCGAAACCGCTCCGGCAGACATGGACGCAATAAGCATTTGACATAAATCCTTAATTTTTATTGCAATTCCGTTTCCCGCCGAAACGTCAACGCCGTATTTGTTTATTAAAAACGTAATCGTCAGCCACGACACGCCGGCAATTGACATTTGTATGGCGCTCGGAATACCGAATTTCAGAATTTTTTTGAGCATATCCTTTTGTATTCTGAAAAATTTAACCGACAGCTTTATCATTTCATCGCGTTTCAAAAGCGCAATAAGGCACAGAACCGCAGACATAGCCTGTGCAAGCGTTGTTGCAATTGCCGTACCCTGTATGCCCATATCAAACACCGCAACAAAAACCAAATCCAAGCCTAAATTCAGCACCGTCGCAAAAATAACGATTTTTGTAGGCGTTTTACTGTTTCCGACTGCCTGAAATACCGCAGACATGGCATTATATATAAACACAAAAAACATTCCCACCGCACATATCCGCAAATAAGCGACAGCCTCCGTTATAGACGGAGCACGCAGCAGGCGCAGAATAGGCTCGGCAAAAATATATAATACAAGCATTGTCACAACACCAAGAATAAGCGCAAAGCTTAACAGCGTGCCTGTTGCCTTTTTCTGTTTGTCATATACCTTTCCGCCGAAAAACTGACCTATAAGCACATTTCCGCCCGTCATAATTCCTATTGCGATTTTCGTAATCGTTACAAGTATCTGACTTGAATTATTAATCGCCGACAGCGCATTCGAGCCTATAAACCGTCCCGCAATAATCATATCGCACATATTGTAAAGAGCCTGCAAAAGCCCCGATGCGACAAGCGGCAGCGAAAATCTCAAAATCTGCTTTACAACGCTGCCCTCCGTCATATTCATTTGTCCCTGATTTGTTTTCATAGCTTAATCTCCTCCAAAATCAAACGCATAAAAAAGCGGCTGTCTGACAGCCGAAACAATCTTAAGGGGGGCATATACGCCCCCGTATTACTGCTGCACCGACGCTACCGGCGCATTATCCTGCATTTCCAGCGTAATAACGCTTGCAGTATTCAGGTCAAGCGACTTAAACTGGTATTCCGTACCGCCGTTTGTAAATACCGCTATATCAAAAACATTCGTTGATGTCGCAGCGCCCGAAAATGCCACATCAAGCGTTTTTCCGTTCTCCAGCACGGTTGTTCCGAGTATATTCTGCCCCCAATCATCATTTACGCTTTCCGAAATATACACCTCCGAAATCGGAGTTCCGATATTGTTTACCAATGCAAAATCATTCGGTGATTTTACCGCTTTTTTTCCGCACGATGCCATTGTGAAAGCCGCCCCCACTGCCGCCGCAGCCGCAATTATTCTTTTCATCTCCGCCGTTCCTTTCATAAAAATCCGTTAAATATTTTTTCCTATTTATATTATTATAAAACATTTTATCTGATTTGTCATTATGTAATAATAGTTAATATTTTGTAACTTTTATGTAATTTATTTGTTGCATTTAACAAATAAATTATTTTATTTGACAATATCGAAAATTTGGAGTATACTATATAATGTATGAGTATATTCAGAAGGAGGGTTCGATATGGCTATATCAATGGAAGAAACAATAGAAAATTTGTATAAGGCGAAAAAATACCGAACTCTTAAGGATATTCTCTCATCTTTGAATGAAGCGGATATTGCCGCACTCTTTGCGGAGCTTCCCGATGAATCGCTGCCTATCCTGTTCAGACTTTTGCCGAAGGACACCGCCGCCGATACATTTGTGCTTATGGACTCCGACGCTCAGGAAATGCTGATTCGGGGCTTTTCCGACAGTGAGCTTAAAGAGGTCATAGACGAACTGTACGTTGACGATGCGGCAGACATTGTAGATGAAATGCCCGCAAACGTCGTAAAGCGTATTCTGCGCAATACCGACCCCGAAAAACGTCAGATGATAAACGAAGTCTTAAAATACCCCGAGGACAGCGCCGGAAGTCTTATGACTACGGAATATATCTCGCTCAGACCAAATATGACGATTAACGAGGCTATTAAGCGAATACGGCGTACGATTACGTCAAAGGAAACAATTTATACATGCTATGTAACAGACGATAACCGGTATCTGCTCGGCTACATATCCGTAAAAACGCTTTTGCTTTCGGACGAAAACGCCGTTATTCAGGATATTATGGACACCATGCCCATATGCGTCAACACAATGGACGACAAAGAGGACGTTGCAAAAAAGATGAAAAAATACGATTTTGTAACAATGCCCGTTGTCGATGACGAAATAAGGCTTGTAGGTATCGTAACATTTGACGACGCAATGGACGTTATGCAGGAGGAAACCACCGAGGATTTGGAAATGATGGCTGCTATGGCGCACTCCGATGACGGATATTTTAAAACCTCCGATTTTGTTCATGCCAAAAACCGTATCGTGTGGCTGCTTATACTCATGTTAAGCGCCGCTATTACAGGCTCGGTCATAAACGGCTACGAGGCCGCATTCAATGCGATTCCCGCTCTTGTGGCTTTCATACCCATGCTTATGGGTACGGGCGGAAACTGCGGTGCTCAAAGCTCAACCATGATAATCAGAGGTATGTCGATAGATGAAATTCAGCTAAGGGATTTCCCGAAAGTGCTGTGGCTTGAATTTAGGATATCTATTATACTAAGTACGGTTCTCGCCATAGTAAACGGCTTGAAAATATGTATTGTTGACCGTGATATAAAGCTTGCGCTTGTAGTGTCGCTCGCCGTTGCGGGAACGGTTATTATGGCGGAAGTTATAGGCTGCATACTGCCCATGCTTGCAAAAAAATGCAAGGTTGACCCCGCAGTTATGGCGTCTCCGATTATTACGACAATTGTGGACGCAGGTTCTATACTGATATATTTCGGTATTGCTTCAAGATTTTTTAATCTTTAAGAATAAGGAGTTTGCAAATGGTATCTTTTAATAAAATATGGAAAATTGCATTGGCAAGCGTTATAACTCTTGCTTTGTGGACATTTATAAGCATCAATACACCGCTGTTTATGAAGGGCGATGAATTTGCAACATTTGATTACATCATGTCATATGTTCTCGTCCTCGGAATCTGGGGGCTTATCGCAGTTAAAATCGAACTTAATCCGCCGCTCAAAAAAGCCGCCGGAATTGCCGCAATGGTATTCACGCCGTTTCTGTGTATGCAGATTTCAACAATATTTGCCGGTACGGCGGAATTTACAATAGGCATATATTTTCTCAACATATTGATTTATACGGTAATTCTTGCGATTATGTTTGCAATAACAAGAAGTATACGCTGGGCTCCGATAATAACCGCAGTGATAACGTATCTGTTTACCCTGTCGGGCTTTATCGTTCAGATATTAAGAGGCACTCCGCTTATTCCCGGGGATTTTCTTGCGATAGGCACGGCAATAAACGTTGCCGCTCAATATACCTTCCAAATGAAATACCCGATTATATTTGCAAGCGCACTGACAATATTCTTTATTGTTTTCGTATGGAAATTTTCATATAGAATTAATTTTAAATACAAGAATATCATATGTCCGTCAGCCGCTGCCGCATTTGTTCTTGCCGTTGTAATTCCCGCAAGCGCAATTGATTTTGATAAAATCAATATGGACTTCTTCGACCAGTATCATGCAAACAACACTCACGGCATCGCTTTGAGCTTTTATATAAATGTGCAAAGAATGAATCTGCGCAAGCCCGACGGATATGACGCACAGAAAACGCAGGCAATTCTGAAAGAAAATTCAAAAAAAGAGGCGGCAAAGGATACGCCGAACATTCTTGTAATAATGAACGAAAGCTTTTCGGATTTAAGCGTTGTCGGAGATTTCAAAACCAACATGGACTATATGCCGTATATACGCTCATTCAAGAAAAATGCGGTAACGGGAAAACTGCTTGTTTCACCGTTCGGCGGCTACACCTGCAACTCGGAATTTGAATTTCTTACGGGTATGTCAATGGGACTTCTTCCGCAGGGCAGTTCTCCTTATCTTCAGTATCTGACAGTGTCGCAGCCAAACTCAATCTGCAATCACTTAAAAACGCTCGGCTATGAAACGGTTGCACTGCACCCGTATTATTCACGGGGCTGGAACAGAGAAAAGGTTTACGGACTTATGGGATTTGATAATTTTATAAGCATGGAAACAATGGGCGATTATCAGGACAGAAATCAATTTGAATATATACGCTGTTATCTGAGCGACAGAACCTCATACAGCGCCGACATAAACCAGTTCATGAAGAAAAAGAGCAATAAGCCGATGTTCCTGTTTAATATAACAATGCAGAATCACGGCGGATATAAATATTATCTCGGTTCATGGAAAAATACGGTAAAAATCACAAGTATGAAAGGCTCATACCCCGAGGCGGAGCAGTATCTGTCACTCGTAAGAGAAAGCGATATAGCCTTTTCGGAGCTGATTGACTGGTTCTCAAAATGGGACGAGCCTACAATAATACTGATGTTCGGCGACCATCAGCCGGGTATCGAGCAGGAATTTTATGAGGAGCTTTTGGGTAAAAATCTTGAGGATTTGGACGATGAGGAGCTTTTAAAGAGATACACCGTACCGTTTGTCATATGGGCAAATTATGAGATTCCCGAGCAGCAGAATGTTGTGACAAGTACAAATTATCTGCAAAATCTGCTGTTTGATATTGCTAAACTCCCCAAGAGCAGCGTAACAAAGTTTACGGACACGGTCAAACAGGAATACCCTGCAATAAACGCACTCGGTCACTATGACAAAAACGGCACTTGGGAAAGCAATGAAAAGCTTAATTCAGAGCTGCTGAAAGAATACAAGGATTTGGAGTACTACCTGCTCACAAACAAGGAATCGAAAAACTAACATAAATTCAAAAGAAAGAGGGTTGTTATAATGCTGAAAAGAATTATATCATCAATTTTAGCAGCGGCGGTGCTGTTCTCCGTATCAGCCTTTGCCGCATTTGAAGATGTGGCAGATTTAAGCGACGAAATGCAGACCGCTATAAATACAATGGTTGAAAAGCGCTATATAAACGGTACTTCCGAAACCGAATTTTCTCCGTTTAAAATGATAACACGTGCAGAGCTTGCGGCGGTTATGCTGAGAATGTTAAATAAAATGGACAACAACCTTGAATGCAGCTTTGCCGACGTTGATAAATATGACTGGTATTATTACGTTGCGGCATCATCTGCGGCAAACGGACTTATTACGGGCTTTGACGACAATACCTTTAAGGGTAACGAAAATATAACAAAAGAACAGCTCGTTGCAATTCTTGCAAGAACCATTCAGTCACGGGTTAATACAGCCGTTCCCGATATTGAGCTGAATTTCAGCGATGAGGTTTCACCGTGGGTCAGCGACTATGTTAAGCTTGTAAAGAGCGAGGGGCTGTTGACAAGCAGAATTGATAATAAGTTTGACGGGTCAAGCTATGTAAGCCGCGGAAATGCCGCCGTTATGATAATGCGGACATATGACAAAATAGAAGCCACCCTTACCGATAAATCCTTTGTCGGTGAAAATGCAGTTCCTCCTCCACGTCCCGAACAAACTCCCGAACCAAAAAAAGGAGTGGTTGTTCTTGACGCAGGTCACGGCAGGGATTCGTGGTCAATGAGCAGTGATGAAAAAACAGCCGATGGCTGGGTATATAATTCATCAAGAGGCGGCTGGGGCGAATGGAGACACTGGAAATCATGGACGACATGGCAGGACTGCTATGGCAGCGGCTGCTCGGGAAGAGCGCCGTCAGGCGGCTCATGCTGGTATCCGATAGGCAACGGCGACAGAGATGTTGAACCAGACATAAATCTTTCAAATGTAAATTACGCAAAATATTATCTTGAACAAAAAGGCTATGAAGTACGTTTGTCACGTCCTACGGCAAACGATAATCCGTCAATGACAAAGCGTCTTATATACTGCTATCCGAACAATGACACATCACAGGCACCCGATGCCGATGTATTCGTATGCGTACATTCAAATGCGGGAGGCGGCAGAGGGAGCGCATATATAGCCCTTGACGGTTACTATGACCAAGCAGGAATTGACAATTCCCAATACGTATGGAGCGGAAATACTCTAGGTCAGTATATAAATGATTCAATTGTTGAGAACACAAGCCTTTCAAAATACGGCAGCGGACGTTACGGCGGTTTGCCGGAGCTTGTTCTGTTCTGCAAATGCCCGATAACAATTGCATATCTTGAAATCGGATTTTTTGATAACAGCAGCGATTTATACATATTGCGTAACGAGTCGGAGCAAATAGGGCGTTCCATTGCGGAAGGTATCGACAGATATTTCAATGAATACGTAAAATAATTTTTCGGAGAACTGATATGATTTTTGCTGATTATATCGAAGGTGCGTTTTTCGTACTGAACAAAAAAGGCAGAATATATAAAGTCAAAAACCGTTCCGTAAGCGGCGTTGTTTTCGTGCAGTCGGGGAAGTATATTTACAAATCCGCAGATAAAACCGTAATATCCGACCCGAACCACATTATATTTCTGCCTAAAGGCGCAAGCTATGAATTTAAGTGTCTTGAAACGGATAATTCATGCGTAATAAATTTTTCGGACAGTCTAAACCGTATCGAACCCGATATATTTAATATCAAATCTGAAAATAATCATCATCTTATTGAGCTTTTTTCGGAAATGAACGCACTCGGCTTTCACGAAAATCAGTATAAACATCTATCGCTTTTTTACGAAATTATGGCAGTTGTTTTCTCCGGCAAAACCGCCTCGCACTCTTTCCCCGATATAATAGCTCCGTCAGTAAAATATATGAATGAACACTTTTGCGACAGTGATATAAATAACGATATTATAGCAAAACAATCAAATATAAGCACGGTGTATTTTCGCAAAATCTTTACCGCAAGCTGCGGAATCCCGCCCATGAAGTACATAAAAGACATGAGAATAGAAAAATCGCTGTATCTTTTGAAAAACAAAAATACTTCAGTGGGCGAAATCGCAGCCGAATGCGGTTTCGGCAGCATTTACCGTTTCAGCGGTGCTTTTCGTAAAAAGATGAATTGCTCGCCGAACGAATATGCGCGTCATTTTAATCTGATATAATTATTTACCGCAGGCTTTCATAAGAATTTCATATAATTCCGACTCATATTCATATGAATATGGGTTTTCTTTTTCTCCTCTTACCATTGCTGCAAATCCCAGCATCATTGCGCTATAGCGGCTGAAAGGTTTTGAATGTTGCTTTACTTCATCTTCGCTTACAAACCATTCTTTACTATATACCTCTCTCGTCTCGGCGAACAGCATACCATGTTCATCATACGCTTCAAGCGGTCTAATCTCCACTGTTCCCCTTGAACCGCATACAACCCACCTGTCGTCTCATATATCCACCAAATTCCGCTGCGCACGCCCTTGCAAAAGATATTCCGTTTTTATACTTAAAACAAAGCCATACCATAATCCTGAGCCGCTACTCCGTCAAGTCCCGTAGACATACTCATCGAGATTATTTCCCGTGGTTTTCCCTGAATACGATATATAAGGTCAATCAAATGACACCCCAAATAAAACATCATACCTCTGGGAAATATGTCAAGCCACTGACGTTTATCCGAGTCATGGCAACAATCCATATGCGCCTCAACGGAATATATCTCGCCCAATTCACCATTGTCCGCTTTTTCAAAAAGCTTTTGTACCGCAGGGTTGTATCTGTACATATATCCCAAATGTAAAATTTTATTTTTTTCCTTAGCCGTTTTTATTAAATTTTTAAATAAATCCACATCAAATCCCCCCGGCTTATCCATATGTACATCAAAATCATGTTCAACAGCCATAAGCGCATACTTTGTAAGGCTAATTTCCTCCGTTTCAATAACTATAGCATCAGCCTTATTATTATCTAAGGCTTCATCTACCGTCATAAGTTTTAAGCTATTGTACTTTTCCCATCTACTCTTATATTTTTCTCTCTCGTTTTCGGGCAGCGCCAAACCCACAACCTCAAAAGTTTCCGAATGACCGAGCATATCATCCAGTATTGCCGTTGCATGGTCATGTCCTATTCCTATTTGAATTACTTTTATCTTTTTCATATCTTACTCCAATCAAACTGTACCATATTAGGAAAATTATTCTTTTATCAATCTTGTATATATCTCATCACACATTCAATGTAATCATTCCTTTCATTTTCTTTACTTGCATTATATCCTCTTGACAAATGAAATACAATATATTATAATATCGAAAAAGGACACTATTCTATATTTGCGAGGTTGTTGCAATGAAGCTTGAATATATGTATATAACAAAATACAAAACCAAAATTATAAAGGAAATGAAATCAATGTATTTTTTTGATACATTCACAATCGGGTATATAACCAAAGGCAATGCAAAATTTATATTTCCCGACAACACTGTCCTGTATGCAAATGAGGGAGATGCTATATATATTCCCTATACTACATATTATATGTCGACATGGACAGGAAGTCCTGATATTGAGTTTTACTCACTTCAATACCGTTTCAGCTCTCCGTGGGACATTATGTATAAATTCAAGGTGATTAAAAAATTTCCCGAAAAAGGCTTTGCAAATCTTTTGGAGGCGTACGAAAAAAAGGACAATTTTATATCAACAATGTCTTGCTTCTATTCGCTGCTTGAAAATATTTTTTCAAACCTACAACATGTTACCCCGCTTCCTAAATATCCCAAAATAAAAAAAGCCGTGGAATATATAGAAAGCAACTTCACCGATAAAATCAAAGTTGAGTTTCTTGCAAAGCTATGTAATCTTTCACAGGCGAGATTTTATTCTCTGTTTAAGTCTGTTATGGGAATCACACCGATTGAATACAAAAATAATCTGCTTGCAGACCATGCAATATATATGCTGCGTTCAACAAATTGCTCTATCGAGGAAATAAGCGAAAAACTCGGATTTTGCACTCCCGGATATTTCAGACGTCTTGTAAAAAAGAAAACCGGCAAGCTCCCGAAACAAATACGCAGCGGACATGACTGTTTTATTTAAAAATCGAGTAGGGCGAAATCAATCGCCCTCTCACACCACCGTACGTGCCGTTCGGCATACGGCGGTTCAATTCAAAA
>CAKSGG010000011.1 GCA_934454215.1 uncultured Clostridia bacterium
CGCCCCAAGACAGAATAAGCTGACGTCTTGCCTTTTCGGAAATTGTCGGCGCTATAATCGGGCATGACGGTCTGAATCTTGAAAGCTGTCTTGCCGTACCTCCCGACACGGTCAATGCAATAATCGCCGACGCTTTCAGGTCGTGCGCCGTTGTACAGGTAGCATGACCTATTGCATTCGTAACATTCATGTTGATTTTAAAATCCATTTTTTCCAGACGCTTTACATAGTCTATATCATTCTCTGTACCCTCGGCAATCAAAGCCATTGTCCTTACCGCCTCAATCGGATATTTTCCTATTGCCGTTTCTCCCGAAAGCATGATTGCGCTCGTTCCGTCATATATTGCGTTTGCAACGTCGGTAACCTCGGCTCTTGTCGGACGGGGATTTCTTATCATCGAATCAAGCATCTGAGTAGCGGTTATAACAACCTTTCCCGCAAGATACGTCTTTTTTATAAGCTGTTTCTGAATTGCCGGAAGTCCCTGCATTTCGATTTCAACGCCCATATCGCCTCTTGCGACCATGATGCCGTCCGAAACCTTGATAATTTCGTCAATGTTTTCAACGCCCTCGGCATTTTCTATCTTGGATATTATCCTTATATCCTTGCCCTTATGCTTTTCAAGCAGTCTTTTTATCTCCATAACGTCCGCAGCACTTCTGACAAAAGATGCGGCTATAAAATCAATATCGTTTTCAATACCAAACAAAATATCCGACTTATCCTTTTCGCTCATGTACGGCATTGAAAGCGAAATATTCGGCACATTAACGCCCTTGCTGTTTGAAATTACTCCGCCGTTTTTGACCTCGCAGATGATTTTATTCGTTCTTATACCCAAAACCTCAAGCTCTATCAGTCCGTCGTCGATAAGAATTTTCGAGCCTGTCTTTACATCGCATGGCAAATCCTTATAGGTTATCGAAACCTGAGTTTCGTCACCGACAACGTCATCGGTGCAAAGAGTAAATTTATTTCCCTTTTTTAATTCTACATGTCCGTCCTTAAAGCTTTTCAAACGGATTTCGGGGCCTTTGGTGTCAAGAAGTATCGCAACGGGCTTACCGACCTTTTCCCTTACTTTTTTTATCAGATTAAATTTTTCAAGAGCCTCCTCATGCGTTCCGTGAGAAAAATTAATTCTCGCAACGTCCATGCCCGATTTCATCAGCTCCTGCAAAACCTCCTCGGATTCGGTCGACGGACCCATCGTACATACTATTTTTGTCTTTCTCATAAATCTGCTCCCCCTTTTAATATTCATAAAAACAGGCTGCTGCATTAACTTCATTAAACACAACAGCCTTTATAATTTATATAGCCAGTTTCTTTGCAAGCTCAATCATATGCGGTGAAACAGATTTCTGCATTGCAAGCCCTTCTTCAATATCCACATCGGTAACAGCGCTGTTCTGCATACATACAATTCTGTTCTGCTTGCCTTCAAGCAGCAGTTCAACAGCTTTTGCTCCCATTTCCGATGCAACGACACGGTCTCTTACAGTCGGGCTTCCGCCTCTCTGAACGTGTCCGAGAATTGTGGCTCTTGACTCAATTCCCGTTTTTTCCTCAATCTCTTTTGCCATTTCGGCAGCGCCGCCTATACCCTCGGCAACAATAACGATTGCATGGCGCTTGCCTCTCTGCTTGCTTTCAAGGATAGGTCTTAATACGTCCTCGTCAAAATTCCATTCCTTTTCGGGAATAAGAACAACGTCCGCACCGCAGGCAATTCCGCTTTCAAGCGCAATATATCCTGCCGCTCTTCCCATTACCTCGATTACCGAGCATCTGTCATGCGACTGCATTGTATCTCTTAATCTGTCAACAGCCTCCATAACGGTATTAAGACATGTATCATATCCGATTGTATACTCACTGCAGCTTATATCGTTGTCGATTGTACCCGGAAGAGCAATTGTAGGCAAGCCTGCCTCGCACAAAACCTTTGCTCCCATAAACGAACCGTCTCCGCCTATAACAACAAGACCGTCCAAGCCGAGAACCTTTGACACATTAACGGCTTTTGCAACTCCCTCGGGTGTTTTCATTTCGGGGCAGCGTGCAGTCTGCAGCATCGTTCCGCCTCTTTGCATTATTTCTGATACACTTCTTGCGTCAAGCTGTTCAAACTCTCCGCCGATAAGACCGTCATAGCCTCGTCTTATTCCGACAACCTCCAGTCCGTAATATACACCCGTTCTTACAACGGCACGTATTGCCGCATTCATTCCGGGTGCGTCGCCGCCGCTTGTTAAAACGCCTATTTTCTTTACATTCGTTTCCATATTCTATCCTCCAATATCACCGTTATATCTCTCTCTTTATAAAAAACATATCAAAACAGATTATTGTCTATAATCAGATTCTGCGCCTGAGCAAGCTCCCTCTGCGGAACGAGCACCTCAAAGCACTCCTGACCTCCGCTTGTGCTACGAAGTCTTGATATTATCTGATTTGCGCCAAGAACCTTTATAAGCTTTTCGGCATTGTCTCTGTTTGCCGATACATAAACTACCATCCACATATAAATCCCTCTTTTAAGCTTCGGAAACCAATCTGCCGTGCTTTGTCAGGATTTCTGCTCTGCCCTTAATTTTTATTGCAGACGTCATCTCTGTAAACTGGGCAATATAAACTTCGCCCGCATCAAGCTTTTCGGTATGATGAAACTTAGTATCTTTTCCTCTTGTCAAGCCGATAATCGTTACTCCGTTTTCCAATGCACGTATAACTATATAATCGTTCATACCCGACTCGTAATCCATAATCAATCATTCCTTTCAAAGTGCTTAAGCAAAATGCACCCACATATATAATATATCATTTCATAGCAAAATGCAAGAGCAAATTACAAATAATTTATATGCACTTTATACCCTTTCTTTTGTGTATTTTCACTATTTTATACGAACATTTTCATCTCCGAATATACTTTTCAAGTCTGCAAGCGCCGAAGATGTCCCGTTAAACCATAATCTCCTCGGAACTGACGACATTTGTTTTGTGTCGGCAAAGAACAGTCTTACCTCCATATCTCCCTGATACGGCGCAAGAGCCTCCTCGGCAAGCTTTAAGTTTTCAAGCGTCTTTGACGCAAGCTTTATATACAGTCTTTCGGGTCGGTTACTTTGCTTTACCTTTATTGCATTTTCAATTGGGGACGCCGTTTCAGCTATAAATTTAGGCGTTTCGTCCTCTCTTATGCTTACAGTTCCGTCAATGCAGACAATTTCGTTTTCCTGCATAACTGCCGAATATACGCTCAATACCTTCGGAAATACAAGACACTCCACACTTCCGATTGAGTCCTCAAGCGTCAGAAACGCCATCTGTGAATTTGACCTTGTAGTTTTATTTTTTCTCGATTCAATCAATGCGCACAGCGTAATTCTGTCTCCGTCGTTAAGACCGCCGCCCGTTCTGATGTAATTTCCGTCCTCGTCCGTCTGAACGCTCGACAATATATCTCCTATATTATATTTTGTAATTTTCTTTATTTTATCCGCATATTCCTCCATAGGATGTCCCGAAAAATACATTCCCGTAGATTCCTTTTCACATCGCAGAAGCTGTCTTTTATCCAGCTCGTCAATATCGGGGAACTCCATTTCGCTTTCTTCCTCCGCACTGTCAAACAAGGACATCTGACCCGCAACGTTATCCCTTGCGTTTCTTGACATTCCCTCCAAAGCACGTTCATACACCTCCAAAAGCTGTGAACGCTTTACGCCCATGGAATCAAACGCACCGCAGTATATCAGATTTTCAAGCGCACGCTTGTTGAGGTCGAACCCTGCCGTTCTGTCAAGGAAATCGGAAAAGCTTTTATATTCGCCGTTCATTTCACGTTCGCCGACTATCTTTTGAATAAGTCCGTGCCCGACATTTTTCACCGCACCCATGCCGAAACGTATTCCTCCGCTCTCAACGGTAAACTCATCTCCGCTCTTGTTTACGTCGGGCGGAAGTCTGTCAATTTTCATTTCACGGCAATTCTCGATATATTGGTTTATTTTATCCGAATCTCCGACGCTTGATATAAGCGACGCCATAAACTCCGCAGGATATAACGCTTTCAGATATGCCGTCTGATAGCACACAAACGCATAAGCCGCCGCATGGGATTTGTTGAATGCGTAATTTGCAAAGTCGTTTATTTCATCGAATATGGCAATTGCCGTTTTTTCCTCTATTCCGTTTTTGATACAGCCGGGAATTTCCCCGTCCTCCGAGCCGTAAATAAAGTTCCGGCGTTCGATTTTCATTGCGTCCGCTTTTTTCTTGCTGATTGTACGGCGCATCGAATCCGCCTTTCCAAGCGAATACCCCGCAAGATTTCTTACGATTTCAAGAACCTGCTCCTGATAAACCATGCACCCGTAAGTAACGTTAAGAGTCTGTTCAAGCAAGGGGTGCTTATACGTAACCTTATCGGGATTGCGCTTGTTGCTGATATATCTCGGAATCTGGTCCATGGGGCCCGGACGGTACAGAGCAATTCCGGCTATAATATCTTCAAGCGAATCGGGCTTTAATTCTTTCATAAAATTCTTCATGCCGGGGCTTTCCATTTGGAATACACCGTCCGTATTTCCCGATGATATTAAATCAAAAACTTCTTTTTTATTATAATCAATATCGTCCAAATTTATTTTTATTCCGCGCGTTTTGCGGATAATTTCAACAGCATTTTCAATAACCGTGAGATTTCGCAGTCCCAGAAAATCCATTTTCAGCAGTCCCAGATTTTCAACCGTATCCTTTGTAAACTGCGTTGTAACAAAATTATCCTTATTTAATGTAAGCGGAAGATAATTAACAATCGGCTCGCTCGTTATAACAACGCCCGCCGCATGAGTTGAAGCGTGTCTGGGCAGTCCCTCAAGAGCCTGCGATATATCAATAAGCTCTTTCACCTTGCGGTCGTTATCATATGCCGCTTTTAATTCTCTTGACACTTCAAGGGCGCATTCGATTGTTATGTTCAATTCGTTCGGCACAAGCTTTGCAACTCTGTCAACATCGGCGTAAGGCATATTCAGCGTTCTGCCGACGTCACGTATTGCAAGCTTTGCTTTCATTGTTCCGAACGTAACAATCTGCGCCACATTTTTTTCGCCGTATTTTTCAACGACGTAATCTATAACCTTCTGCCGTCCCTCGGGTGCAAAATCTATATCTATATCGGGCATTGACACACGCTCGGGATTTAAGAAACGCTCGAATATAAGCGTGTATTTTATCGGGTCAATGCTTGTAATTTCAAGGCAGTACGAAACAATACTTCCCGCTGCGCTGCCTCGTCCGGGACCGACCATAACGTCATGACTTCTCGCAAAATGAATGAAGTCCCAGACAATTAGAAAATAATCGACAAAACCCATATTGTTTATAACGCCCAATTCATAATCCAGTCTTTGTTTAAGCTCCTCCGGCGGATTGCCGTAGCGCTTTTTCAAGCCGCTTTCACACAGCTCACGCAGATATTCCGACGCATTTTTTCCGTCGGGAACATCATATGAGGGAAGATGTCTTGTTCCGAAATCAAAATCAACACTGCACCGCCTTGCAATTTTTTCGGTATTTTCTAAAGCCTCAGGCGCAAACGGGAACAGCTCCGCCATTTCCTCGGGTGACTTTACATAAAATTCCTCGGTTTCAAACTTCATTCTTTCGGGGTCGTCAACCGTTTTTTCCATTTGAATACACATTAAAACGTCCTGATATTTTGCGTCTGATTTTAATATATAATGCGAATCGTTCGTTGCCGCAAGTCCGACTCCGAGTTCCTTTGACAGCTTTACCAGCGACGGAAGAATACGTTTCTGTTCCGCCAAGCCGTGATCCTGAATTTCTATAAAATAATTGTCCTTTCCGACAAGGTCTATATACTTCTGCGCAGCGGCTTTTGCGCCCTCGTAATCGTCATTCAGCAGCATTTTGGGCACTTCACCCGCAATACAGGCAGATAAGATAATCAGCCCCTCGCTGTGCTGCTTTAAAAGTTCAAAATCAATTCTCGGCTTATAGTAAAATCCCTCTATATATCCCATGCTGACAAGATATATCAGATTTTTATACCCCGTTTGATTTTCGGCAAGCAAAATCAAATGGCTTGATTTGTTGTCAACTCCGTGCACCTTATCAAATCTGCTGTTCGGAGCCATATATACCTCACAGCCTATAACAGGGTGTATTCCCTCCGCCTTGCACGCACGGTAAAAATCCACCGCACCGTACATATTGCCGTGGTCTGTAATTGCGCATGATGTCATGCCCAGCTCTTTTACTCTCGCAACGAGCTTTTTTATGCTTGACTCACCGTCAAGCAAGCTGTATTCAGTGTGCATATGAAGATGACAAAAGTCCATTGTGCTTTCCTCCGTAAATTTATTTTTATTTTCAGACCTTCTTTGGCTGAAAAAAGTTTTTCACGCCTTGCATTTCCCGCTTTAATACGGAAAAGAAACCATCCGCATACTTTGGGCTGAAAGAAATTTGTTCAGGTTGTGCGTTTGCAGTATGGGTGCCGTACATAGGTACTGCCCCATACAAAAACGTGCAAGATGGGCAAATTTATTCAGCCCAACTCTTCAGAGATGCGGAGTATCCTGTTTAACCTATGATTTACCCCCGATTTCCCAATCGGAGGGTCAAGCTTTTCTCCCAGTTCTTTCAGGCTGTCCTCGGGATATTCAACTCTCAGCTCACCAATTTCACGTAAAACCTCGGGCAGCTTGTCCCACTTTTTATATTCCTTTATTTTCTCAATCGCAAAAATATGCTTTGACGCAGCCTTTGCCATTTTATCGGTATTTGCATTTTCACAGTTTACACGCCTGTTCACATTATTGCGCATTTCCTTTTCCACTTGAACTTCAAACAGCGTCAGAGCCGCCATGGGCGCTCCGATATATCCGAGAATATCCGCTATATCCTCACAGCCTTTCAGATACAGAACATAATTTCCCTTACGCTCCGTTATTTTTGAGTTAAAGCCCGCATCCGTTATAAGTCCTTTTAAAAATTCTGCCTCGGCTTTATCTCTTACCGAAAATTCAAGATGATAATTTCTGGTCGGGTCTGCCGCCGAACCGCACCCCAAAAAAGCTCCTCTTATATAAGAAGCTTTGCAGCACTCGAACGGAACAATGTCTCCGTAAATTACGGCTCTTATGTTCTCCGCTTTATAATTATCGTTTATAACGATTTCTTTATTTTTTGTTCCGACCGTTATTTTTGTTTTTATCCCGAAAGCATCATATATATCATCTACGGCACGCTGTGCCGCAGAATTGCTTTCCGTTACAAATTTCAACGCTCCGTTCTCACGTCCCGACGTTCTGAATATGCCTGCGGTTTCCGCAGCGGCACATTTGGGGCATTCGAGCTTATAAGAACAAAGCTTTTCTTTTATTTCGGAAGAAAATGACATTTACTGTTTCCTTTCATTTGCGCTGTATTTTCCTATATTTATTATTACTCTTGCCAAACGGTTAAAATTATGCCTTATCTGACCGTCCTTGACGATTGCCAGATTTCCCATAAGCAGTTTTGAATGTTTCATAACTTCCTCGGGGTCAAGGCGTACCCTGTTTGCATACTGCATAGAATATTTTTCTCTGACCTCCTCGGGAATTTCCGCATTATTTGCTATTACAACATCGGCAATTCCATTATATGAATGTTTTTCTATTGCCGCAAGGTGGTCGTTTACGCTGTAACCCTCGGTTTCGCCCTCCTGCTCCATTATATTGCAGACAAAAACCTTTACCGCTTTGCTGTTATGTATTGCTTCAACAACACCGTCCACAAGAAAATTCGGTATTATGCTTGTGTAAAGACTTCCGGGACCCATTATAATTATATCCGCTTCACCTATTGCCTTTACCGCCTCGTCAACCGCAGTTGCTTTCGGAGTGAGAAATACTCGCTCTATCGGCTGTTCATGACGGTGCATACCTATCATGCTTTCACCTGTTATTATTGTTCCATCCTTTAACTGCGCATTAAGCGTCACTTTGTCATTGGTTACGGGACAGACTTTACCCACAATTCCCGCCATTTTTGAAAAACGCTTGACCGCTGTTTCAAAATCGGGTGAAATTTCATTTATTGCGGCAAGAATTATATTTCCCAGACTGTGCCCGTCAAAAACGCCGTTTTTAAATCTGAAATTCAGAATTTCGCCTATTTCGGGGTCAACATCCGACAATGCGCTCACGCAGTTGCGCACATCTCCGGGCGGTAACATTCCGTAATTCTCGCGGAGTATCCCCGATGAACCTCCGTCATCGGCAACAGTTACCACCGCAGTCACGTTTTCCGTATGATTTTTCAAGCCTCGGAGCATAGTCGAAAGTCCCGTTCCTCCACCAATCGCTACAATCCGCTCATTCATTGCGCAAACCTCCTTTATGAGATTACTCTCTGCCTATATCTCTATGGTTTACATTAGTTTCATATTCCGTTTTCTTAAAATACTCGCCCAGCTTATTCGCCATTGTAACACTCCTGTGCTTTCCTCCCGTACAGCCGACAGCTATCGTAACCGAGCTTTTTCCTTCCTCTATATATAAAGGGAGCAGAAAATCAAGCATATCAATTAATTTTTCTACAAATTCAACCGCCGCCGGAAAGCTCATAACATAGTCCTGAACCTCTTTATCATTTCCCGTTTTCGGTTTAAGCTCTTCTATATAAAAGGGATTCGGGAAACACCTAACATCAAACACCAAATCTGCATCAAGCGGCATTCCGTACTTGAACCCGAACGACATTACATTCACTTCAAAATCGTTCGCCGTCTTTGACGAAAATATATCCTTTAATTTTTCAGGCAATTCGCTGCTTTTCAAGCCCGTTGTATCTATAACGTAATCCGCCTCTGTCAAAAGCCTTGACAGAATTTTACGCTCCTGTTCGATTGACGCAAGCAGTCCCTTTGAATTTTCCAAAGGGTGCGAACGTCTTGTTTCCTTATATCTTTTTACAAGCGTTTCATCGTCCGCATTCAAAAACAGCAGTTTAACGTCATAGTTATTTTTCCTTAATGTCAAAACCTGTTCTACAAGCTGATTTATCATATCGCCCACTCTTATATCGACGACTATTGCAACATTATTGAATTTTCCGTTCGCCAAAGTAAGCATTTCCGTAAACTTCGGAATCAGCACAGGCGGCATATTGTCTATGCAAAAATATCCCATATCTTCAAGGTACCGTATTGCTCTTGTTTTGCCCGAGCCCGACATTCCCGTTACTACCGTAATTTTCATTTTTGTATTTCCCTCTTTATCTTTCTCCTATAAGCCGCACTTCAGGCTCAAGCTGTACGCCGAATTTTTCCGTAACAGTCTTTTGAACGTATTCTATAAGTCTCATAACGTCCTCCGCCGTCGCTCCGCCCTTATTTACCAAAAATCCTGCGTGAACATCACTCACCTGCGCACCGCCGATTGTATAGCCCATTAGTCCGCTGTCCTGAATCAGCTTTCCCGCAAAATGACCCTCGGGGCGCTTGAACGTACTTCCTGCCGACGGCATTGAGAGCGGCTGTTTGTCGGCACGGCGTTTATTATAATCAAACATTGATGCCTTTATATCGTCATAATTTCCTTTTTTTAATCTCATAACAGCCGATACAATCACAAATCCGCTGTCCTCAAACATACTGTGGCGGTATGACAAATCAAGCTCATTTTTTTCGGCAGTTCTTATTTCACCGTCCGTATCTATATATGTCACGCTTTCAAGAACGTCTTTCATCTCACCGCCGTATGCGCCGGCGTTCATATATATAGCTCCGCCCAACATTCCGGGGATTCCCGAAAGCGTTTCAAAGCCCGAAAGCTCTGCTTTCAAGGCTTCGTTTGCGACAGCCGATAATCTCGCCCCCGCTCCTGCCGTAACCGTTTCGCCGTCAACGCTTATACCGTTCATTTTTGCTCCGACCTTGATTACCGCTCCTCTGATACCCTTATCGCTCACAAGCATATTTGAGCCGTTGCCGATAACCATATACGGTATGCCGTTATTTTTGCAGTATTTTATTATATCCGAAATTTCTTCTGCGGATTCCGCATCAACAAACACATCGGCAGGACCGCCTATCTTAAACGTGGTATGATTTTTCATCAGTTCATCAAAGTATATATTTTTTGCAAGCCCTTTAAATTCTTCGGTTTTTATTTTCATTTATGCGCTTTCTCCTTTATCACTGTTATCAGCCTCTCAGGCTTTCTTCCATTTGTCTTATCAATCTGCTGTTAAGCTCATGCGCCGCATTATATCCCATTCGTTTCTGGCGGTTATTCATAGCCGCAACCTCAACTATAACGGCAAGATTTCTTCCCAGCTTAACGGGAATTGTAATTGAGGGAATATTTATACCCATTATATTTGTATATTCGTCAACCATACCCAGACGGTCGTACTGGCTGCCCTCAACCCACGGTTCAAGATGAATTATCATATCTATATTTTCCGTATCTTTAATGGCGCCTATACCGAATATTTCTTTTATATCAATTATTCCTATGCCTCGCAGCTCAACAAAATGCCTGATTATCGCAGGGGACGAGCCGACAAGCGTTTTATTTGAAACTCTTTTTATTTCAACGGCGTCGTCCGCAACAAGTCTGTGACCCCGCTTAACAAGCTCTATTGCAGTCTCGCTCTTACCAACTCCGCTTTCGCCCAAAATAAGTATTCCCTCGCCGTAAACCTCCACGAGAACGCCGTGCCTTGTGCGTCTGGGCGCAATCTGCACATTAAGATATGAAATTATCGCACTCATAAAAGACGATGTAACGTCCTCGGTTCTCAGCAGCGGCACATTATATTTTTCGGCAATTTCCGTCATTTCGGGAAATATCTGCAAGCCTCTTGTAACAACAAGCGCCGGAAAGCCGAGAGCAAAAAACTTATCAAGCTTTTTTTCACGCTCATCAACGTTAAACTGTTCAAGATAAGTAAACTCCACCATTCCCATTATCTGGATTCTGCTTTTGTCGAAATGGTCAAAAAAACCGACCATCTGCAAACCCGGGCGGTTTATATCAGCACTGCCGATAAGCACCTTGTCCATATTATCCGGCTCGTATATTATCTCCAACTCAAAGTCATCTATTATCTGCGTTAAAGGTATAGTAAACTCTTTTTCCATTTTCATAACCGTTCCTTTCACAGGGCTTTAATATATCCAATATATCTATTATAACGTAAAACGCAGAATTTTTCAATAAAAATATATAATTTTTCTGATTATTTTATTAATAATATATGTGGAATGTTATAATCTTTAAAAAAATTTAAAAAAATTCGTAAAATTTAGCACAAAACTATTGCAAAATTCAAATAATTGTGGTAAAATAATTTTTGATGTTTGATTCAAATGGATTTAAGGAGGTGCATTTTAGAATGGCTAAATGTGAAATTTGCGGAAAAGGCGTTTCATTCGGTATCAAGGTATCACACTCACACAGAAGATCGAACAGAACATGGAAGCCTAACATAAAAAAGGTTAGAGCTGTAGTAAACGGTTCTGTAAAGTCGGTTAATGTATGTACTCGTTGTCTTCGTTCGGGAAAGGTTCAGCGTGCAGTTTGATTTACTGAATGCTTTTAACAGCTTGCATAAACGGCAGGCTGTTTTTTTCTGTAAAGCTTAAAATCATACAAAAATCTTTTTAACAAATATTACAAAATAATTAAATTTTACTTTTTTGCGATATTTATTTGATTTTTGACCTTTTTTCTGTTATAATGGTTTAAATGGGGTGAACTCACCAAAATAACGGATTTATGATTTTACTTTATTAAATACTTTTAAAGGGGTGCATCGTTTTGGAGAAACTCTTGGTCAAGGGAGGCAACAGGCTATGCGGTTCTGTCACGATAAGCGGCGCAAAAAACGCTGCGGTTGCCATACTGCCGGCTTGTCTCTTGGTAAAAGATAAATGCCGTATTGAGAATCTTCCGGATATAAAGGACGTGAAGCTTTATTTGCGTATTTTGGAAAATCTCGGTGCGGAGGTAAATATTATTGACCTGAATACAGTTGAAATAGATTGCTCTGACGTATGCTCGTTTGAACCTCTCGGCGACTTGACGCGTAAAATGCGCGGTTCAAGCTACCTTATGGGAGCGCTTTTGGGGCGCTTTCATAAATTCAGCGTAGACCCTCCGGGCGGGTGCGATTTCGGAACACGTCCGATAGACCAGCATATAAAAAGCTTTGAGGCGCTCGGCGCTTCGATTAACTTTGACAGAGGCATGATAAACGGTCAGGCTCAGGCATTGAACGGCGGAAATATCTTTTTTGACGTTGTAACGGTCGGAGCAACAATAAACGCAATACTTGCCGCCGCTCTGGCGGACGGTGTAACGGTTATAGAAAATGCGGCAAAAGAACCGCATATTGTTGACCTTGCGAACTTCTTAAATGCAATGGGTGCCAATATAAGAGGAGCAGGTACGGATACTATTAAAATAAAAGGCGTTTCCGCACTTTCGGGAGGAACATACACTATAATTCCCGACCAGATTGAAGCAGGAACGTTTATGGTTGCCGCTGCGGCAACCAGAGGAGATGTTGTACTTAACAACGTAATTCCCCGCCACCTTGACATAATAAGCGCAAAACTTATAGAGGCGGGCGTTCACGTTGAAGACGGTTCGGATTCGGTAAGGGTTTGGGTGAATGAAAATGACACACTCAAAAAAATCAATTTTATAGCAATGCCCTATCCGGGATTTCCGACAGATATGCAGCCTCAGCTTGTTACGTTTCTTACGACCATTTCGGGAACGTCAACCGCAAGAGAAGGCGTATGGGATAACCGTTTCCGCTATACAAACGAATTAAAGCGCATGGGCGCAAACATTCGTGTTGAAGGCAAGCTTGCAATTATAGACGGCGTGGATAAGCTCGTCGGTTCTCATGTAAAAGCGACCGATTTGCGTGCAGGCGCCGCAATGATAATCGCAGGTCTTATGGCGGACGGTGTTACTGAAATAACCGATATTTACCACATCGACAGAGGCTATGAGAATTTTGAACAGAAATTTATAAACCTCGGCGGAGATATAAAACGTATTCAGGTTGTCGACCCTGAATTTTAATATCAGTAAAACGGTTCATATAAAGGCGGCGCTGCACTTATATGAGCCGTTTTTTATTGAATACCACATAAAAAGGAGCTGTTTTTGATATGGCTGATTTTTTGTCGCTTATAAGCGGCTCATCGGGCAATTGTACATTTATATCCGACGGCAAAACAAATATACTTATCGACTGCGGTCTGAGCGGCAAGCGGCTTGCGGAGCTTCTTGCACAAATCGACATCTCACCCGATTCAATAGACGCATTGCTGATAACGCACGAGCATTCCGACCATGTCAAGGGTGCAGGCGTTGCCGCAAGACGATATAAATTACCTGTATATGCCACGTCCCGTACTCATTCCGCAATGAACCTCGGCAATGTCAGTGAGAGCTTAAAGCATACCGTATCACCCGACAAGGATTTTGAAATCGGCAGTATAGGCATTCGTCCTTTTTCAATTCCCCACGATGCGGTCGACCCTGTCGGATATACGTTTATGTGCGGCGGCAAAAAATACGCAATCGCTACCGATATAGGAGAAATGAATGACAAAATACTTTCTTCAATAAAAGGCAGTGAAAAGGTTATACTTGAATCGAATCACGATATTAATATGCTCAAAGCAGGTTCATATCCATTTCCGCTGAAACAGAGAATTTTAAGCAATATCGGACATCTTTCAAACGAATCAGCGGCAGAAACGGCACTCGAATTGGTAAACTCGGGAACAACCGGCATAATGCTCGGGCATCTCAGCTTGGAGAACAATATGCCTGAGCTTGCACTGCTTGAAACCTACAATACTCTTAAAAACTACGGTGTAAATACCGATTCGGACGTAAGTCTGAAAGTAGCCGCAAGAAATTCAATAACACTTTTTGGGAGCAGAAAATGAATATAACTGTAATATGCGCAGGAAAGATAAAGGAAAAATACTTTTCGGCGGCAATAGACGAATACAAAAAACGCCTGTCAAGGTTTGCAAGTGTTGAAATTATTGAAATTCCCGACGAAAAAATTCCCGATAAAGCGTCGGCTAAAGAAGAAGAGCTTATCCGCAGAAAAGAAGGAGCGGCAATGCTCTCAAAAATAAAATCGGGTTCGTATGTTATTTCAATGTGTATCGAGGGCAAAGAATTTTCAAGCGAAGAGCTTGCGGCAAAGCTTGAAAATATAACACTGTCGGCAAGCCGTATAGTTTTTGTTATAGGCGGCTCGCTCGGATTAAGCGATGAAGTTAAAAGCCGTTCGGATTTAAAATTAAGCTTTGGAAAAATTACATTTCCGCACCAACTTATGAGAGTTGTTTTACTCGAACAGATATACCGTGCATTTAAAATTAATAACAATGAAACCTATCATAAATAAAATTATACACTCTGCACATATATTTGAATTTGATTTAGAACTTTTTAAACAAAATTACAAAATTTTATTGACAAAAGTATTTTTATATGGTAGAATATGTATAATACTTATATCAGGAGAAGGAGATTTTGCATGAATATCGCCTTGAAAAAATTTTCAGCTTTTACAGATGAGGAACTCGTAAAAAAAGCACAGCAGGGCGATAAAGCCGCACTTGAGGCTATAATACTCAGATACAAAAATCTTGTCTACTCGAAATCGAAAGCATTTTTTCTGATGGGAGCAGATGAAGACGACATTATACAGGAAGGACTTATAGGACTTTATAACGCAGTCAAAAAATTTGACGGTGATAAGTTTCCGTTTTTCAAGGTTTTTGCCGGAATATGTATCAAACGGCGTATTATAACGGCAGTTAAGGAAGCGTCACGCAAAAAGCACTCCCCCTTAAATTCATATGTTTCACTTGATAACAATAGTTTTGATGACGAAAGCGATACAACACTGTTGGACGTTTTAGCCTTCGATGAGCTCCAGAATCCTGAGGCGATATTGATTAACAGAGAAAATATAAATGGTATGGAGTATGAGATAAACAAAGCGTTAAGCGAAATGGAGCTTGAGGTTTTGTTTGAGTATTTAGAAGGGCGTTCCTATCAGGAAATCGCAGACATTCTCGGCAAAGACTACAAATCTGTAGACAATGCAATACAGCGTATTAAGAAAAAGCTGCAATATCTTATCAAATAGGAACAAGGATATAGACTGAAAGGAAAGAAAATTATGTATGAAGATAAGTCTTTGATTTGTAAGGATTGCGGCAAGGAATTTATATTCACAGCCGGCGAACAGGAGTTTTATGCTGAAAAGGGGTTTGAGAACGACCCTATCAGATGTAAGGAATGCAGAACTGCAAGAAAAGAGCGCATGAGACCTCAAAGAGAAATGTTTGAAATCGTATGCGCAGCATGCGGCACTGTAGATAAGGTTCCGTTTGAACCTCGTCATGACAGGCCTGTTTATTGCAGTAAGTGCTATGAGGAACACAAAAACGACTAAATTATTATATAAGGGACTGCATCATTTTGTTGCAGTCCCTTGTTTTTACCTAAAAAATAAATTTTAATCAACAGCAAAATCCCTCGGTTATAACCGAGGGATTTTATTATTAGTTATTCTCTTCTGTTCCTGTTGCTACCCATTCTTTTTCAAGATTTACCCAGTCAGGATTCTCTTTTAGAGCAGTCCACTTTTCGTCCAGCTTACCTTCTTCACGCTCAAAGTCATGCGTCATAGTAGCCTCAAATACATCTGTATAATACCAAGCGTCAGCCGCATTATCGCTCCAGTTCTTTTCAACAGCCTCAGGCAATAGATTTTCAGCAGTTACGCTTCTGTTCAGGATTGTATTAACAATCTTCATAACTTCACATCTCTTAATCTTGTCATCAGGCTTGAATGTACCGTCGCTGTAACCGTCAATCAGTCTGTAGAATACAGCCTGATTTATATACTGCTTAGCCCAGTGATTTGTTACATCACGGAAGTTTGCATCTGACGCAACAACATCATCATAGAACTTAGTTGCCAAAGTTACAAACTCAGCTCTTGTAATTGCCTCGCCCGGCTTAAATGAGCTATCCTCATAACCATTTATATATCCGCCGTTCTCAAGCGTTGAAATAGCATTATTTGACCATCTATCACTGTCAACGTCAGTCAGCTTATTCATCTTTGCAAACATCTTAGCTCTTGACTCATCTGTCAGCAGACGGAAGAATATTGTTGCAACTTCTTCTCTTGAAATATTATTCTCAGGTCTTACATCACCTTCAGGATAACCTATGATATAAGCATAGTGGTCTGTTGAATTAAATATTTCGGGAGCCTTTACTATATCCGTAGGCGCATATGTCGGTGTCAATGTCGGCGTCGCTGTAGGCTCAGCCGTAGGTGTTGCTGTAGGTTCGGCACTCGGTGTCGCTGTAGGTGTTACAGGAACCGGGTAACCGCCTCCACCTCCACCTGAACCCATTGTTGTAATCTTAACCTCAGCCGAAATCTCATTTGCATCATCATATTCTGTTCCGTTTGTCTTATCCTGCTTTGCTTCATATGTGATATAAGCAATCTCAGCAGCAGGATTATCAACATATATCGGAGTGAAACCTGTAACAGTACCAATCAGCTTATATGTCTTTGACGAATTGTATGATGAAGGACCTTTTGCCGTAATATTATCACATTCAAGAACAAGATTATAATTCAATGCTTTGCTTAATGCCTTGCTTGATGTCTTGCCCTCAGTAGCAACCGTTATAACAAGCTTATCGCCGTTTGCGCTTGCTGTTCTGCTCTTTTCAACATAAACAAGCTTGCCGTTCTCTGTATCGGTTTCATCGCCCGTAATTACAAGCTTACCGTCTGCGTCGGGAGAAATCACATCGTTTGAATCATCCTTATTCACAGCAGTAAAACCATACATATTTCCGCCTGTAATATCAGCATTTGCTATTGTCATACCGTTAGGATTTTCTACAGTTATTTCAAATTCGGCACCGCTTATATAGCTTTCTTCAAGCTGTTTCTGCAATGCAGCCTTTCTTGCACCGCCGTCGGTATCGGCCGCACACTCTGCCGATATAACTCCGCCCGCAAGTCCTGTTACCTTTGTATATTCATCCATAACGCTGCTCATTCTAAGCTCCGTTTTATAGTTAAATACCATGGTCTTGCTAAGCTCTCTGCTTGCCGAATATGTATTATCCGACACCTTGTCGCGCCAATCGGCTCTGTCATTCTTTTTTGCTTTCATATCAGCATTAACCGCAATAGCAGCTTTGTTTTCAATTCTGTTGCCTGAACTCCAAACATACGAATCATTGCTGCCCTCCGCAAGCCATACTTCAGCCCATTCCTTAAGGACATCGTTAAGGCTTGTGCCAACTGCATTTACCATTGTCGCAGGTAACATAGATACCGAAACTGCAACAGCGGAAATCAATGCCGTCATCTTTTTGTTCATATAACTCAACTCCTTATCTCGCAATCATTTAAATATATTGTAATTATATAACACTTTTGCCGTATTGTCAAGCCTTTTAATAAATTTTCTTAAATAAGATTTTCTTTATTTAATAACACAAACAGTAAATTTCAAGGTGTTCAGATATATAATCGAAATAATGAAGTTTTACATAAAAAATCATACAAGGCATCGGTATTTTTATCGTCTGCTTTATTTTTTTTATATTTATAGCTTTTGGGGGTTGCATTTCGGGCAGCACTATGGTATAATTCCATTCGTAAAATCTCACAAAACATATAAGCAGAAAAGGACTGATGAATTATGAAACCGATAATTTACACGACTGACGAAAAAACCTTTTTCAGAAAAAAAGAACTTTTTTATAATAATCAAAAAATGGACTTCGGCTGTAATGTTGTTGCCTCAGATACTCCGTCAAATGAAAATTTCGGCGGCTTTGGGGTTGCGCTTACCGGAAGTTCGTGCTATGAGCTGTCGATAATGCCGGAGGATTTGCGTAACAACTTCCTTGATGATATTTACGGCAAGAATGGATTGGGGCTGTCTATCGGCAGAATTTCAATCGGCTCATGCGACTATTCCACAAATGTTTATTCCTACTGTGACAAAAAGGACGATATTGCGCTTGAAAGCTTTTCCTTGGGACAGGATATGGATTTTATAGTTCCTATGGTAAAAGAGGTAATGCGGCATAACCCGGATATAAAGATATTTGCGTCACCATGGAGCCCGCCCGGCTGGATGAAAACAAGCGGCACAATGTATTTGGGTTATATGCGCCGTGAATACATAGACTGCTATGCCGATTATTTTATAAAATTTCTTGATGCCTATAAGGCAGAGGGTATTCCGATTTATGCCGTAACTCCGCAAAACGAGCCGGAAGTTCAGCAGGCAGGAAAATCCGTTGCGTGCATATGGCATCCGGATATAGAGAGTGAATTTGTAAGTGTGCTTCGTTCAAAGCTTCGTGCAAGAGGTATGGACACCGAAATATGGCTCTACGATCATTGTTTTATCGGATGGGCAAGAGTGCTTGAACAACTGCGCCATTCGCCGCAGCTTATAAATGATTGTAATGCCATTGCTTTTCATTATTATGAGGGCAATGTAGGAATGGTAAATAATATAAAAAAGGAATATCCCCAAATCCGCTGGAACTTTACCGAGGGCGGTCCCCGTCTTTTCGATAACTACGGCACGGACTGGTGTAAATGGTCTGTTACCATGTCGGCGGCACTCTCGGCAGGGTGTGATACTTTCTCGGGTTGGAATTTGCTGCTTGATGAGTGCGGCGGACCTAACATAGGACCGTTCTCCTGTGCCGGTCTTGCAACGCTTAACTCTCAGACTAATGAGCTTACCTACAGCGGACAATACCGTGCGTTCAAGCATTTTTCAACCTTTATTAAGCGCGGCGCAAAAATATATCCTATCGGAACGGAAAACTGCAATGACAGTTGTCTTGCCGAATATCCGAAAGAGCTAAAACCGATAAAAGGAGTGTTTGCTGTCAACACAGACGGCTCAAAGGTTCTTCAGCTCATAAATGAAAATAAAGATAAAATTCAGGCACAATATTTTTATGACGAAAAATGGTGGTATATTGAGCTTATGCCGAACTCGGTTGCAAGTGTCGTTTTTGAAAAATAAAAAATCTTAGTAAAAAAATAGGAACAATTATGCAGGTGTAAATCGTGACACAACAAATTTTACACATGGCTGAATTTATAAGGAGCAAAAAAATGAGAGAAAAAATTTTATTGGATAAAGGCTGGAAATTTCACAGAGGTGATTTGCCGAAAAAGACAGCGCTGATGAAAGGTGTTTATTATAGGAGTGCAAAGACGGAGCGTATGGTTTTGGGTCCTGCGGCATATTTGACAAAAGACGACTCGGATTCATATGAGCTTGATGAAATGTGCAACGAATATTGGCAAAATGTGGATTTGCCACACGATTATGTTATAGAAGGAATTCCGAGTACGGAATATCCGCAGGCACGGGGATATTTAAAGTATGAAAATGCGTGGTACAGAAAACATTTCAATTTAAGCGAAGATGATAAGGATAAGCGCATAACTCTTTATTTTGAGGGCGCTGCAACAAATACAACCGTGTATCTGAACGGCTGTCTTATAAAGCATAATTTCTGCGGATATACGCCGTTTGAAATTGACGTTACGAGCACCGTATATTTTGACAAAGAAAACGTACTTGCAGTATATACCGACACATCGGATAACGAAGGCTGGTGGTATGAGGGCGGCGGAATATACAGACATGTGTGGCTGATTAAAACGGATAAAATCTCCGTTGATTTATGGGGAGTTTATGTAAATCCGCAAAAACATGACGACAGCTGGACAGTGAATACGGAAACAACTATTATAAATGTTTCCGAAAATGACGCTCAAATAACGGTGAAATCGGTTATTTACGATGCTGACGGAAAAGAAACGGGCAGTGCGGAAAATATACTTGATACATATTCATGGAAAAAAAGTACGTTAAATCAGCAGATAGAGGTAAAAGAACCTCTGTTATGGGATATTGACAGCCCGAATTTGTATACCATGACCACATATGTGTATAAAAACGGCAGGGAGATTGATAAAACAGAATCAAGGTTTGGATTCAGAACATTCCGTTTTGACGCCGAAAAGGGATTTTTCTTAAACGGCAGAAACGTAAAAATCAAAGGTGTGTGCAGTCATCAGGACTACGGACTGACAGGCAGGGCAATACCCGATAATCTTCATCATTACAGAGCGGAGCTTATAAAGGAAATGGGTGCAAACGGATACAGAACCTCGCATTATCCTCATGCTGAGGCGATGATGGACGCACTTGACGAGCTGGGAATAGTTGTAATGGACGAAACACGCTGGTACGAAGCAACGGACGAGGGAAAGGAACAGCTTGCGGCGCTCATAAAGCGCGACAGAAATCACCCGTCTGTCATTTTGTGGTCGGTAGGAAATGAGGAACCTAAACATCTGACCGAGCAGGGAAGAAGAATTGCTCAGGAGTTAAAAGCGCTTGTGCTGAATTATGATAAATCAAGACCGATAACAACGGCTGTTTCCAATAATCCGATTGAAGCAACCGTTTTTGACACGGTTGATGTTATAGGTATTAATTACAACCTTAACCAATACGATGAACTGCATAAAAAATATCCCGAAAAACCGTTTATATCAAGCGAATGCTGTGCAACGGGAACGACACGGGGCTGGTATAAAGACGACAATTCGGCAAGAGCATTTTTGAGCGCATATGATAAGGATACGACAAACTGGTTTATGTCACGTGAAAAAACGTGGAAATTTATTATGGAACGCAAATGGGCAGCAGGAGCGTTTCAGTGGATTGCCTTTGAACACAGAGGCGAATGTGTATGGCCGAGACTTTGCTCGCAGGCGGGTGCGATAGACTTGTATCTGCAAAAGAAAGACGCATTCTATCAAAATCAGTCTCACTGGCTTGAAACACCGATGATACATTTGATGCCGCACTGGAATCATGAAGGCTTGGAGGGCGAAGAAATTCTTGTGCGCACATATACCAATTGCGAAGAGGCCGAACTGTTTTTAAACGGCAGGAGCTTAGGTGTTAAAAAAATTGAGCGTTTCGGTCATGCGGACTGGAATGTTAAATATGAAAAGGGTGTTCTTGAGGCAGTCGGCAGAAACGGCGGAAAAGATATTGTCCGTGACAGTGTACAAACAAGCGGACACGCTGTTGCTCTTAAGCTTAAACAGGATAACAGAATATATTCGGCAAACGGGCAGGATTTACTGCTGTTCACCTGCTATTGCGTAGATGAAAACGGAATTTTTGTACCCGATGCAGAGCCGTTTGTAAAGTTTGACGTCAATCGTTTCGGAAAGCTTGCGGGAACAGGCTCGGATATAACGGACCATGTACCGCCCATGTTCGGGGACAGAAAAATGCGTGCCGGACTTTGCTCGGTCGCTGTGAAAGCGGGCGAAGAAAAGGGCTGCATAAAATTATACGCCTCGGCGGAAAATCTTAAAAATGCAATGATTTCAGTGGAAATCGAATAACAAAAACATATTGTATTTTTACCGAATTTATAAAAAATATTAAAAAATCTTGATAAAAAAAGCCTTTGTATCCTCAAAAACAAAGGCTTTTTATTATTTTATCTATATATCATCTTTATATGTTTTCGGCATATTTTATGCCTTCAATATTATCCTGAACGGAGCGGCTTTTTTGCAGTCAGCCTCCAAATATCCATCAGCTTTATATGTAAGCTCGTTTCCGTCAAAATCAACTATCCTTTCAATTGAATCTCCGAAAATATTCTTAACATTAAATTCGCCCGTTTCGCTGTAGCAAAGGTATTCGTTTTCCTTATAGCCGTTGACCGTTGTTACGCCGTTCTTCGTAAGATATTCACCCTTATATCTGACCTCAACAGTATCATTTATTTCATCAAAAACCACTGCGCTGTTATTTGAATATGTAATATTATGCACTCCGTCCTTAAAGCTGTAGTCCTCTATAAATTCATTGCACAGCATACCTATCGGCAAGGTTCTCGTAAAGAATATTCTTTGGAAAATTTCTTTATCGTCTATATGCTCCGGCGCTATATTTCCGCCGAAAATAACGCCTGTTCTTCCTCTTTCCGAGTACGGAACCAAGCCGTGATAAATCATTGCCGTAAGCGGTATTGCTTTCTCGTCCGTAAACAGCATATTATTGTTTGCGTTAAGTCTCCATGCGTATCCTATTTTCCCTGCAAAAGGGTGCGTTACTCCCTCGCTTGTCACGGTTATTCCGTATTTTTCAAACTCATCTATAACCTTGTATTTATATTCAAGCGTTTCCTGTGCCGCCGATTTTATATTTTTATCGAAATCGTACCGTCTTACCTCCTGGCTGAGTACGTCAATATGATAGCTTTTATCAAGCGGCAGCAGCTCTGTAGTTTTTCTCACACGCTCCTGCATCTTTTTCGTTTTGAAATATTTCGGGAAGCTTGTCATAACGCTTACTCCCGAAGTCCATATCCATGACGAATAATATTTGCCGTTTGCTCCCGTCGCCGCAATATCGCTGTCAAAGTAACCGTTTTCTTCATATATATCGTCATAATTATCATGGAACGTAATGCAGGCATTGTACTTTTTCGCCTCCTCAACGCACTGCTCCATTTCTCTGCGTGTTCCGACTCTTTCATTTATCGTAAATACATCGGGATAGCCCGTATCATGACCGTCGTGCTGCCATCCGCAAAGAAGCATATACTGTTTCACTCCGCCCGTAAGCTCATATATGGTTTTTACTTCCTCCAATGCGTCATTGAAGGTCTTTGCCGGTTCGCCCGGTCCCTTGCAGACATCATTGTAATAGAATACGCATCTGTCGTACATATCCGTCTTTTTCTTTATTCCCTCACGCAGCTTAGGCAAACAATTCTGCCATGTACCCCGAATATTGAAAAAATTCACCGTAGGTTTATTTATAACCTTTAATGATTCCAATTCTCCGTATGCTCTTATCCGATATGAAAGAGTAGTTCCGACCGAGCAGAAACGTCCGCCGTTTTTCTCGCATACGCTCTGATGAAGCTTTTCATCAAGATACGGCGTTTCAATCAGCACGCTGTTTTTTCCGTTTTCCAATATGGCAATATTGCGTATAAAATACACCTGTTCATATCCCCACGGATATGAATTTTCGGGATTTATTATTCTGCCCTCGCCATACATTGTAATCATTTTGCTTTCCTCTTGACTAAACAGCGTCGGCAGCTTTAAATATAAAAATTCATATCCGTCATTTTCTTCCACATCGTCTATATAAAAGGAATTTTCGGACTGCTTTAATACAAATGACGCATACTCCGTTGATGTCTTTTCATCTGGAGCTATCACCGACAGTATTTTTATTTCCCTGTCTGATTTTATATCCCTTATTCCCATAACAGCGTCAAAGCTGTGATTATGCGCTTTACATTCCAAATTTTCATCGGAATACGAATATGTTTTACCGTCCGAATGTTCCCTCATGAATTTTTTTGCAACATCTGCGAACGCAACATTTATATCGTCAATATAGAATTTATAATATTCATCATTGCCGGCATTGAATTTTACGGGCTGCGTCTGCCCGTTCATCATACCGACGTATACCGACAAAGAACCGCCCCACTGGTTTTTCGGGATTTTCCACATTACCGTTGACGCCCACTTTTCGCCCTTTCTGTAATGCGCAGGCTGAGGATACATTGCCGCCGCCGCTCTGCAATACTTTGCCGCCCCTGCGTCTATTGTCATATGTCCGAAATGAAAATCGGCAAACAGCTGCACCTCTTCATCAATCGGCATATCCTCCAGCGCCTGAAATGTACATTTAATATAAAGCGTTTCACTCGGGTAAAGATTTATTTTTGACAATTCGGTATTAACAAGTCTTATTTTACTCATTTTTAGTGTCCCCTTCTTTTAATCTGATTTCAAGCTTTTCAAAAATGTCTTTTTCGTTCACCTTTATTTTATTCATTCCGTCCTCGAAAAACAGCTCCGCATTCGGAGTAAGCATCTGCAATTTTTCTGACAGCGGCAGTTCTATTATATAGCTGCGCAGCTGCGGCATACTGCTGTAGCCTTTTCCGTACGGTTCAATGCTTATTGAGATTTCATTCTGCGTATTTTTATATGTCATTTTTGTTTTTAAATAATTTTCGTTTTTATAATCTTCGCTTATTCCGTCGTCCTCATATAAAGTAAATTCACCGCTTTCACCGGGGTAAATGCGTATTATAAGGGTTTTCAAAATCTCGCTTGTCATTCGTCTGCTGTACGGCTGCATGGGTATTGGCATACCGCCTTTAACAAGCAGCGGAAATGTATTTATGTCGCTTGTTATTTCTGCTATACTTCCGTCTTTGTATTTTTCATTATTGAATATATTATAATAATCTCCGCCTTTTATCCATACGCTTTTCTTTGCAATTTTAGTGTCCCCTTTCCCTTCTTCGGTTATCGGAGAAACAATAAACGAATCGCCGAACATATACTGATTCGGAAATTTATATGCGTTTTCGTCATCAGGAAATTCAATATACATTCCCCTTACGAGCGGAAGTCCCTGCTCATATCCCTCATAAGCCGATGAGTATATATACGGAATTAACCGTGAACGCATATGATACACGCTCTTCATGGCATTTTCAGCCGTTTCTCCCCACAGCCACGGACGTCTGTCAAGCTTTTCATCTCTTTGAGAATGAACTCTCAGGCACGCCGAAAAAGCGGTAAACTGCGTCCATCTGACATACATTTCCCAATTTCTTTCGCCGAAAAATCCGCCTGTGTCATGTCCCCAATAGAAACAGCCCGCATTAGATGAGCTTATTGTGAATTTAATTTCATAGTCAAGAATATCCCATGTCGATTTAGTGTCCCCCGAGAAGAAAATAGGATGCTTTTGGTCGCCCCAGCCGCCCCATCGGCTGAATGATATTCCTCTCTTTCCGTTTCTCTTTGAATGTTCATAATACAGGTGATTGAGCCACGGCAAATGGCGCAGGTGTTCTATTCCCTTTACATACGGTTTTATTCCGTCCTGCTGCCAGTCAACCCACCAGAAATCCACGCCTTGTTCTTCAAGGTTATTATGAACAGCCTTAAAAAGGTTTTTCATATACCGCTTATCCGAACAGTCAAATTCCAAATTCAATCCGCTTTCGGGCGGAAATCCCATTAACTCCGCAAACCCGTTGTACCATTCCTCATTCGTTCGTATTCCGTCCGCAGGGTGGTCGTTTAATGTTACATAAATTTTATCGTCATGCAAATCCGAAAGTAATTTTTCGGGATTGTTTATCAAATTCCTGTTCCATGTATATCCCGTCCAGCCCAGATTATCGGCGTGTCCGTAGCCGTAATCGGCACGGTATTTTTCGTCCTCCTCAGATTTAATCTGCCAGTCATGATAATGCCAGTCCATATCTATAACCATTATATCAAGCGGAAAATCATGCTAGTCATAGCCCTTTACTATATTTTTTATTTCTTCGTCCGTGTACGGCCACCATCTTGAATACCACGAACCGAAAACATATTTTCTTGGCAGCTCCGCCGCTCCCGAAACAAAAAACAAATCTCTGAGCGCCTTTTTATAATCATCGCCGTAGGCAAAAAGATAAAGGTCGGTATTGCTTTTTAATGTGTTTTTTGAAATCCAGCCGTCCTTTAAAAACGGCTTTTTTGAATCCTCAACAACAAACCAGCCGTCACGGGACAATATACCGTCCTCAACGGGAACATCAGGCATTATGCCGTCCAATGTCGCAAGCGTTCCGCCCAGATTATTTTCATTTTTCATACCGTAATGCCAGCCTGCGCCCTGTATATCGGCATACAGATTTTCCTTTGAAAAACAATTACCGTCATCTATATATGTAAGCTTAAAATATTTTGTTGTAAACTCATACCTGTTTCCGTCATGAGTACAGCTTACATTTTCCGTACCGTCTCCCCTGTTTTTTGCAAACAAGGTTTCATTTTCGTTAAATGCCCCCTCGGGTGAATACTCCATTCTTACCAGACTTTCGGTAAGAAACGTAAATCTTGCATTTTTTATTTCTGTTTTCATAATAATCCCTTTCTTATAAAATCATTTTCTTTTATTATATCATCTATTTTGTCCCTTGACAAGCAATTTTTTTATAAAGCAAAAAGTGCATTGCGCAAGTTTTCTGTGCTTGCAGTCAATGCTCTTTCTGCGCAAAAATATATTTATGCCATATTCAATTCCGACTTCCTTTTTCCTATCGTGAAATCGCCCTTATATTTAACGGAATATTCCGCATTAAGACGTATATCGCCGCTTGACGCACCGACCAAAATACTGTATACTCCGCTCTCCAAATGCCATTTTCTTAAGCATATATTATAATATTTCAAATCCTCGTGGCTTATTGTAATTTCAACCGTTTTTTCCTCGTTCGGCTCAAGATAAAGCTTTTCAAAGCCTTTCAGCTCTTTTTCGGGGCGCAGAACCACACTCTTTTTATATCCGACATAAACCTGTGCCGTTTCTTTTCCTGCCATATTTCCGGCATTTTTAATTTTAAAGCTTATTTTAAGCTCGTCGTCCTCTTTTTCGGAATAAGTCCGGCTAAGCTTTAAATCACTGTATTCAAATTTCGTGTATGATAATCCGTGCCCGAACGGAAACCATATATCCTGTCTGTTTTTGTCATAATAACGGTAGCCGACAAACGGTCCCTCGCTGTACCATGTTTTATATCCGTCGCCGAACGAATCCAAATCCGCACGTTCTCTTAATGAGAAGCTTTCCGACAGCTTTCCCGACGGGTTTGTTCTGCCGAATAATATGCTTGCTATCGCTTTACCGCCGCCCTCGCCCGGGTACCACATCTGCACAGCGCCTTTAACCTGTCCGTGCCATCTGCCCGGAATAATCATCGAACCCGTATTAAGCACCACAACAACATTATCGCAGGCGTCGCAGGCGGAGCTGATAAGCCCGTTTGTATAGTTCGGCAGTCCCAGATTATCTCTGTCCCAATGCTCCGTTTCGGTATCTGCGCCGTAATTGTCGCCCGCAAAAACAACTATTAAATCCATTTCGTTTTTTTGCATACCGTTTATTTTTCCTACAATTTCCGCACCGATATATTCCTCGTCGTTTACCGCCTCATATGTAATGTCAATACCCTCCTCGGCGGCATACTTTTTCATGTATTCAACAGGGCTGTCCATAAACCTGTCGCCGACAACCATTTTTGAACTTCCCGCTCCGCTTATAATCGGCTTTGATGCGTGCTTGCCGTAAACTGCGATTTTTTTGTATTTCTTTCCGTTTATCGGCAGAATATCATCTTCGTTTCTTAAAAGCACCATGCACTCCTCCGCAATACGCTGAACTTTTTCATGCTGCTTATCTCTTATATATCCGGGGTTATTTTTTGTTCTATTGCTCTCGCACTTCCTTGCAAATTCTATAACGTTTCCTGCGGCACGGTCTAAATCCTCCATAACTGCCTTGCCGTTTTGCATACCCTCCTTTAACTGCTCCTCCAATTGAGGATTATACGGCATTTCCAAATCCAGTCCTGCATGAATACTCAGCGCTATATCGTGCACCGCTCCCCAATCTGATACTATCATTCCGTCAAACCCAAATTCATCTCTCAATATGTCCGTAAGAAGATATTTATTTTCGGAGGTAAATATCCCTCCCACTTTATTGTATGAATTCATAATACAGCAGGGCGACGAATTTTTGCAGATGATTTCAAATACCTTTAAATAGTACTCCCTCATCGTTCTTTCGTCAACCTCGGCATTAATAAACACTCTGTCGTTTTCCTGGTTGTTAAGCGCATAATGCTTTACGCTTGAAGCAATACCCTTACTTGCCAAGCCGTTCACAAACGCCGCACCCAAAATACCCGAAAGCAGAGGGTCTTCCGAATAATACTCAAAATTTCTTCCGCAATGCGGTGTTCTTTTCATGTTTACGCCCGGGGCAAGAAGCATATCAACCTCTTCGTTTATACATTCATCGCCCAAAAGCTGTCCTACCTCAAACAAAAGCTCCTCGTTCCAGCTTGCTCCCAGTGCCGAGCCTGTCGGTACGGCAACACAGCCGTCCTTCATAATATACTTTCCTTTTCTGATTCCGCTCGGTCCGTCACACATATACACCGACGGAATATCGAGCTCCGCAAATTCGGCTGTTCTGCTGTCCTTGCCCGTAAGCATACTTGCTTTTTGGCTGAAAGTCATTTTATTCAATGTTTCCCTTGTTTCCTTTTTCATGTTATCCTCCATATAATATAAAGTTAAGGGGCTGTTGCATTAATGCAATGCAGCAGCCCCATTGGCTTTTATTCTTATTCTGCCGCCTCTATGTTTTTAAAGTCCGTATACGGCTTTAATGTATCAGCGTCCCAGCAAAATGCCTTTAAGGTCTTGTCACCCGCTTTAGGCGTTGCCGTAACCGACAGCTTTTTGCTGATTACGGTTTCGGAAAGCTGTGTCTTAAGAGTTGATACTCCCGTAAGTATACCATCGCTGTTATACTGAGCAACAGCAAGCACAACATTCTTTCCTTCCTCTCCCGATGTGTACAGCGTATGTACGGTTACGGGGTTTCCTGCCTCGAATGAATTTGCATCAAACAGCAATTCCGTAAAGGCTGTGCCGTTTGTCTTTTTCAGATATACTCCCAACAGACTTACTATTTCCGTATCGTCACTATTATCCGCACGCACTATCTTAGCCGTGTGAGCGCCCTCCGATAAGCCTGTAATTGCAATCTGCTTTACAAATCCGTCATAAAGCGTATCTGTATTTTCAAGATACGTATTTACCGTCTGTACTTTACTGTTATCCACATAAACGTCAAATACTCCGCCTTTATTGCCGTTTACATCGTGAAGAAGCTGATACTCAATTGTCATTTCCGTTCCGTTGAATGTAAATTCAAGCTCGCTGTTATCCTTATCAAGTTTCTGATTGAATGTCTCATAATAGTAAACGAAATCCTTGAAATCCGTCAAAGGCGATACCTCTGCATTGCTCTTTGCCTTTGCAAAATACTTATTGCTGTTATGCTCCATAAGAGTTGTTATATAATTTCCGTAAAGCGCACCGCCTGCCGCAGTCGGATGAGTTCTGTCCGACTGCGAGAAATAAACGTTTCCTTCCCAGTCAGCCGCAAAGCCTGAATCCGTGTTATAAAGCGACTTTACATAATCGCGTACGTTAAACAGCGGTATTCCGTATGCCTTTGCAAGAGCCTTATGCTCCGATACCGAATAATCGTTACTGCTTAAATCGTTTACGGGAAGTTCCGTAAATATAATAACGGGAGGATTCGGCAGCTTGTTAAGGTTTCTCACGATTGATTCCATATACTGATTTGTTGTTGAAACGGTTGAATCGTTTACCGCAAATTCAACGAATACAACATCGGGGTCAAAGGTCATTACGTCCTTATACAAACGCATCCAAGCATACTGTGAGCCTGTTCCGCCTACGCCCGCATTTCTAAATGTTGAATCGGGGAATTTCTCCAGTATATAATCCTGAACCGCTGTTCTCCAACCCTCCATCTGCGTTATTGAACCGCCTAAGAATACTGTTCTCAAGCCTGTTTTGTTTGCAAATACGTTCGGCTTTGTGTAGCCTGATGTTATATCGTAGGTTGTTTTAAATTCAACAATCTGGTCACTGTCGTTATTTACAATTGCGGCAGGAATAACAAGGCTGTAGCCCGTATCGTATGCAAGGTCGGCTTTCGGCGCTATTGTTATCTCCTTGCCCGAAACCGTTATATCCGTTTCAATCCCGTTTCCGTTTTCGTCCTTAATTACAATACCTGCCGTATTCTCAATGTCATTTTTAACAGTAAGCTTAATTTCCGTATCTACGGGTACAAGCATTGAATCTTTCAGCGTATATTCCGCATTATTGTCTGTGTATACTGCGTCTGCATTGCCTGCGTCATTGTCCCATAAACGCAGATAATCAACATAGTGAGTGGTATCTGTACCGTTGACACCTGTCAATCCAACGCCGAACATATATATTTTTTCAAGAGTATCTGTTGTTCTGTTATCTGTGAACTTTGAAACTGGTGACTGCTTTATGTTGCCCTCGCCGTCATCAATTATAACGCAATATGTATGGCTCTTGTAATTAAGCTTCATTGTAAGCGTGTACCATTGATCTTCATTGAATTTATAGCCCATTGCCGTGCCGCCGCTGGCATCGCTTGCAGCGCCTACAATAACGCCGTCATCATCTCTGTAAATTACACTTGCAGTAATAGGGTTAAGCTCTAATAATTTATTATACAATCCGCCATTGTTGCCCTTGTTGTACTTAAACTTTGTCTGCAAATATACATTCTCTTTTCCTGCCAAATCAGCCGTTTGCGGTAATTTTGCAAGAAACCGGCTGTATGCAATAGTTCCGTAGCCCAAAAACATATTTCCGTTTTGAATAAGACTTGCATTATCTCCTATCGCCACTTCATTACTTCCGCCGATTGCTTTATACCATGTATCGGAATTGTCGTCATATCCGTTAAACTCGGCTCTGTATATATAATCCTTTGTCTGCTTTGTTATAAATGTAAAGCTTGCGGCATTGTTTCCGCCGATACTCGGAACATTCAGCGTACAGCTTGAATACTCAGGCAAGCCCGAAAGTGTAAGCGCCGCTGTTTTTCCGTCCTCCGAAAGGCTCTTTACGATAACGTTTCCGCCCGTAACAGTCACATTTGCCAAATCCGCCTCGGTTACAGCCTTTGAGAAATTAACCTCTGCGTCAAAGCTTAAATCAAGATTTTTTGCACCGTCCAATTCCAAGCCGTTGTTATATGACGCCGTTACCGATTTCGGAACAAGGTCTTCGTCCCAGATACGGATATAGTCATAATACTGTTTTGTGCTTAATCCCTTATTTAAAAGTTCAGGCAGCAATATTCTGTCAATGCTTGTCGGTCTGTTTCCGTATACAGGGCTGCCTTCCTCATCACCGTTATACAATATTTCGCCGTTTTCGTCCTTTACTTCAAGCTTGAATGTGTACTTTGTAAAATCAAATTTTACAGTTATTGTATACCATTTATCGGGTGACAAGGTACAGTTTGTCGCAACTGCTTTACCTTCGCCTCCAAATGTTAAACCGTCTGAATATTTCACTCCGAATGACCATACCTTCTGCTTGCCGTTTACCGTTCCTCCGATATCTATGAAATTAGTATCCAATGCACCGTTATCGTCGTTCTGAGTATACTTAAATTTTGTTTCAAGATATATGTTTTTTCCCGCTATATCGGTTATGTTCGGTAGTGCGGCAGGTCTTCTGTACGGAAAACCCGTATCCCATGACGCTTCAAGCACTCCGTCTTTTATACAAGCGGTATTTGTTATTTCATTTTCGGTATCATTATTCGGAAAATAATTCACCATACTCGCCAAATCGTCCGTAGAATCAAATTCCACGTCATAAAGCATATAATTATTCTCCGTTTCGGTGGTATCGGCAGACGCAGTCAGCGCCTGTCCGAAGCATGATAAGGTCATTGCCGCCGCCAAAAGCAAATTAACAATTTTTGTTCCTTTAATTTTCATAATTTCATTTCCTTTCTTTTATCGGGCAGCCGAATTTACCGTCCGCCCGTTATATTTTACCGGTTTGCTCCGCATTGCTGCTTTACAGCCTCATAAATTCGGCTCTGTTCGTCTGTTATTGAAGAGTAATTCGTACCCACCTCCAATCCTTTTGCGTCCTCATCAGACAAAGCGGATACAGGCTCCGCCGTATTTATAAAATAATTTCCGTTTACTACGCTATGCTCGGGCAATCCGTTTGTTTTGTTATTTACATATGCCAGAACATTGCCGTATTCATTTTGCCACACCTCCGATTGATACGGAAATTTCAGTAACTGATACATAAAATAATTGCTTGCCGCAGTAGGTGTCGGAGTTGTATTCCATTGCCAATATTCTCCCTTGCCTCTTACAAACGCACCTCTCTCGGCATTGACAACAAGATTATTTTCAAATCTGTTCCATACTCCGCCGTGAACAAAATATGCTCTTCTTACATTTTCAAATATATTCGAGCTTATCTTTTGTCCGCTCAGAAAATCGTCAAGATACACAGCGCCCAAGCCGCAGTTTGTATCATGGATATAATTATATCTGACTTCATTGCCGAGGTTTGCAAGCGAATTTCCCGAATATATAACGCCTGCATCGCTTATTCCCGCCGTCAGGCAGTTTGATATGTCGTTGTATTCTATAATACAGTTGTTTCCGTCAAACGAAACGGCAAGATGCGGTGTTTTTGTAATTGTGTTATATCTTGCCGCACTTCCGCAGCCCATTACCGCAATTGCGGGCGAATCGGTTACGGATATACAGCCCGTTTCGCTTATTGTACAGTTTTCAACAGCGCTGTTTGACGGAGTAAGAGTATTTCTGTCACCGCCGTTTATAATAACCGCTCTTTTACCGATTTTGTTAAACCGGCAGTCGGTAATCAGATTATTTTCCCCCGAAACGGTTACTGCGTCCCTTGTGCTTAATCTGAACGAACAGCCCTGCAATTTGATATTATCGCTGTTTTGAGCGTTGATAAAATATCCGCCCGCATTTTCAAAGCTTATATTTTTAAAGGATATATTACTGCTGCCGTTAATGCTGATAATATCGTTATCGTTCGTGCTTAACATAAGCCTTGCCTTTTTAAATTCTCCGCTTGTAACAAGGTTCTGCGGAGGATAGAAATAAAGCTTGTCGTTATATATTGCATATTCGCCCGCTTTATCCAGTTCCTCGGGAAGATTGTATATATACCAGCCTATGCCCGTCTGCGGTTCTTCATGGTAGTAGCCCGCTGTAAAATCCGTTGTTTCTATCTTTTTTGACGATGAATCAACCGACGTAACCTTTGCCTTTGCAAGATTCCATTCCGCAACCAAGGGTCCCGCAATCCATGCCGAATCGTAATATTTCCAATCCTTTACGCTGTCTGCGGTTATAGAAATTTTCTTATCGTTCCACGAGGTTGAGGCGTCATATGTATATCCCGAATCGGGGTATCTTGCGGCAGTCTGCATATTGCCGTTACAGCTCAGCATATTAAGCTGAGGGTCGCTTTTTGCCGCCGCACCTATGCTTTTTAAATCAACGCAGTATATTTTTTCAGCCGACGCTGACGGGAACATACTTTTTTCGCTTTCGGAAATTCTCGTCATGTCCGAGCCTGTAAATACCGTACCGCCGTTTATAACAGCGCCTTGATACGAAACAAACTCCACACTTCCGATTTTGTCCAAATCATTCAGCTTTACGGTATCTTCAACCGTATATGTTCCGCCCTTTAGAATAACTCTTATGTTCAGATTATCCTTGTTGTTGTTAAGATTTATGTATTTAATGCGCTGTGCCGCCGCACTGACAGTTTTTAACGGTGCGTCCTCACTTCCGTCATTCGTATCATCACCGCTCGGAGATAAATACAACATAATGTCCTCATCATAGCTGCTGATGTTTACGTCAATTGTATAAGCGTCCTCCTGCGGTACGCTGCCGCTAAAGCTTACCGGCATTGTTTTTCCGCTTTTTATGTCCATTTGCAGCGACGCGCCGCCCTTTTTAATATTGTCCGAATCGAGAACCGCAATCTCAACGGAAACGCTTTCATCAAGTATTCCCGAATTTGTCAGTCCAAAGCTGACGCTTACTCCTGTGCTTGTACCGTAGGATTTTAAATTCAAAACCTCAATGCTTTTGGCCGAATTGTTAATGCTGCACTGTATTTCCTCTGCCGCATATGCCTGTCCCGAAAAAACGGAAACTATAAGCATACTTAATGTCAGAATAAGCGCATATATTTTTTTACCCATACCGTTAAATCCTTTCTGTCTTATTTATAATCCAGTATATACAGATTCCACACCGAATTTGTATCTGCGTCAAAAAATATTTCATCGCCCGGCAAAATCTCGTCATAGCTGCTTAAAGAAACGGTCATTCCTCTTTTCGTTACCTTATAGATATTTGCGTTGCTCTGAATTTTTTGAATATTATCTGTCTCACCCGTACCATCATCATATCTTATGAAACGGTTATTGAGCTTTTCCGTCACCTTTATATACGCCAGCTTTTTTCTTGCATGAGCCACAACCTGATGCATACCGTTTACCGTACTTGATAAATTGCTTGTGCCGTACTCCTGCATTCTGGAAGAGTCAAAGCCTTTAAATATTTTATTCAGATTACCCTTTCCGTCAAATTCACAGTATATAATATCTCCTTTTTTCACGTCGTTAAAGCGGTCCTTATACACCTGAATCATTTTGTCGTTATAGTATATTTTAACCTCGTCAGAGCCTCTGCGCCCTATGATACAGTTCCTTATTTCATCATCTGCGTCCAATGCCTGACAAATCTGCGTTACAACTATAGGTCTTGTTTCGGGCAAAATATTTTCAGCCTTTTGCGATTCGCTATCGGTTCTTTTCCAGACAACCATATCGACCGTGTTCAGCTTTTCATCTACGTTATAGAAATAATGCGTATAAGGTCTCGGATTCAGAACAACATTCTTAAACGCACCGCCGACATAGCATGAGTTCATATCGTCGAATATGTAGAACACAAGCGTTTCGCTGTCCTGATAGAATTTCTGCGACCATGTATCCGCATAAAACGCATACTCCGCATCTCCCGTAAATTCGCCCTCGTATCTTAACATTCCGTTTTCCGTTACGGTATATAAATCCGTTATATTTTTGTCCTCATCCATTCTGTATCTTACGGGCTGTCTTTCAAACGCTCCGTTCGGATTTAGCAATTCGTCTATTTTTTCAAGCTTCAGCTTGTTATCGTTGACCCTTATACTGCCGGTAACATAAAAGCGCTCCAAGCTGTTTTCATCGGACAGGATTTTCAAAACGATTTTATCAAGCGTTCCGCTCCCTCTGTCCGTCTTATAATCAAGCAAATATCCGTAATGCAAGTCGGTGTCCGTACCCATTTTCTCAAATGCGAAAATATAATTTTTATCGTCTGTATAAAATCTGTATTCGCAATTCAGCTTTATCTTTGACAGGTCGGCGGATTTTGAGCATTTATATATCTTTTCATCTATATTCAGCTCATTATCGGAAACGCTGTTTGCTTTTCCCGTAAACGTATTTTCATAAGCGTATATTATCGTATGCTTGCCGTTTGCGCCTCTTATTACCAGCATATCGGTTTTTATATTTTCGATATTGCCTGCTTCTCCGTTTATGAAAACCTCCGTATCGTCAGCATTTGACGATTCAATTCTGATAAATTTTGAATTGTCGAATTTATCGGTTATGACCGTGGCGTCATCGGTTGCCGAAACACTTCCCGAAACAACCGCCAAATCCGCATTATATACGTTCATGACCTCGATTTTTCCGTCCGAATTATTATCTATAAGCGTTACCCAACCGATTTTCGGAGATATATTTTCCTTTGAATAATCCGATTTTGCAACGCCGTTATAAATTACGCACGTGTTTCCGTCAAGCTTTTTCTCAAATCTTTTTCCGTTCTCATTTTCGTAAACGAAATTATAAGCCGAAAATGCGCCGTCGCTGTCACATATCATATCGCTCTGCAAAACGGTAATTTTATTTTGATTGGTTTCCGTCATGTATTTTATGACAGGCTCTTCACCGTCCTCAATGCGGACATATACCTCCATATGTCTTCCCAGAATATCTCCGTAATCTTCGCCGTCGTACTGCATTTCCTCGCCGTCAAGCTTTATACATCCCTTACGGCTCGCAGCGTCATTTGAGCTTTTCAGTCCTGTAATATAATTCGCCGTAACCGTGCCTTTTCTTTTTTCCGTTTTGTGATAAACCCACAATGCGTCATTTTCGCTGTATTTCAGCGTTTTAAGCTCGTTCAATTCAATAAGGAGCGGTTTTGCCGACAAGCCTTTTTTCAAAAGGTCAACAAGCATACCGTATGTCATTTCGGCGTTTACGTCCGCATTTATTGATATGCCGAACTCATTGACTAAGCTTGACACCGTTGACGCACCCGTTTGCAAAAGTGCGTCGCCGCCCAAAGCCAAAACCATAATTTTTTCCGCATGAGCGCAGATAATCGGTTCTTCGGGTCTGAAACTTCCGTCGCCGTACCCCGAAACAAATCCCAGTGTCACTCCCGCATTTATATCAGCCGCATATGATGAAAGCTCATCAACATCGTAAAAGCCTGCGTTCTGCGCATACTGTTCGGATTCAATTCCTCTGAATTTAAGAATGTATTTTATGAAATCGGCTCTTGTTACCTTGTCGTCCTCGCTTTTGTCAAAATCGCCCGAAAAAATTTCAAGTCCTTTCATAAGCTCGGCATTATCCGAATATTCCTCCGCATTTACTGCGGTAATGCAGAAAACCGATAAAACAAGTACCGTTATAATACCAATAAAACGTTTCATGCTTTTATACCCTTTCTTATCTGATTTTAATTACCGAATAAATCATCTTCGCCGCCTCTGCGCGCGTTATGTAATCATTCGGGCGGAATTTACCGTCAGAGCCGTTAATCGCACCAATCTCCACAAGATAATCAACCGCCTCCCTTGCGTATTCGCTTACACTGTCAAGGTCGCTGAGTACCGCCTTATTATCAATTATGATGTCAATTTCTTTTCCGCTTGCATTAAGCGCTCTGTACAGCATAACCGCCAAATCCTGCCTCGTTATATTGCTGCCCGTTCCGAACTCGGTTTCCGAAATTCCGCCGATAACCTTGCCGCCGACTGCCGCTTTAATAAATTCGGCATACCATGCGTCGTCAGCCACATCGGTAAAATTCAGCTTGGTATCTTGATTTTGCTCTATTCCGAACGCATTTATTATAAGCTTTACAGCTTCTTCCCTTAAAATATTATCCTGCGGCGCAAATATTGTATCGCTCTTGCCCGAGCATATTTTATTATTATAAAGATGCTCGATTGCGGTATACGCCCATTGATAATTCTCCAAATCCGTAAACGGAAGCTTATTGTTCATCGGTTTTTCCGTCGGAATTGATACAGTAGGCGTTGACGGAGCTGTAATTCCTCCGCCTGACGGAGCGCCTCCGCTGCCGCCTGGGCTTGGCGCCGCAGTCGGTGCAGTATTGGAAAGTATTGCATTTTCAAGCTTTTCCGTGCTGTCAAAATTTTTGTTTGTTATATTTCTGATACAGCTGCTCTCGTTTTGACAGTAATACTCATACGCCTTATCCGAAATCAAATACTGCTTATATTCCTTAATCACCTTGCCGACCTCATTCGGTGCTGCTTCGTTTAACAGAGATAACGCTGTCATGCTGTTAAATTTATCTGTTAAATCATCATAGCTTTCCGCAGATTTTATACTTTCATTAACCAAAGACTTATTTTTTAAATCACCGTACTTTTCATACATTGCAAAGTTAATATCATTCGGATATGCCTTTATAATACCGTCAATTGATTTACCGTCATTTGCCCATGCGGCGGCAATGCTTTTTATAAATTCCGTCTTAATATCGGCGTGAGCATATTCGCCGTCATGCTTCATCATAAGCCTTGACACCGTATTCTTTCCGAAATCCGAAAGCTGATTATAATATTCAAGCTCTATATAAAGCGCCTTATAATTTTTTTCCGTAAATTCCCGCACAGCCTTGACATTTTCGCCGGTAACTTCTTTTTTGGATATTTCGTTAAATTCCTTAACGATTCTGTCAATCTCCGTCTGCGACATATAATATACGTCCTTGCTCGCATTTATGTTATCCCCGATAATTATTACTTTATATGTACCGCATACGGCATTTTCGGGGAATTGATATTCAAACAGGCTTTGTTCGGTCGGATTTACCTCCGCCGCATTTATGACGTACTTCTCCATGCTTGATTTATCAATTTCATCATAATCATATGCTTCATCGGAAAACGCCTCTTTCGGCACTGTGATGATTACATTCAGCGCCTTATCCGACGTACACGTTCCCGAAACGTTCAGCTTTCCGTCCGAAGAAATCTGAGCGTCAGTTATTTCCGCAACCGAATCATTCTGCGGTGCGGTAAACACAAAACGGTATTCCTTATCCGTAGAATCATTTTTAAGAACGGTTACATTCTCCGAGCGGTATACTCCCGTCTGTGCGGCGGCAGCCGCTTTTTTAATCTGCGTATATCCGTCTATATCCAAATCGTATACATTACCGTCCGTAACCTCAATATAATATAAGGTTCTGTCCTCGTCAAAAACTCTGTCAAGCGGTATATCGGCAAAGCCGGCGGCAGTTGCCTGAACGGCAAGCACTGCCGTCAGCGTTACGCCGCCTATACCGGTCATTACTTTTCTCCATGCCTTTTTCACAATTGCTAACTCCTTTCAAAAAGCTTACTTATCCAAAGAATATTCCGAAACCTCTACCGCCATCTTTGCGCCCGTATTGTATATTGAGAAATATCCCGAATTTATTATCGGATTATCGCTGTCAGTATATTCAAACACCGTCTTGCCGTCAACGAGCATATAAAGCTTAACCGAACCGTCGTCTTGGTTTTCCGCTCCCAGCTCATAGCTGTGCGTTTCTCCGGCTTTAATAAACTGATTTTGATATTCTTTGAGGAAGTGCTTTCCTCCGAATCTTTGCAGCTCAATAACATCTTCCTTCACTATAATACAGTACTGTGGATTTCCTCCCCATGCAACTAAGTTGGGGGCGTTCTGCGCTCTTAATCCGAAGCCTATCCATGATTGGAGCGTATCCGTCTTTAAATCAAATCTCATTACCATATGAGATGCAATTTTATCCTTTAATCCGAAAACATCGTCCTTTGACCTTCTCTGTATCAGCCTGCCGTTATCCATTATGGTCGTATTAGGCTCAACCGACCACATCATAACATTCGTTAATGCAGGCGTCATGTCATAGTACTGCGGATTACGTCTGTAATACAAGCTTTCAAACTGCGAATTTGCATTTTCAACCCATGAGTCTATCTCTTTTTGAGTGACATTTTCATTCTTTTCCATGCTCCTTGCTTCCGCAATAAGATTTTCAAGCTGTTTCTGCGTTCCCGCCTTAAGCTCGCCCGGGGCGTCGCCCTCTTTAAGTTCCGCTGTTTTTGCTGTCGATGTTTCTATAAATTCGCTAACCTTTGCTTTATTCAATATTGCTTTTTTCGATGTCAGGAATGTGTAATATTCTTCATTGCAGTCAAGCACTTTAACTCCAAGCATATTTTTTATCATGTTGGGAATAGCCTTCACCCTCCAAAAATATCTCGTATTTGAGTAATTCAGCTTTTCAATCGTAACGTAATTTTTGCTTACGATTTTATTTGAGATTATATTCTGAAAATCCTTATCCGTTGAAAGGGTAAACAAATATCCCTTTGCGTCGTCAACCTTTTCCCATTCAAACGTAACCTCATCGGCTGCAACATTTTCGCTTTTATTTTCGGGACCTATCAGCGAAAAGCTTTTTAATTCTTTTACAAACGTTCTGTTTTCATCTTCATAAATTCCCGATTTATCCATTACTTCCCTGAATTTTTCGGGTATCTCAAAGTCGGGGTTTTCCTCTGCTGAAATCATTTGGTTGTTTGAAACCTCGGTTACTTCCGATACAAATTCCGCTAAGCTTATGTTTAACACATCGCTCGGATTGTAGAAAATATTATTTGAAATAACCGTTCCGTAGGTAGGCAGAAGAGGTACGCCGCTGCTGTTGTAAACAAGATATTTGTCATTGTCTATGAACTTTAAAATCTCGCTGTATTTTGTCCACGGCGGATTTTTCCAGTCATACGGTTCAAGACTTTTCAGATACGTATTGTTCGCAGTTTCGGTTTTCATCTGATTGCCCGAGCTTCCGTTTATAATAACGCTTATGCCCGTTCTTTTTGTATTCATAACGAGGTTATCCGTAAACTTATTATATACGCCCCCGTGTACAAACACGGATTTTGCGCAGTCGGCAAAAACATTTCCGTATATATTAAAGTCACTGTTCATATCGTCAAGGTAAATCATACCCTGAGTATCGGTATTGTCATGGAAATAGTTATAGCGTATAACGTTTCCCAAAACCGATAATCTTCGCCCCGTATATATAACGCCTGCGTCCTCCGCACCGTCTGTCATGTTATTGTAAAACTCACTGTATTCAATAATGTTTTCGTTTCCGTTGACTCCAATTGCCGTATGCGGAGAGCCTACAAATTCACAGTGTGAAACAACATTTCCGCAGCCATTCACATTAATATAGCCCACATTTGTTCTTCCCACAATATTGCAGTCTCTGAATTTACAGTTCATAACGGTATTATTTCCTTTTGTAAGCGTAACACAGTCTCCGCCGTAAAGCAGTATCGGTCTGTTCATTATATTGTAGAAATCACAGCCCGAAATAAGGTTATCATATCCGTCCACCTTTAAGCCCGCATTGAGGTTTTTGAACGTACAGCCCTTAAAAGCGATATTTTTACAGTTAATATCCATATTAACCGCAAGCCCCATTGAGTTTTCAAACGTTATACCCGAAAATTCAACGTTATGCGCACCCTGCATATCAAGCATTGTTTTTGTGAGCAGTGAAATTTTTATGTCGGTATCTTTCTTTGACGTTTGTGTGTTCTCAAACGGAATTATATATATCCGTCCCTTGTTCACGTCAAAGTAATATTCCCCCGGGTAATCAAGCTCGCTCAAAAGATTATATACATAATACGGCTTGTTTGCCGATATTCCGTATTCCGCACGGCCGTTTGATTTTATCGCAAGGTTTTCGGTATCGACATCGACTATTTTTCGGCGCTCCGCCGCCCATGTAAAGGCAAAATAACCGAACATCATTCCGTCCTTTTCGTTCTTCCAGCGCTTTATTCTCGAATCGCCCACAACAAATTTAAAATGAGTGCTTTCATTCTCCATAATTTCGCCCGTTTTTGCATAGTCCTTATTCGGCCATCTGCTCACGGTCATGGGATTTTCGCCGAAATACGCCGTTCTTTCGGAGCTGTCCATGCTCTTATAATCGTCACTGTATCGGCTCAAATATTCGCTTATGTCGGCTGTCAGAACCTTGTCGGGCTGAGGAAGCAGCTTTCTTATATCCTTGTCGGTTACGTTTGTAAGGCTGCTTTCCTTTATGATAATTCCCCCGCTTATAACGGGCTTTTCACCGTCCGCCGCAATAAATCTCACCGGCGATTCCTCCGTACCGCTGAAATCCTCGCCGAAATCTATACTTTTTGACACCTCGTAATTTCCGCCCTGCATATAAATGTTCAAACCACCCTCGGGCATACACGAATCCTTTTTCATTCCCGCAATTATTCCGCTTACCTTTTCAAGACTGTCAAGCGGTTTTGCTTTTGTTCCGTCGCCGTCCGAATCGGGAGCCATATATATTCCGTTTTCATATTTGCTCCATGACGCTGCCTCGCCCCTGCACACAGGCAGTATAAGGCTTATCACAGCACAGCAGAGAAATATACAAGTCTTTTTCATAGCAATCTCCTATTCCTTTATATATCCGCGAAATGACCTATACGTATAATTTTCCGTATCGGAAACGTCAAGCGTATTTGTAATTGTTTTTTCAGCCGTACCCGATGGAAGCTCCTCCTCTTTGACATTCAGCTTTACAAGCATTCCGCCGCTTGCGTATACGGCATTGAACAAATATACCTTTATTGTATCGGTCGTATAATTTGCCGCACGCACTTCGGATATTATTTTTCCGTTTTTCTCCCTGACCTCGGGCTGTGTAACATAAAGCGGCTTATCCTCGGTTGAAAATTCCATTGAATACGGTTCAAGCTTTTTCCCGTTTTCCGACATTACACCGTCACCGCAGGTAAGCGTATATTTTTCTCCGTATTTAAGCCCTGCCGGAAATTTAATGTCAAAGCCGCTATCGGTTGCGGCAACCTCACGTTCAGCCGCATTTCCGTCCTTGTCCGTAATTTTAATACTGTCAAACACAGCGTCGTCAGCCGCTTTCCATGACGTTTCAACAGATATATCGGAATCGGTTCTTACGTTTTCGTCACCGTCCTTTACCGAAGAATCGGTAACTCTGTAGCTGTTATCACATATTCTTATATAATCAATATAGTGCGTTTCCGAATCCGCAGCTGCTAAAATCGGGAACATCATAAACTTCCACAGCTTGCTCGCCTTTCGGTTATAGACGAAATTGACAGGCTTCATTGTTACCTCGTCAATATCATCTCCCGAAACCGTAATACCGTACTGATACGTCACAAAATTTATATTCAGCTTAACGGTATACCATTTATCCTTTTCAAGAATTACGCCCGTGCCGGTTCCGCTCTCGCCTGCCTGACCTGCGCCGTAATACAGCTCTCCGTTATTGACGGGTAAATTCACAAAGGACTGCTTGCTGTCGCTTAATATTTCAAACATATTTTTGTACAGTCCGCCGTCTCCCGTGTGCATAAATCTGAACTCAAAGGATATATCGCTTTTACCCGTAAAATCAATATAATCGTCAAACACTGCTCCGAAAGAGCGGTATTGAAAGCCGTTCTCGCGAGACAGCTTTATATTTCCGTCCTCCAGATACCCGCCCGACGGCAGTGACACAGGATTACCGTTTATAAACGCACCCCATGCCGACATATCGTCGTTTCCGTCAAACTCCGCATTCCAGATTATGTTTTTCTCGTTTATTTCATCGGCAAACGAATTTACGCAGTATGATTGACATACAAATATCAGCGACAAAACCGTAAATATTTTTATTATCGTTTTCAAATCACATTCTCCTTATTTTGAATTTTTCAAAAATTCATCAACCTGCTTTTGCAGCTCATCTCTTACCTTTTCAATTCCCGCCTGCTTTAATTCGGCAACATAGCTGTCCCAGTATGCATCGGGGTCTTCTGCTCCCGTCTTTACGATTTTATACTTTGATATAACGTTTTCAATCTGTGAAATTTCCGTTCTCAAATTATCGTTATCGAACGTAAAGCCCAAAAGCTTTGATTTTCTTGCCTCATCGTTCATCTTTTTTGTATCTTCCCAGTCTTTATCGCTCTGGTCGCCTACAAAATACGCATTAAACTGCGAGCCTAAAATCCACGGCTGAATACAATATCCGCTGTCCTTTACAAATTCGATACGGTCGTCGCCCGTTTTGTTATAGTGCTTTCCCTCTATGCCGTAGCATAACAGATTAAACATTTCTTTATCGGTATTCAAAAGCTCTATAAGCTCAAATGCCTTTTCGGGGTGCTTTGAACCGTCGTAAATTCCCGTCATTGCAGTCGTTGAAGCCCCCGGCATCAAATACGGCTCTGCTATGCACTGCGAAACGATTTCATAATTTCTTGTAGACGAGCCTTCTTTATCTCCGCCCGGCTTATAGTTATTGACCTCTATACCGTACTTGCCGCTCTTTTGGTCCTGCGTATCGTCGTTTACGCTGACAATATCCTTTCTTATGTAGCCCTTTTTGAACCAGTCGTTTAATTTTTTCGCCTTTTCCTTTGTGTCCTCACGCTCTGCCACAATTTCGCACTTTGCATTATTGTTATCGTCAACCGTTACCGCTACGCCGCTTGTCTGAAAATCATTGAATGCAGGATTGTCATACGACGCAAACGAATCCAGTCCCCAATCCGACCTGAACGGATACATCTCAGGCTCGTTATTTTTAAGCTCTTCAAGCAGCGGTTCTATATCCTCCGTCCCTTTAAGGCTTGTTATATCCCAGCCGTATTTCTCTATAATGCCCTTTTGGAATATCAGACATCTTTGAGTTGCCATAATCTGATAATTCGGTACTGCATATATTTTTCCGTCACGTGTTGCGTCGTCCCATACATAGTCGGGTATTTCGTCTTTAAGCTTTGAATTTTTGAGCAAATCGTCCAGCGGATATAAACATTCCATGTCAACGCAGGTATTATATTTGTTCAAAAAGCCCGTAAACATCAAGTCAAAATCCGTGTCCGCCGTCATGTTCATCTTCATACGCTCCTCATACGAACCGAAGTCCAGTATTTGGAGGTCTAACTGTGCGTTGATTTTTTCCTTTAATTTTTTATTAAATTCGTCCAGTACCACCGCCGAATCCTTCTGAGGGTCGCACGGTATAAACCATTTTAATGTAACAGTTTCCTCCGTATCACTTGCATTTTTCCCCGATGTACAGCCTGATGCCGCCGATAACAGACAGCTCGCCGCAAGAATAATTGATAAAGTTTTCTTTTTCATTTTTGCTCTCCTTTTTATTTTAATACACGTCTTTTAAGGCAAGCCGCACAGCCTTTGATTTCTTAATTTAACCCTTAACGCTCCCTACCGTCAGTCCCTTTACAAAATATTTCTGGAAGAACGGGAATATCAAAAGTGCAGGTCCCGCAACGACAACCGCCATTGCCATTCTTGTGGACTCCGCAGGAATATCCGATATGTTCATATTCATTGAAGCCGAATTTGAATTCATTGATTGCAGAACGTCCAGATTCTGCAAAATTCTTTGCAGAAGATATTGCAGGCTCACAAGATTCTGATTATTTATGTACAGCATGGACGCAAACCAGTCGTTCCACTTTGCCAAAAACGTAAGCAGTGCAATTGTTGCAAGAACCGGCTTTGACAAAGGCAGAATTATTCTGAAAAACACCGCATATTCGCTCGCACCGTCTATAGACGCAGACTCTATTATAGACGCCGGAATATCCTTGAAGAAAGTTCGCATCATGAATATGTTCCACGGACTTATCAGTGACGGAATAATATATACAAGTATTGTGTCGTCCAGATGAAGATACCTTGTTATCAATATGTATGTAGGCACCATTCCGCCGCTGAAAAGCATTGTAAAGTAGTAATAAAATGATATTTGTCTTTTCCCGAGCATTGACCTGCTTATAAGCGGATATGCCGCCATAGCCGTAAGCAGTGTAGCAAGAATCATCGACACCGACGAAAATATAAATGTAACCTTATATGCGTTGATTACCGAATGAGGGTTTGAGAATACATATTTATATGCCGACAAATCCGGCTTGCTCGGTATAAGCTTGTATCCGCTTGCGACTATTTCCTTTTCGTTTGTAAGCGATATTGACACAAGCATTACAAACGGTATTACAACACACAGGCTTATCACTATAAACACAAGATTAAGGATAATCTGTCCTCTTTTTCTTTTCATTGCCAATTATCTCCTTCCATTTAAAACAGACTTCTGTCGGGGTCAATCTTTCCCACTATTTTATTTACGGTAACAACGAAAATAAATCCTACAACAGACTGGAGCAAGCCGACCGCCGACGAAACCGACATATCGCCTATTTCTTTCATTGTTCTGAATATATACGTGTCAAGAACATCGGTTGTTTCATACAGCGCTCCGACATCGCGCGTCACCTGATAGAACAATCCGAAATCCGCTCTGAAAATATTTCCTATGCTCAGAATAAAAAGAATTGTTACGATAGGCACAAGAGACGGTACCGTTATATGCCATATCTTTTGCAGCTTATTTGCTCCGTCAAGCTCCGCCGCCTCAAAAATTTCCGAATCTATTCCCATAAGCGCCGCATAATACATAACCGTGTTCATGCCCACGCCTTTCCAGACAGATACGACCGTTAATATTCCCGGCCACAGCTTGGGCGAATTATACCACTGCACCCCCGGCAAGCCGATGGCGGTAAGCGCTCTGTTGATTATTCCGTATTCGGGATTTAAAAATATGTACGCTATATATCCGACAACAACCCACGATATAAAATTCGGCGTTATCAGACATGACTGGTACGTCTTTATTGCCATTCTGTTTCTTACATCGAACAGCATGACCGCAAGTATAACCGCAAAAACTATCCCCGCAACTATAAACAGCAGATTCATACATATCGTATTTCTTGCCACTCTCCAGAAGTCATCGGATTTTATCAGAAAATCGAAATTTTTAAGTCCCACCCAATCACTTCCGAATATTCCTCTTCGATACTTATAATCCTTGAACGCTATAATAATACCGAACATAGGTATATAGCTGAACACAAAGACTAAAAGCATGGGTATCGCTTCAAGCGACAGAAGCTGCCAAAAGTTTTTCGTCAGCCTTGACTTTTTGTGCTTTGTCTGTTTTTGCACCGTAACCGCATTTTTCATTTAACGTATTCCCTCCGTTACTTTGTTTATGTTTAAAGTATAGCACAATATTTATTTTCGTGAAATGCACTTTGTTACTTTTTTAATTGTACTTTTTTAACTTTATTTCAAATTGCTTGACCGACAGCTTTTTTAATGTTATAATTAAACCGATATTCGGGATTTAATACTTTGAAAGGAAGAAAATCAATGCTCAGACTTATTATTATCGAGGACGAAACTACCGTACTTGAAGTTTTGAAAAATCTTATAAAAAAGGCGGACAGCCGTTTTGAGATATGCGGGCTGTTTTCAAACGCTGAGGACGCTGTGGATTACATAAGCAAAAATCCGGTAGACGCCGTTATTTCGGATATATGCCTCTGCGGTATGAGCGGGCTTGATTTCTGCCGGATATGCAATGAAAAATATCCCGATATTGTTATAGCCGTAATAAGCGCCTACAGTAAATTTGAATATGCGCAGGATGCCATAAAATACGGAGTTGCGGCATATATGCTCAAGCCCATAACAATGGCAAAAACAAAAGAGCTGCTCAATACCGTTTACGATAAAGCGTCAAAGCTTTCCGCAGCCTCTTCTTTCTGCGATATATGCAACAATTCGGAACGAATTAAAATAATATCGGAAATGCTTGCCGAAACTGATAATTCCTTTGACGGCTTTTTTGAAAAGCTTGCAAAAACAGATGTCGTTACATCGTTTGAGCTTTGCAAATGTGCGGTATTATCTGCGTCAATTGCGGATTCCGACACGTTCTTTAAGCTTCACGATAAATATACTCAGTCGCAGATATTCAATATTATAGAAAAGCTGACGTATATAAACGATGATTCGTTTTTTTCGGTTTTATACAATTACCAGCTGAACACATTCAGAATACTTGTATTTACCAAAAAGCTTTTTTCAATTGATGAACTGCGTCTTGCTCTCGATTCGTTTATTGAAACGGCAACAAAGAATTTCTTTGAATATATGAAACTTAAGGTCGATTTTAAAATTGAAAACATTTCTTCCGATATATGCGATTTCCATTTATTTATGCAGAACGGGCTTACGCCGTATACCTGTGCCGCACTTGTAATTCACAGCATATATTCTATGGATATAAATACCGCCGTTTCGTATATAAACAGCTTTACGGATTTATTTAAAGGCAGTGCACAGCAGCTTAACGCCTTTTACGGTCACATTAACAACGCAGTATCGCAGATTTTGGGAACTAACGAGGATATTTCAAAGCTTGAAACTGACGCAGTATACAATAAAATAATAGCAAATATTAAATATGTTTTGCCAAAGCATATGAATACAAATAACGTTATCGACGCCGCCATAGAATATATCGAAAAAAATATAGCCTCGGACATTTCTCTTGAATCAACGGCCTCGCATTGTTTTTTATCGCCTACATATTTCAGTATGTGCTTTAAAAACAAAACGGGAAAAACCTTTTCGAGCTATCTTTCGGAGCTGCGCCTGAACAAAGCAAAATCACTTCTTTCTCAGACCGATATGCCAATAAACATAGTTTCCGAATTATGCGGCTTTAACAGTGCGTCGTATTTTCACAGATTTTTCAAGCGTTCAACGGGCATGACTCCTCTTAATTATAAAAACCGGAAAGGAATCCATAATGAAGAGCAAGTATAATTCGATTATTAATGCAATTTCAACATACAGAAGTCACAGTATTTTCTTTAAATATATAAAGATATTTTTTGTCACGCTTTTTATTCCGTTTTTAATAATCAACATTCTTATTTTTGCAAATAATGTTTTTACCGTAAAGGACAGAATGCAGTCCTCATCGGAACAGACATTAATGAAGGGTTCGCTTTTTATTGACGAGCTTTTAAAAAACACGGATAAAAACGCTAATAATATTATCAGCTCCGATGAGGCGGTAAATTTTTTGAACTGCCGTCTATTTGACGGCTCTCCCATAGAAAGTACGGAAATTTCGGAGGACATATATAATATGCTCTATTCCGTTAAAAACGGCTACGACTATTATTCCTCAATACATTTTTACAGCGAATATAACGATTACTACATTTCTACGGGCGGCAGCAATTATTCGGAATCGTTTTATGACAGAGACTGCGTTGAAAAATATATACAAAATTCAAAGAAAAGCTACACCGCCGTACTTTCCCCGGGCACTCTTACCGTTTGTTACGCTTTCCCAAAGGAGGGCGCAATATTTTTCAATATCAGCCTTGAAAAGATTTTTTCAGACATCGGCGCTTACAGTAGCTATTCAAATTCATTCTTTGTGCTTGTAAGCAATCCCGATTACGTTATTTTTTCGGGTGATGAAGCGCTTGCGCCTTTCGGCAACTCCGTTGATATGCGGCAGCTTAAGCGCATGACAATATGTTCGCAATCAACGGTCGATTATGAAAATATGACGCTTATTCACTGCATTTCAAAGAGCGAATATCACAAGCAATTCATCACACCGCTGAAAACATCGCTTTTGTTTTTGTTGCTGTCGGTTATAATGATGCTGACAATTACGCTGATTGCTTCATTCAAGCTTTACGAATCTATTGTGCAGGTTGTATCGCTGAGTAATTTTCAAAACACCGACAAGCAAAACTCAAACGAGCTTGTAACTCTTACAAACTTTATACTTGACAGCGTACAGCACAGCAAAAACCTTGAATACGAGTTATCGGGGAAAATATCAAAGCTGCGTCAGTCGCAGTCGGTTGCATTGCAGACGCAGTTAAATCCGCATTTTCTTTTTAACACATTAAATCTTATTTCATGCTATGTGCTTGAAAAGGATTATGACGACACGCCCATAATATCAATGATAGATAATCTTTCGGAAATACTGCGCTATTCGCTTGACACCGACCATTATCTCGTATCAATAAACGAAGAAATAGAAATGGCAAAGAAATATGTCATGATTGAAAATTTAAAGCATAAAAATTCTGTAAGGATAGTATGGAACATCAGCGAATCCGTTTCGGACAAAAAAGTTCTTAAAATGATATTACAGCCCGTTCTTGAAAACGCTTTCAAATACGGAGCGTTAAGACAGCGTGAAAAGGAGCCGTATATCTCCGTCACCATTTTCTCGGACAATGACGCAATAACCTTTTCCGTCATGGACAACGGTCCGCAGATACCTCGCGACAAGCTCAAACAAATACGCGAGGATATGGAAGATGACGATATTTTATGCAAGCATATCGGGCTGAGAAATCTTCACAGCCGTATACAGCTTATTTTCGGCAAAAAATACGGCTGTGATATAAAATCTGAAAACGGCTTTACAACCGTTACAATTACCATTCCCAACATTAACGGTAATTTAAAAAAAGGGGCTGTTTAAATGAAGTGCCCCAGTTTATACAGACAGCACAAAAAAAGAGTGCCTATGGCATTAATATTAAATTTTTAAGCAATA
>CAKSGG010000012.1 GCA_934454215.1 uncultured Clostridia bacterium
GTATATTGCTTAAAAATTTAATATTAATGCCATAGGCACTCTTTTTTTGTGCTGTCTGTATAAACTGGGGCACTTCAAAATACAAACCTCTTTTTGTTTTCAGTGTAATTTTTAAGACGTATTCAGAACTTGCCTCAGCCGAAATAACTGTTTCGTATTTTCTCCAGATTTTCAAGTCCTCGCTTTCCGCTTATATCATCTGTTTCCTCGGATACTATGACTGCGTCATTTTTATATTCGCAGAGCCTTTTAAATATAAGGTCATAATTTAAGATACCCTCTCCCGCTGTTGTTCTCTTTATTTTTCCGTTTTCCAAAATGAAATCCTTAGCATGAATAACCGCAATTTTGTCCCCTGTAAGGTCAAATGCTGTATTTATTATATCGTCTTGATGTTTATAATTATTCTCATTTATATAATTTACCGGGTCAAATATAACACTTACATTCTCTTTTCCTATATCATCTATAAGCCTTTTCATTTTTTGCGGCGTGTTTATAACAAAGCAGTGAACGCCCTCAATGCCGATGCGTACGCCATACTCTTCGGCATATTCGGCAAGCTCTTTCATTGTTTTTAAAAGATGCAGATAAACCTCCTCGGAATCATTTTCCTCCTCATTTTCCACATTCTTATATACTCCCGTTTCCGTTCCTACGACTATCGGTTTCAGAACGCTTGCATATCTTATTTTTTCCTTAAATTTTTCAATATCTGCCGAAAGCGCCGCTTCATCTGCCGATGATGGATTTATATAACTCCCCAAAACGGCGACCTTCATACCGCCAAGCTCCTCCTTTATTTTTTCGGCATATTCCTCTGAAAACATACCGAACGAAAATCCGTCTATACTTTTCTCGAGCACAAGCTGAAGATAATCAAATCCAAGACTTTGGCAGCGCTGACATATATTTTTAAGTCCCGAAGCCGATACATCATGTCCTCTTATTCCTCTTTTCACAGCTTTATTCCTCCAAATTCATTTTGAATGTTTTATCTTTCTCAAGTGCGTATTTTTTGCCGCCGAATACAAGCGTACCGCCGTCCGTTTCCGTTCTTACTTCAAGTCTGTCCTTTGATAAATACACGTACACGCTACCCTCTCCCGCCGGAACGGTTCCCTCTATAAATTCAAATCCGCCGCAGTTTGGAGTTACCTCAAATGTTTCATATCCCGGCTTTGTCGGACGAACTCCCAAATAGTATTTTCCGAGAAGATATATCGGGCTTGCTCCCCATGCGTGGCAAAGCGATTTTCCGTATTTATTTCCATACATCGAATAACATTCGGGCGCAGCTATATTCGGGTCAAATTCCTCCCAGACGGTTGTTGCTCCCATATCAAGCATTCCCTTCCAATATGACGCAAGCATATCCTCTATATAATCAAGTTTTCCGAGCTTTCCCATAACATCAAGCTCATAGCCTTCAAAATACGGAGTTGTTATTTTAGTTATATTCTCATTTAAAATAACATTTTTTGTAATGCTCTCTTTTTGGAAACCGTCCGCAATATCATACATTACCGCAAATATATTTGCATGACGCGTAACATTTCTTTTTCCCGATTCAAAGCTGTCGATAAACGCTCCCTTTTCACTGTCCCAAAAAAACTCATTCGTCTTTGAGATAAGTGCATCCGCCTTTTCAAGGTAACAAGAGCCGTCCTCTCCTATCACATCTGCAATCCTCGAAAGTGCCCTGTTTGCCTCAATATAGAGCATCTGCTCCGCCGCCGCTGCACCGGTTTTATCTATATCCGACCAGTCAATAAATATCCAGTCGTTATATTTACCGATTAAAAATCCGTTTTCATCTTCACGGGTTTTCACAAAATCCATCAGCGATATAACTCTCGGATATATAAATCTTAAAAATTCCGCATCCTTGTATGTGAAATAATATTCCCAAACACTTATTATCCAGTAAAGACTGTAATCTGTTATTGTATTTATATGCTCCATAACAGGGTCTTTTCCTCTCATTCCTATAATGGAGCGGCGCACTATGTCATTGTCGTGGAACAGATAATTGTTAAACTTATAGCTTTGATATGTGTCTCCCGACCACAGCCATCTGTCACGCTTTACAGCCTCCGTGAACACCTCTCTTACATTCAAATGAAGAGTATATGCGCACATATTCCATATATCATTTACATATTCTTTATCACATTTAAAACTGCCCCTATATTCAAGCGGAATATATTCTAAGTCTGCCTCACACGAAACAGCCGTATTGCACGGAACATATATGTACCTGAATGCACGCTGACGCAGCTTATATGAGGTACTTCCGCTCACGTCCTCAAAAACAAGCGAATTTTCCACATCTAACGCCTCTTCCATAGACTCTCCGTAGCTTATATGGAGCGTTTCGCTGCTTTTTGCATTATTCACATACAAAAATCCGAAAATTTCCTTTCCGAAGTCAAAAAGAGTACCTTTTTCATAATCGGTTTTTGAAACAGGCGTTATTCTCTTATATGAGAAAATAAAGCTTTCAGGATTTTTTTCAGGCTCGGTGTAGCGGTCGGAAAATCCGACATTTATCTTTTTTCCGTTTTTCTCAACAGTGTACCAGTTTCCGTCAGTTCCGCATATATCGCTTTCTATATATGCAGCGGGAAGTCCCGAAAGATTGGTAACGGAAATCTGCATTTTATGCTTTCCCCGTAAAACGCTTATTTTCTCCCCCGACCTGTATCTCTTTCCGTCTATAATTATATATCCGATTCCGTTTAAAACAAGCCGTACATATCCGTCACTTTTCGTTTCCGTTTCATTGTAAAAAACAACATTCACATCAGGTGCGGAAAGTTTCCAAAAGCACGGGTAATCCGCACCGAACTCCTGCCTCCTTGAGTTTACGAGATTTGAATGAAAAATCTCAAAATCTCCGTAATTCCATATCCAACAGCTTTTCATAACAGTTTCATTCCTTTCAAAAATAATACAGTATAATCCTAAATTTCAATTTAATATATAAAAGCAGCCGCACAATTTATTGTACCATTTTTCAAAATGGTTGTCAACATAATTTGTGCAGCTTGCTTTAATACTATGTTATTTTACCTTTATCGGCAAAAGCATAGATGAAAATTCATTTGTTATAAGCTCAGCCATTTTTTCTGCTCCCGCTCTTGTAAAATGCGAGCAGTCGCTTACATAATATGTTCCAAGCTCATCTCTTGTCATGCCGTTAAAAAACTCATTTGCACGTTTTCTTAAATCTACGCATATAACGCCTTCGCTGTCGGCTACGGCTTTCATTGCGTCAGCATATGCCTGAAGTGCGTCCTCATTTTTGAACACATCGCTGTCATCTGTTCTAAGTCTCGGAACAGGCGTTACAAATACCGGCACTCCGCCTCTGTTTCTTATAAGCTCCGTATACTCCTTGAGATATTCTCTGTATGAATACTCAGCCGCATTTTCCGCCTCGTTGGCATAGCTGTCTGTATTTGAACCTTCCATCACAGCCTGGTCGGTTGATTTTTTCTGGTCATTGTGACCGAACTGAATGAGAACATATTCACCCTTTTGAAGGTCGCCGAGAACAGTATCAAGTCTTCCCTCATTTATAAAGCTTCTTGTACTTCTGCCGCTTATTGCATAATTTTTAACAGCCGTATCGGCAAGAAAATCTCCTATAACCTGTCCCCAGCCGCTTCTTGTTTCGGAATTTTCAGCATATGTTTCCACCGTTGAATCTCCTGCTATTCTGACAGACGTTACCGTATCGTCGGACGACAGCATATCGCAAAGAGGTACGATTTTATCCATTCCGCTCCACAGCATTGCCTTTACGGTATAACTGCCTTCGGACGGAATATCCATTCCGCTGACCGTGACCAGTTTCTCTCCCTTTGCCGCATTTGAAATTACCGCCTTTTGGAGTGCAAGCCCGTTTTCGGAATCCTTTTTATAAAGCGCTGTAATAAGCACTGCGTCGGTATCAGAGTTATTTGTATAACGAACTCCAGAAACGCTTCCGCCTGACGGTATTCCGTAAACCTCGTTTCCGTTCAAATCCTTATATATAATTCCGTCAAGCGAATATTTACGAAGTCCCGCAATTACTACGTCAAATTCCTTTTCCTTTGTTTTATCTCCGCTTGTAAGCACTGCGGTAAGCTTGGCTTTTACATCTTCTCCCACAGGATTTGTTATTTTACCGATATATGCCGTATTATCGCTGTTTGCGGAAATAGTTATAAGTTCACTGTCTGATGACCATGTAATATTGCTTCCCGCAGTTCCCTTCATCGGAAGGTCTATTGTATACATAAGATTGTCCGTATGAGTAAGATTAAGCGTATTGAAGTCCGCTTCCACTATTTCGTCATCGTTATATGTTCTTGTTCCGACATAAATATCATCTATATACATTGTGCCGAGATTAGGCATATTTCTTGTCTGTGAAATTGCAGCCATGTTTACGTTTCTTGTCTGAGAGAAATTCAAAAATGCTTCTCCCCAGTTCAGCTTTTCCGTATTAATTTTCGTTCCGTTTACGTAAAAATCATAATTTCTGTTTGTTACATCGGTTATAATATCAAATCTTGCAAATTCATCTGTAAAATCTCCGATTACATCATATGTAACTCCGCCAAGCTGTATTTTTGCCTTGTCGTTTCCTGTCGATAAAATAATAACATTTATATAAGACCTTCCGCCCGCAGCTCCAAGCTCAAGCTTTGTATATTGTTCTCCCGAATAAAATTTCATTTTGCTGCTGAAAACAAGCACCCCGTTTTTAACATCACCGAATGACGTAAATATTTCAGGATTTGTTCCGTCATAGGATACTGCCGCATTTTTAGTCCATTCAAGAGCATTATCATCTTCATTCAAAGGATTTTTTGAAACAGTAAGGTCGGTAAGGCTTGTTATTCCCTCCGTAAGTGTTCCTCTGTAATCATAATATCCGATATTCTGAGATTTTGCGGTATCTGTCATTTTACGGTAGTCTTCACCGCTCGGCTTTTCCTTGGATACAAGAGGCGTTCCGTTTTCAAGACTGTTAAAATCATTATAAAACACCTTTGTATATTCTCCGCTTGTTATCGGATTGCTTGCCGAAGCCTTGTCGGGTATGCCGATAAACAAATCGTCTATATACATATTGCCTGTAAAGCCGGTATCTTTATTTGCATATATTCCCATAAGATTTACATTTCTGTTTAGGTTTTTATCTCCGTAATCTAAATCTTCAAGAATTTTAGTCCCGTTAAGATACACATCAAATGTTCTTGCGTCCGCATCACAAAGCATATCTATTCTTCCGAAACGCGAAACAAAGTCGCAGTCAAATGTACCGAGTGTGCTGTTTCCTCTTACGAGAGTTACCTTTGCGGCATTTTGTGTATCTCCCTTTGTAACGTTTGATATTCTTATTACATTTGAATTACCGTATCCCGTGTTTCCCGTGTATAAATATACATCTTTTCCGCCTTCATTTTCAAATTTCAGCTTTGCGCTTACAACGAGCTTTCCTGTTTTTATTTCAGAAAATTCTCTTCGGATATGTGTTTCGCTTCCGTTTTGGGTTCTGTTCCACACAAGATACTTGTTTTGATTTTTTTCAGCCACGGTAAAGCTGCTGCTTTTATCATCATTATTTAAAAACAATGTACCGTCCTCAGCATATGCGCTTTCGGCATTATAGCTCTCAAAGGTTTGTTTGTATACCTTTTTCCATGACGCATTTTTTGAAAAATCATTTTTATACCTGTACATTCCGGCATACATATCGTCTATAAGATATGTTCCGACCGAAGCATACTGAGTATTCTGACGAACGGATACTCCGACTATTCCCCTCTCCCAATACTTATCTTCTACAGTACTTTTAAGCGGTTCATCATTAATTTTTACCTTATTTATATAAATATCATATGTTTTTGAGTCTATATCAAACAAAACATCAAGTGTTCCGAAGTTATTTATAAAATCTCCCGAAATGTTTATTCCCGCTATAGTAATTGAATTTGCGCCGCAGGCTGTTATATTAAGCATAACAAATTTAATCCAGTCATTTCTTATTTCATAAACAAGCTGGGGTGCACCCTCCGACAGTTTAAACTTCATTCCCGCCGCCATTGTTCCGCTTAAGGTTTTTCCTATCGGCATAAGTAGCTGTGCCAAATTTGCTCCGGAAGTATATTTATCTTTATTTTCAATTTTTGCACATTTGTTATCCGTATCTACGCTAATCTCTGCATTAGCTGTGTCATTTGTTATCTCAAAGCCGCTCTCATCTATTGAGCTTATATCATTAAAATCCTCATAGAAAATGCTGTCATAATTCGCCTCATTAAATCCATCCGCAGACGCATTTACAGGTACGAAAGCCGAAGCTGTCAATGCAAATGCCAGCACTGCCGATAATAATTTTTTAAATTTCATAATTGTTTTTTTCTCCTTTCTATATCCGAAATCGGGAGCAAGAAATAAATCATTAATCAATTCCCGACTCTATTATTTGTTAAGATACTTTGCCAAATCACAGCCGACATTCTTAAGCAGCTCTGCCGTTACATCTGCAACATGGTTTGCGCCTTTCACACTGAGGTGCGTAAAATCATAGCCGTTGTCTTTAATTCCTGTGTTTACGTGATTTGCTCTTTGAGCTTCGGTTATATAGCCCTGCTCAACAAGCTTATAGAGAAAATAATTCTCTCTTACCGCCTCAGCATCGTTTATATTTGTAAATTCATCATAGAGATAACCGTTCACGTCAAGAAACGGTACATTTTCCTCCGCAGCAATCTTTTTCACGCTATCCGCCCTGTCTCCGAATGTTTTTGTTATCGGAGATGAATAAGGGCAAACTATAGGACTGGCAAATATGGGGTTGGCGCCCTTTTCTCTTATAAGAGCCGCAAATCTTCTGTAGTTTTCCTCAAACTGTTCTATGGTGGTATATCTGTCCTTAACCGCTCCGCTGTCATTAATTCCGAGAGAAACCAAAACATAATCGCCCGGCTTTATCTCATTTTCAAATGTACCCCAATATACGGGGTCATCTGTATTATCAAGATATGTCCTCGTGGACCTTCCTCCCTTAGCCTTGTTTTTCACGGTTACATAGCTGTTAAAGCGTGTTCCTATAACCTGCCCCCAGCCTGTCTGAGGATATGCCTCCTCTCCGTAGTATGAGGCAATTGAATCTCCTACTATAAATAAGCTTGTCTCCGGCATATTGCTTGTAAATATATTGCAAAGAGGAAGTAAATTTTCACCCCATATCATAACACGCACTTCGGCATTTTCTATATTTTCGGGCAGACTAATCGGTTTCTCCAGCGCAACCTCAGAAATATTTTTAAGCGGAAGCTCCTCCAAGGTCTGCACCGATACCTCGGAAAGTCTGTTGTTTTCATAAAGCGCCGTTATAAGAGACGGTTTATTGCTTGTATTTATATATCTTCCTATTCTTACGGCTGTTACAGTTCCGCCGCCCGTTAAAATATTTCCGTTTTCTTCCCCGCTTAAAACATTTATTCCTCTTATATCATACTCATCACGTGCCAAAACCTTTACGCTGAACTCTCTTACGGCAGTTTCGCTGCCCTTTGTGACGGTCGCCGTTAAAACAGCCGTTTTATCTTCCTTTGAGAATGTTACAACACCGCTGTCCGATATTACGCTTGAATCATTAGATGACCATGAAACCGACGTTCCCTCTTCTCCGTTTAACGGAAGAGTAATGTCGCCCGTTAATTCAGACGGCACCGTAAGCTTGGACGCCGCATATTTTACAGCCTCAGAATCTGTCATTGCTATTTTTTTAATGCTGAAATCATCAACGTACCACTCTGAGCTGTAGCTTGCGCCCGAATCCTGCGTTCTTACGCTTAAAAATCCGACATCTGTAATAAGATTTGTATTACCCTTATATGTTCCGCTCTGCGATTTATCACCGAAGAAAATTGTATATTCCTTTGCGTCGGTATCTATTACGATTGATATATCATACCAGCGCTTTGCTGCTGCCGCACCAACAACCATTTCTCCCACATTTCCGTCAATCAGTGATATTATTCCTCTCTTTGCGCTGAATATCAAAAGGTTATTTTCCGAAAAACTGTCCGAAGCAAGCCCTTTTATGTACATTCCAAACTGCTGATTCTCCACATTATTGAACATAACTCTCGCAGATAACTGAACCTTGCCCGTGCTTATACTTTCTTCTCCAAGAGAATAAAGCGCATAATCTCCCGCAGACGGACCTGTTTGATTTTCTATTTCCGTACCGTCCTTTGTATACCATTTATCATTCTTTTTCGTTATAAATCTCTCTACCTTTAAAACATGATCATCTCTGTTTACAGGCTCTGCGTCAACAGTATAATTCACTCCGCTGTTTGTACTGTTCTTTGTCCAGCCGTATGAGTTTTCTATGCTGTCACCGTCAAAATATCCCTCAAAATCGTTGTAGTAAAGGCTTTGTCCGTTTGCCGGCACATTCACTCTGAAGCTTTTTACCGCTCCGTTTTCATCTGCCGCTGTAAGTGTTACGCACTTATCATACGGCAATATGTTTACCGTACCGTCTTTTGAAATTACGCTTTCATCTGACGACGACCATACAACGTTTACCGTTTCTCCGTTAATATCATACGTATCCGAAAGATTAAGCTTTTTGGTTACAAAGGCTTTATTCTGACCGTTTAAAATCATATCATATGTTATGGGAAGTGTTTTTACTCCCACATAGAAGTTATCTATATATACACAGCCTGCCGACGCATACTCGGAGTTTTGGCGTATGCCTGCGCCGACAATTCCCCTGCCTATATAACTTTCGGAATATGTAAGCTTATCCGTATTGATTTTTTCACCGTCCGCATATATGTCATACTCTCCTGTTTTCGGCGATATAACAGTTTCTATGCAAACATAATTATTTTTTATATCCTTATTTACCGTAAATCCCGCTGCCTTAAACGATTTATCCGACACTTCCGAAATGTTTATCGTAATAAATTTGTTTCCTTTTACAGGGTCTCCTATCTCCAGATTAAGCTGAGGATACGAAACAGGTATTTTTATGCTGCTGCTGAATAAAACCTCTCCGCCTGTTATTGCGTCAAATGACGCATAGGTTGACGACGAACCTGACGCAGCTCCGCTTTTATTAATACAAAGAGCGTTTGTTTCATCATCTGCTACGGTATATGATACATTATCAACCGAAGTATAGTTTCCGAATATCTGATTTGACGAATATCCGATACCGTCAATATTTTTCCAGTTATATCCGCTTTCAAGCGTTTCAAAATCCTGGTCTATTACGGCTTCATATTCGCCGCCTCTGCTCTTGGATATGTATTTTTCCGATACCGGTACTCCGACATATATCTCGTCTGCAAGATATGTGCCGGCATCTGTGCCTGCTCCATTATCATAAATGACCATACGGTCTATATTTCTGGAGGTGTCGTATGTGCTGCTTGAAATCTTCTTTCCGTTTACATAAACATCAAAGGTCTTTTCACTCTTATCAACAATTACGTCTATTCTGCCCCATTCATTTACAAAATCCGCTGAAACGTCATATATCCCATTAGAAATGAAAAGCGAAATATTGTTTTCCGTTACGGACGTTATTCTTGTAAGCGCAAAGCTGTCCCAGCCGCTATTTCCGAGTCCGATATACATCCACATTGTGCCCGGAGTAAACTTGAACTTGGCACTGTATATTTGGATTTGCTCTGACTGTTCAGGAAACTCAAATTCAACCTTGCTCACCTCTGTAGAAGTTTTTGCCTTTTTATCAAATTTTACATAGTGGTTTTCACTGTCTCCTGAAACCGAAATGACCGTATCTTTACTTTCGGAAACCTTACCTGCATCAGCGTCCGCCACCTCAAAATCATTATAGTAAACGCCGCTGTATTTTCCGTTTGTGCGCGGATTATTTATATCGCACGGATTTTCTCTTCCGATATAAATATCGTCCAGATAAAAGCTTCCGCTTGACGCATAATCAACATTCTGTCTTATCTTCACCCTGTTTATGTTTCTGTTCTGCTTATAACTTCCGTCCTCATTTTTTTCGACGTATTTTGCATAATACGAAAGAGCCTTCGTATTCAGCTTTTTACCGTCAATATAAACGTCATATGTTCTTGCATCGGAATCTACAACCGCATCAAGACGTCCGTAATCTGACACATAATTACGCTTGGCGGTAAACTTTTGCTTACTGCCGGTATCGCTTGCGATAATATTTGTGGAATACCTTCCTACTTCCTCAAATTCAATTGTGATATAATCGTTATCCGATGTATTTCCTATATCAAGCTTTAGCTGAGAATATCCCTCATAAAGCCTGAACTTAAAGCTGTATACGGATTTTCCCGATGAAATATCGGAAAATGTCTTTGTAAGAATAGGCTTTACCGTACTGTTTCCCGTTCTCTCCCATTTAAGAGCTTTGTTATTTTTTTCCGCCTGTACGGTGAGATTTGCACCGCCGTATGCCGTTGACTCAATATTCTGATTTGCGTCATACGTTTCATCTGTTGACGGTACTATATTATACCCGTCAGCAAGAGACTCAAAGTCCTGACTGAATACCGTATTGTACAGTCCGGATTTCGACGGTTCCGTATATGCAGCCGCTGCACCTTGAATAAGAGTTGACGCCATGGCAAGTGCCGACAGCATACTTATTATTCTTTTTACCATATTTTTACCTTCCTTTCCGTGCAATGCACATTAAATTGTATTATTAAACAATGGTCTATCTGTTTATCTACCAAAGAGAAATTTCGTTTACTCTTTGGCTTATTTTATTTGCTGTTATAAGAAATACAAAATTTATAACCGAATTTAAAAGTCCGACAGCCGTACTGAACGACCAGTTCAAATCAATAAGTCCTTTTCTGTAAACATATGTTGAAATAACATCGGCAACCTCCATTGTTATATCGTTATACAAAAGGATTATCTTTTCATAGCCTACTCCCAAAATTCCGCCCATTCTGAGAAGCAGCATTATAATAATTGTAGGAGCAATTCCCGGAATTGTTACATGAAGCACCATCTTAAATCTGCCTGCTCCGTCCATCATAGCCGCCTCATAAAGCTGTGAATCAATGCCCGAAAGCGCAGCCATATATATGATTGAGTCCCAACCGACGCTCTGCCATATTCCCGAAATCACATACACAGGTACGAAATATTTCGGGTAATTAAGAAGCGTTTTCGGCTCCATGCCGAGCGCTCCCGCTATTGTGCCTATAACTCCCGTATTCATTGTAAACGTTCTTATCATTCCGCATATAACAACCAGTGATACAAAGTGCGGAAGATATGTTATATTCTGTACCACCTTTGAAAATTTCTTTAATTTAAGCTCATTTACCAAAAGCGCCAGTATTATCGGTGCGGGAAATCCGAATATTATTGATGTAATGCTTATTCGGAGCGTGTTTACAATAAGCTGCATAAAGGACGGGCTTTTTAAAAATGTTGTAAAATGCTTAAGTCCTGCCCATGGACTTCCAAGTATTCCGAGCTTCGGCGAAAAGTCCTTAAATGCAATTACCGCACCGTACATAGGCAAGTATTTAAATACTATAAAATATAAAAGCACGGGCAGAAACATAATATAAAGCTCTCTGTTCTCGTGAAAATCATATCCGACCATAGAAAACCAGCCGGAATGTGCGGGCTTTTCAACTTTGTTTTCTTTTATTTTTCTCATTTCAAACCTCCATTCAGCCCTTTACGGCACCTATCATTACGCCCTGCGCAAAATACTTTTGCAGGAACGGGAATATGCACAGAACAGGCAGCGTTGCAACCACTATAACGGCATATTTTATTGTTTCTCCTATATCCATCTGATCTGCTGCGGCAACAGCATTTCCCGACATATCGCTTGTATTGTTATTTATGAGTATTTCCTGCAATATAAGCTGTAAAGGATATTTCGCACGTTCTTTTATATAAATGCTTGCCTCAAACCACGCATTCCAGTGCCCGACAGCGTAATAAAGCGTGAGAACGGCTATTATTGCCTTTGAAACCGGCAGAATTATACTGCAAAATATTCTAAAATGGCTTGCGCCGTCAAGCTTTGCCGCCTCCTCCAAGCTTACAGGTATCGCCTCAAAATTTGTTCTTGCCATTATAAGGTTAAATACATTTATTGCATTCGGGAGCAAAAGTGCAAGATACGAATTGTTAAGATTCAGAGTTTTCGTAATAAGAAGGTATGTGGGAATAAGCCCTCCGCTGAAAAACATCGTTATTATAATTATCAGGTTAAACAGCTTGTTCCAGTACACATTCTTTCTTGAAAGAACATATGCTCCCAATAACGTCATTACAAGGTTTATAAGAGTTCCTGCGCACACTATAAAAATTGTATTCGTATATCCTCTGAGTATCATTTCATTTTTAAACACCATGTTATATGCGGCAGGCGTAAATTTAACAGGTAAAAGTAAAAGTCCCGAATGTGCCGTTATTGCCGCATTATCGCTGAATGAGGCGCAGAAAACATACCATATGGGATAAACAGTCACAATGGCGATAAGCAGTATAAACAAAAAGTTTATCACATCAAACACACGCTGTCCGAAGGATGCTTTTATTTTCATTTTGTTCTCCTTTCTCTCCCAAAATACCGTATGTATTTTGGGAGAATTATACATTTATTTTGTTGCATTATACAGAATTTGAGCAGCTTCGGCTCTTGTTGCCGTTCCTTTCGGATTAAAATGCAGCTCGTCAACTCCGTTTATAATACCGGCGCTTTTAAGATAATACACCGCCGTCCTTGCATAGCTGTCAATATCTCCGTCATCGGCAAACACAAACGAATTTTTAACCTCTGATTTTTCTCCGATTATATTGAATATGATAATTGCCATATCCTGACGTGTTATTTCAGAGCCTACTCCAAATGTATTGTCATCTCTTCCGTTTATAAATCCGCCTTTCTTTGCCGCCGCTATAAACGGAGCATACCATTCGTTTTCATCAACATCCGAAAAACCGCTTTCGGCAGCATTTGCATCCTTTGAAAATGCCAAAATTGCAAGCTTTACAAATTCCTCACGGAGAACTGCGCTTTCAGGCTCAAAAAGTCCGTTTCCTCTTCCCGATATTACCTTTTTTGAGTAAAGCGTTTCAATTGCTTTTTTACCCCAGAATCCGCTCGGCACATCGGAGAATACATCGGTATTTTTCGGCTCGCTGTCCTGAGAAGATGTATTATCTGTAACATAGTTTCTGACGCTTTTCCCGCCGCTGCCGCTTACCGTTCCCGAGGGTGCTCTGAAATCGTCCGCCTTTATTATTATATCAACGGTTTTGGAATCGCTTACTCCGTTCATCGTTGCGGAAATTATAAGCGTTACCGTCTGATTGGCGTTTCCCCGTTTTACCGTTCCGTCATTTGAAAGTACATTTTCGTTACTGCTTATATAACTCATTGTGCTGCCGTTTTCTCCCTTCGGCGGAAGTGAAAGATTTTTGGTAAGCGCATTCAAATTATAGCTTTCACGAAGTAATTTCAGTACTGCCTCCGTATCCTTCTTTACCGTCTCGGCCGCGTCTTTACCGCCGTGGTCTCCCGAATCGGAATTAAAGCTTTTATTTTTTATAATGAGTATATAACTTCTGCTTGCCGTCTGCCCGTCGTACGAAAACAGAGCCGTGAATGTTACAATACTGTCACTGTCTCCCCTTGTAACAGTTCCGCTGTCTGATAAAGCAGACGGATTTGACGATTTAAATTCTACGGTTGTCGAATTTTGAATAATTTCCGGAATAATGAGATTGTCTGTAATTTCGAGCGTATTCTGCGCACTTAAAAACTTCTCGTCAAAATCATTTATAACCGCTTTTATCTGATTGTTATAGTCACAGTGCCATATAAATGACATATCATCAAAATATATCATCGTATCTTCCGCAACCGTACCCATTATCGAAAATCTGAAACCGGTTATTTTTGTTTCAACGTCCGATTTTGCATACTGGAATGCCACTCCGCCGTCAGCTCCCTGCGACGCTAAATCGTCTCCCGTAAAACATTCGCCGTTTATGTAAACGTTGTACAGACGGTCATATGTGTTTATAACATACTCCATATCAACCCATTCGCCCTTTGGTACGGTCTTATTTGAATTTGTAAAGGTCTTTTTCACGCCGCCCAAAAGTCCAGTACACTGGAGTTTCATATCCGCCGTTATGTTCGTTGAAACAACGGTTCCCGTAGTTGACGTAAACTCAATAAACGGGCATTTTTCAGCATTCTTATCAACATACATTTTAAAACGAACAGTTACATCACCCGTTTTTCTTTCTTCCGTCGGAACAAGCCAGTATATGCTCCCGCTTGTTGACGACATAGACGTTTTCTTCATACGAACAACCCTGTTTTCGCTGTTTTCGGGGTCCTCGGTTATATCAACATCTGTTGTCGCCGGCATCTGTGTGCTTGTATTAAACGGTTCAAGCTTGCCGAACGGCAAATCCTCAAAATCCTTAAACCAGTAAACCTCGTCCGCCGTTTTTTCCGTAACGGCTATACTAAAGCTCTTTGAAACCGTATTCTCACCATAGGATATTACGGCTGTAAGTATAACTCCCTTTATTCCGCTTCCGAAGTCGCCTCTTGTAACAGTACCCGTATATCCGTTTTCGCCGTTCTCTATTTTTATTACGGCCTCATCGGAACTGCTCCATTCGACAGAAGTATTATATCTCCATGCCTTAGGAAGCGTAAGATTTTCCGAAACCTTGTTTATCGGATTTTTGCTGAGCTGACTGAACGTAAGCTCAGACGCCGCCTTTTTAAGTATACTTTCGGTGTCGTCAAACGCCTTTACGGTAAACTCAAAGGTTTTTGTTTTTGATACATTTCCCTTCGTAAGCGTTACCTCAAGCGTAACGGTTTTATCATTTGCTCCGACCTCGGGCCTTGTTACAATACCTGTTTTTGAGATTGTTTTAACATCGGACGATTTCCATACAGCTTTAACACCGTCCCTAAATTCCGTTGTAAGCGAAATATTTTTTGTTATCATATCCGCCGCCTCGTCCGTAAGGCTCTGCGGAGTAAGAGAACCGTATGCCTTTTCAACCGCCTCTTCATCGGACGGTAATCTCTTTACCGTAACATTTATTTTTCTTGTGTAAGCGTCCTTTCCGTACTTTGCTCTGAGAGTAAGAGTTACACTCTTATCTCCGTCCTCATTGCCCGGACGTGTTACAATAACATTTTCACCGCTGAAATAAATAATCTGATTATTTGACGACCATGAAAATTCAAAGCCGTATCTGCTCCCTACAAGCGGTACTTTAAAATCTCCCTCTATATTATCTGCATTTTCTATAACAACCTTCTCCGCATCCTCTTTTGCCCTTGATACGTCCGACATTGCTATGTTAAATTCAAATGTTTTAAATACACTTTCCGCTCCGCACCTTATTTGCGCCGTAAGCGTCATGCGGCAGTCGCTGTCACCTCGCTTTATTACTCCCTCGCTCGTTACCGCAGCTTCATTATCCGATGTCCATAAAACAGATGTGCCGTAAAGTCCCTTTTCGGAAAGATTAAGGTTTTTCGTAATATTTTCAGGGTCCTCCTTGGTGATTTCCGAAAGCTTTATAGCCGCCGCTGCTTTCTCTGCCCTTTCAATATCAGACATCTGTTTCTCAACCGTAAAATGAAGCTGTTTTGTTTTTACTGCGTCTCCCTTTTTTAGAACTGAGGTAAGAATAACCTCCTTATTTTCTTCGTCCGCCGAGGGTCTTTTTACCTTACCTTCATTTGATATTACATTCTCGTTATCCGACTGCCATGATATTTTTATTCCGTCCGGTCCGTCAGTCGGAAGCGGCTTAAGGTTTGCCGTTACCGTTTCTTCGTCCGCAAAGCTTTTTTCGGTGATACAGTTTTCAGCATACTCGTCCAAAATTTCCTCATCGCTCACTCCGCCGCTTGGAGAAACGGTTATATTAAAGCTCTTTTTCCGCATAGGATTCTGAATTGCATTCGTATCCGTTATTCCGCCTATCACCGCCGTAAGCGTTGCGGTTGTCGTATAGTTTCTTCTTCTGATTCCGCCGTTTGCCGCCGCAACGGAAGTATCCGAGCTTTCCCATGTAAGCGGGTATCCCAAAACACTGCTTGGAAGATGAAGAGTTCGGGTTATGCTGTTCAGCGATTCATCTGAAATATCCTCATCCATCAGATATTCAAGTGCATCATCAAGTTCTTCGGTATAATCCTTATATATTTTAAAGTTATCTATATAAAGACTTGTGCCGGACGGAGTTGAGTTTCTGTCCGTTCTGAAACTTACTCCCCATACGTCAGTTCTGCCGTATTTGCTGTTATTCGGATTCATGATATTAAATGTCATCGGACCGCTTTTATACTCTTTTCCGTCTATAAAAAAGTCAAATGTTCTGCTTTCGGCATTCAGCCCCATATCTATATGAACCCATGTATTAAGCGGAAACTTATAATCAAATGAGTATGTCTTTTGGGAATATCCCTCGCCCTCCTGAGTGCTGTATGAGAATTTGCCGTTAGTATATCTAAGACTTGTTACCGTGTCCCACTCATTCCATGAAAAAGCAATATCAAGCATAACATTTTTCTCAAGCATAATATCAAAGCCTGTTCTTACATCTCCGCTTATCTTCGCTCCGCCCGCAGCATATCTTATCATTATCGGCGACAGAACCTCTGCGCCCGCATCGGGGTCTCCGTTTTTATAGTCTCTGTAATAGTTAAAAACCTTATTTGCCTGCTCATAGCTTTTATCTGCCGTTTCGGGAGATTTTTGAAGTATTCCCCGAACGCCCAGAATATTCTTTCCCTCAGTATAGCTGCTTGAAAATACTTCCCAGCCCGACGGGCATTCTCCGTAGGTTGTTATCGGCTCGTCCTCAAAATCGTCTGCCGCATAAATCATGTTTCCGCTCGGGATTTCCATATGATAGTCATCCGCCGCCTCCTTTATCTCACCTGCCGCTATTGTAAATGTAAAGCTTTTTACCGCTTTTGCATTTTCGACAGCCGACAAATCATTTGACGCATTTATCGTTGCTTTTAAAACTCCTGTTTGTTCATATTCCTTTGTGCTTATTTTTCCTCCGTTTGTAATTATGCTTTCGTCCGTGCTTTCCCACGTTATCGGAAGTCCAGCCGCCGATTTCGGAAGTGTAATATCCTTGTCCGTTTTATTAATGTCTACTCCGAAATCGTATCCGTCAAGCTCTGTAAGCGCCGCCTCAAGCATTTCGGTATAATCTTTTGAAAGTGTAAGATTATCTATGTAAAAGCTTGTGTCTGACGGAGTTGAATTTCTGTCTGTTTTAAAAGTCACCGCCCAAAGTCCCGTTCTGCTGTATTTACTGTGATTCGGGTCTGTTATCGTGTATGTAATCGGACCGCTTTCATATTCCGTACCGTCTATGAAAAGTCTGAACGTTCTTGATTCATTGTCTGCCTTTATACCGACATGAAACCATTCTCCCACAGGATACTTATAATCAATGGTATATGATTTTGATTCATATTCATCTCCGTTTTTTATCTGTGTGGAATATGTGATTCTGTCCGTAAAAAACCTGAGACTTATCGGACTGTCGTATTCATTCCAAGCATATGCTATATCAAACATACAAGTTTTGTCAACATATACGTCAACATCCATATCCAAGCTGTCCTCAATACGGCCGCCGTCCGAAACAAGTCTTTTTATTCCGCATGACGCAACCTCCATTCCGCCTGCTCCCTCATCACCGTTTTTGAATATTCTGTAATAATTAAGCGCCTTACCCGCATCGGAAAACGGTTTTTCCGAATCTTCAGGTCTTTGCTGAAGTTTTCCCTCTATTCCGAGTATTTGTTTTTCGGCATTAAATCCGCTTACGTGAGGCGACCAATCCTGCGGCATACCGCCCAAATCGTCCTCGGTGATATTTTCAAAATCATCCCGTATATATACGGTTTTTGAATTAAATTCATCATATTCCACGCCCAATTCGGCAGTTACCGCAACAGACAGATTAACGGACATAAGCACCGCCAAAGCCGCAGATATTATTTTTTTTGCTTTCATACTTTGTACCATTCCTTTCAATCAGTCTCTGTCTATTATTACAATTTCCCGTAAATTGTTATATCTTGTTCTTAGAAATACCTCTTCGCCTGCCAAAAGCTCGCTGCTCTCACAGATTTCAAATTTCTTTTCACTCGCCTTATATCTCATAACGGCTGTCGTGTTTCCCACTGAAAACATCATCTCCTCCGCTCCCGTATCTACCGTAATCATCGGGAAATCAACTCTTGTCAGTTTTCCGTGTACAAGGCATATTGCAGCATTTGACGATTTTACCGTACTGTCATTCCATGTAACGCCGAACGGACTTTCCTCTCTGAAATTAAATCTCGTTTTGAACACTTTAAGAGTTTCAGGCCCGTTTGAGTTTGCAGCTCTTGCAACGTCAACATAATTCGTGTCATACTGAAGCGCCGTACCGGTCTTAATATTTGACGCCGGCTCAGAGTTTCCCGAAAGTTCATAATCCACCAAAAGCTCGCACCGCTCACCCTCGGATATTCCCGAAACAACTGTATAAATCTCTCCGTCAAGCTCTCTTGTGCTGACGCTGTCGACATAAATAATCGGCGAATTAAGCTTATCCACATAATACGCATACCCCTTTTCCTCGTCAAACTCGGCAAGGTATCTTGTCACATTCGAGAATATGAGCATAGCTCCAACGTGTCCCGAATTATCTATATCATACAGCGAACAGGTTACGCTTCCGTTGTTTGAAAGAAAGCTCATATAATCGCCTGCTTTCATCAAATCGTCATACGTTCCGTTGTTTACCACATTTATTATGGCGGTTTTGTTATCTACCTTATATTTTCCGTCAAGAACTCCGTATGCGTAAAGCATATTCGCCGGCAGCACGTCCTCAGAAAGATTACCTGCGTTTCTGTTTTTATCGGCTAAACAAAGCTCCTTTATTCCTCCGCCGTCATTTCTTACAAATGTAACTATCTGCTTGGTGGACGCCGCCCATTTTCCAAGCTCACCTAAAATTTCGGGAATAATATTCTCAAGAATCTCTTTGGATTTTTTATATGAAGTGCCTGACGTTCTTCCGAATCTTATTTCCTCCTCACTTCCAACCTTAAAATTTGTTATTTTATTATCGGTTGTGAGAATTTTAATATTTCCGTCCTTTCCGTCTGCCGACGCTCCCAAAAGATAGCCGTATTCATATCTGCCGTTCTCTTCGTCCGTTTCTGCACAGGCAATTTTATTTTCGTCCGAAACGGTTACCGTAATCGCATCGCCCGGATTTATTTTATCAGCCTTGCTCTCCGAAACCGCCTTTTTATATTTTTCCGATATTATAAGAGTTTTTTCTCCGAAATCGCCCGATAAAACAACATAATCCCGTCCGTTTGACGAATATGTTGACTTAACATTTCCGCTAATTGAGTTTCGTTCCGCAACAGCTCTTACACTGTTTTTATTTTTACTCTCCGCAATAAGCACGCTGTCTCCGATTTTTATATCATCGACAGACGCAGCCATGCCGTTCTTTATAATTCTTATGCTTTTTATTCCGTTATCCTCAAAGCTGAATTTTCCCCCGTAAACATCATATATTGTATCGCCGCTTTTACCCTTAACAACATATATGTCATAGCTTGTAACCGATACATACTCATACTTTCCGTCATCATTTGAATCAAAAAGTGTTACAAAGCCGCACTTGGGTTTCATTATTTCATCAGACACATCGGCAGTTGCAAGCATTATTCCGTTATAAATTACAGAAAGCTCATTGGGAAGACTGATTTTCTTTGTTTTTCCGTTACCCTCCGAATATGAAATTTCCTTTTTTGAAACACGGTCTATATCATCTGCCGAAATTTTAACGCTTTTTCCGCTCTTGTCCGAAACAACGCATTTTATTGTTTCGTTTTCCGTGTCATAATAGCACTTTACCGAATTTAAGAAAAATTCGCCGAAATCACGCTCCGCATTATATCTTCTTCCTGAAATTTCTATCTGATTTTCCGGCATACCCTCCGTATCCGACACGGACATTCCGGGGACTGCCGTTACAACTCCCTTTATTTCTTCAATACCCATTTCCGCAAGCAGAAAGTTTTTATCTGACAGCGTTCCGCCGCCGTATGCGTCCGCTTCATATACATTTGCAAAAAGAGTGTTATATATAAGCTCCGAAACGTCTCCTCTGTTCATTCTCTCATCGCCCGAGCTTATATTTTTGTAAAGCTTATTCTCCGTTCCTACCTTAACATAACCGCTCGGATATCCGCCGTTTATTTCGGCAAGCTTTCCCATTCCTAAAATATTTACGGCTATTTTAACAGCCTGCGTTACCGTTACGGCACTTTCAGGAGAAAATTCTGTTTCGCTCAGTCCGTCTATAATTCCCATTTCTTTTGCCGCTTTTATGTTTCCTGCCGCCCAGTAATCCGCCGATACATCAGCAAACGGCGTATCGGTTTCATTTTCGTTTGAAAATCCCAGCATTCGCATAATTATTGTTACGAACTCCGCTCTTGAAACAAGCTTTTCGGGTGCGAAAGTGCCGTCCTCATAGCCCTTTATAATATCAAGTCCCGCAAGCGTTTCTATTGCCGTTTGATGTTCATTTCCCGAAATATCCGTAAATGCAGCGGCACTTACTGCGGTAAGAGCAGATATTATAAGTATTGCAGATATTATTTTCTTCATATATTTATTACAAGCTCCTTTCTTATTTAACCGTTACCTTTATTTCCCTGACCGTTCTCTTAACCGCTCCGGGGGCGGTGCATCGTATCACAGCCTCTCCGCTTCCCACAGCATATATTATACCGTTTTCGGCATACGCCACAGTCTCGTCAGACGTATCATACATCATACTGCCGCTTGCGTCGGACGGTATGTATATGACATTTACCTTTTCACTTTCTCCCGTTTCAAGCGTTACCTCTGTTTTTTCAAGCTTAAAGTCGCGCAACGATACGGACGGAAGACTTGTCTGAAAATATTTATATGTTGCATTCTTATCAATATACGCACCGTTTTCATACATTCCGTATGCGTCAAAGCCGCTTACGCCGCCAAAGCCTGCGTTTATAATTCCTTCAGCCTTGCATATCGTCTGTTCAAGATATAAAAGCGAATTTGTGTATATATTCTGAAACGATGTCCAGTTATTGTAATCACGGCTGAAAAGCTTATCCTTATAGTTATTTTTCACACAGTTATCGGCAATTGTTCTTGCAAGGTCAAGATACTCATGTATTCCCGTTGCCTTATATAAATCGCACAGTCCCATAACTGCCCATGGGTGTGAATATGACGTGTTAAGGTCAACGTCCATATTTTCTCCGGGCTTTGTGTCTCCGATATTTCCCAAGCCCCAGCCCATTGCTTCTCCGCTTATCATGTCCCAAAGATATTTCATTTCATTCTCATATCCCGGATTATTCATGCAATATATGTAAAGCTTAGCGTCCGTAACAAAAAACTGCTCATATGCCTTTACGGTTGATATAACTCTTCCCGCTCTTCCGTAATATCCGTTTCTCTGCGACTGAAATCCCGTAAGACTTGTTCCGTTTGACAAAAGCTGGTTACAGTCGTTTGTTTCTTTATTATATCCGTATTTTGAATATGCCGCACAGCCCCGTACAAGGTAGTCCATAACGCTCTTTCCCCATTCGGTGTCTATTCCCACATTATTTGCATATTCAATAAGAAGAAGCGGATATTCTCCGTAATCGCCTCTTCCGTCGGCAAAATAATAACAATCCTGAAGCTGCTCTCTGTCCTCCGATTTTACAAATCCCTGCTTTATAAGGTCATCACCGTAGTTATTGTAAAAGCGGTCTCCGTATTCAAGTCCCGTATAATATTCCGGCAGCGGGTCTGCAAGCCACCATGCACCGTACGGTTTCAGCATTACCATAGGGTCCATCGCATCGGGATGGTCAAGCTGACGTGTGTATCTTGCGCAGAAAAGATTTGTGTCCTTGTTTTTATTTGCCATAAATCTTTCAAGCATACTTCTGCTCCAGAAAAGCGCTTTTTCGTCCTTTGTATATTTATACATCTTTCCTGCGTCACTTATCATTCCGACTCCTGCATATGAAAACGGTATATTTTTTATATCCCATATAAGAGATAAATCACGGCCGTTATATTGAGAAGTCTTTTCCCATGTATTTTCAAAATCATAGCTGTCCTGAATATGTCCGTGTCTTGAATAATTCAGATTTGACCAATCCGTTACACGCGACGCCCAATGCGCTTTGACGAATTTAGACGCAAAATCAGGGTCAATTTCATACATCGGTTCAATATTCGTATCCGTTACCTCAAATGTTTCTTTTTCAGGGTCGCCGTACTGTTTTTTTCCTGTTTTAAGGTTTATGCTTGCATGGCTTCCAGTATAAATAAGCCCTCCCGGGCTGCTGCCGTTTTCTATCCACCATTTAATTATTTCGTCTACTCTGTCTTTATATTTTTCATCGCCCGTAAGTGCCGAAATTGCCTCAAAGGAGCTGTATATTCCGCCCTGATATGACGCAAGCACCGGCTGCTCGGGATTTTCCGCAGATTTTTTAAACTCCCACGAAAACAGCTCGTCCGAAAACCTGTCTATTCCGTTCGCAAACAGCGGCGAGCCGTTATATACGTCCCGTCCTTTTTCCATTACGTTGTCTGCCCACTCTACCACAGCGTCAAGCCTTGCCTTATCGCGAAGGTATGTGTTTCTGTCAAGCATTACAAGATTTTTTTCACCCTTTATACCGCTTTTCTTCGATTCGGCAATTATTTTAAAGCCTGCGTCACGTTTCATCTCGCCCGTAACATGAACCGTTCCGTTATCATCTACCCATATTCCGCTCGGAGCATCATCGGATAAGCTCCAGTATACTTCGGAATCATCTGTTTTTCTGCCTAACTGGTCAAAAATTTCAGCACTGAAATTAAAAAGATATTCTTCTCCCGAAACAGTCGTGAGCTTAGCGTCTCCCTTTATTTTAACCTCGGTTTCCACCGCTCCCAAAACGGTTATCGTCTTTCGGGCACTGATTCCCGAATCCGCATTTGCCGTTACTATAAGCTCAAAGCTTGCGTTTTCCTGTGCATTTTCGGCAACATACACGATAACGCTGCCGCCTTTCTTTTCAATCGTAACGCCTGTTATTGGCGGTGAAAGTTCAGCGTAAAATTCATCGTTTGATATGACATTCCCTCTGCCGTTTTTTACTAAAACATCATACCTCTCCGAATAGACCCCGCCCTGTTTCGGAATTGTTATGCTGTCTTTTCCGTTTATCTCTATTTTTCCAAGCACATCAGATGTACCGGCCTTTATATTATCAAGCATAAATCCCGGTGAATATGCCGTACCGGCACGGTATTCATTAACTCCCGTCTTATTGCTTACATAATTTGCAAGCTTAAGTCCGACGCATTTTCTCTCTCCGTCAACATAAACATCGGCGGTTTTATCCGTAACATTCACATTCAGCTTAAAGCTATACCATCTGTTTACGGCATAATCCGAAAGAACTGTTTCATATTTATCATTTCTTATTTTATATCTTATTTGCTCGCCCTCGGTTATAACCGAAAGAACCTCTTCTCCATCATTGTAAAGGCTTATTATTTTATTATAGTCCGCCTTGCAGTCGGGCTGCATAAAATCAAATTCAAATGCAACCGCACCCTCCTTTACCTTTTCAAATTCCTTTGTTATACCGACATATGCGCCGTCAGTATTATTTTTTAATGAAAGCACTCTGCCGCCGTTTCCGTTTTCAACAGAAATTTTTCCGCCGCCGCTGCCGCACTCTATATTCTGCGGTTTATCTCCGATATTATCCGATTCAAAATCATAGCTGAAAATCACATTTTCAACTTCTGCCGAATACACCGTCGGTATAATTACCGACAGCATTGCGGCAGCTATACAAAAAGCAATTATTCTTCTATATTTTTTCATAGTCCCTGTCATCTGCTCCCTTCACTGTTCAAATACAAAGCCTCCGCCAACGGCTTTAAGCTTTTACCGTCCATTATAAAACATTTTATTTCAAAATCACCCGTTTTCGGGAGCTCCTGTTCAACGGCAAACTTTGTTCTCGGATAATTTGACAGCTCTCCGAAAATCTCTGCTCTTTTAATTCCGCTGAGCCTGCCGCCGTTGTATATCGCAAAAACAAACTCCGCCTCCTTTACTCCCGAAAAATTATTTAAAAGCTTAACTGCCGAAACTCTTTCATTTCCTATATATTCTCCGCAGCGCTTTACAAAAACATCGTCTATATAAAGGCTTGCTCCCTCTCTTGTATTATTTCTGTCGGTGTTAAAGCGTATGACGGAAAGTGTATTTCTGTCATATCTGCTGCCCGATGGGTCGCTTTTCTCAAACGGCAGCGGAGTTTCGTTTACTTTTTCACCGTCCATATAAAAATCAAACTCTCTCTTGTCCGAGTCCATCATAAGCTTTATTTCAAACCATGTATCAGGCTTGTATTTACAGCCTATATCTATTTTTTTCCGCTCCCATATATTTTTTTCGGTGTCATACACGTCCGCACTGTAAAATATATTCCCGTTCTGAAAAATAAGCTCCGCAAGCGAATCCCACTGTCCGTACATAGGCGCAAAATAGAAAAGATTTTTTTCGTCAGATTTCATACGAACGCTCACTTCAAATTTTCCGCTGATTGCAGCATTTTCTCCGTTTTCATTCTTTAAAAAGCTCACAAGACTTGCAGGCTTTATATCGGGATTGCTCCCTGTGTTTTCCTTTCTGGTCATTCTGAGGATTTTATTTTCAGCCTCCGTCTCATTTTCAATATCAACCCCGTAATACAGACCCGCTCCCGAATCATCATTCGGAAAGCTCCAATTGCCGCTGTAGTCCGTATCAAAGCCGTCATGGAAAAACGTCTTATATCCGCATGGATTTTTTGCCGTATATTCATTTCCGAAATCGCCCGTGAAATATACATCGCTTATTGTATATTCATACAGCAGCGTTCCGATATAAACGTCGTCTATCCAAAAGCTTTTATTCACAGCCGAATTATTTCTGTCGGAATAAAACTGTATTTTTGAAACGGTGTTTCTCGAATATTTATAATACTCGGAATCCGAATAGAAAAATGGAAGTCCTTCTCCTATGAGAATACCGTCAATATACAAATCAAAGGTTCTCCTGTCCGTATCAATAAGCTCCGTAATATAAAACCATCTGTCCGTCGGAATTGCCGAATCATTTATCCTTACAGCTTCTTCGCCCCAGTCTCCGTCATTGTTCTTTTTCCATGTCATATATGCAATATATTTGTCACTTGTATAGCCGTTAAGCCTCAGACTTGTTATATTATCATATTCGTTATCGAATTTAAGATTAAGCCAGAACGAGTTTCCTTCTTCGCATCTGAGTCTTGCCGAAAATTTAAGCTTTCCTCCGAGCCTTTCCGTATTTCCGTTGCTGTCCTTTATAACCCCCTGCAAAATCTCAATGGCAACGTCACCGTCATCTTTATTTCTCCTCGTTCTTCTTATTTCATAGCATGAATTTTGAGCGTCCTCGGGGTCAGCTGTTATTTCCGCCGCGGTTCCCTTATTTTCTTCCGATACGTCCGAATATACAAATCCGTCAGTTCCGCTCTCAAAATCTGCATACATATTACATTCATACGCATTCGGGTCTGCCTTATCGGTCAGGCTTTCCTTTTCTGTATAGAGGTATTCATTATCATAAACCTTGGTGTGTCTGGTTCCGTCTTTGTCCGCATAATTACAATGGAAATATGAACTGTGCATATCCATATCGGGAACAAGCTCTCTGCTGCCTCTTATTGCCGCCTCAAGATTTACAAGAGCAACCGTATATTTATTGTCAAGCTTAATATTTTTAGTTCCCCGTTCTCCGAAATACCCCTTTATGCAATGCTTTGATACTATATTGTCGCCTATCGTTTCTGCCATTTTGAGATAATCCGTAAAGCCCGTATTCTCATAAAGCTCTATAAATCCCATAAGCATATATACATCGTCTGATTTTGTATTAAAATTAAGCTCCGTGTTTTCCCCCGGAACGGTATCTCCTATATTTCCGAATCCCTTAGCTGCCGCCGCTGATTTCAGATAGCTCCATATTACCGCCTTATCATTCGCATATGCCGAATCATAAGCGCATTTATCGTATGCCTTCACATATGAGCGGAACAGCTGAGTATATGAGCTGGCATATCCTATTGTCCCCGTACCGTAATATCCGTTCCTTGTCTTTTCAAGTCCAAGTATGCTCGTTCCGTCTATCATAATCGGTAAAAACTTATCTATGCCGCTTTTATATGCACATCTTATATACTGTGCCATTGATTTTATGCTTTCACTCTTTATTTTTTCAGAATCTGCGGAATCGGAATTTATATCTGAAAGCATAAAGTCATAGTACGGCTCACTTCCGTAAACATCACGTCCGTCAAACAAAATATTCGGCTCTATTACTTTATCCTTTTCATTCTCCGTTATATATCCCTGCTCTGCCATAACATCGGCAAGCTGATTTTTTGCACGGTCTCCGTAGTTGCCCCATGTATAATATTCGGGGAGAGGGTCTTTATCCCACCAATGCCCTATCGGTTCAAGCTCCGTCAGCGGATTTTTAACTCCGTCCGCTCCGTCAAAGGTTGTAAACTGTCCTCCGTGAAGCTGTGTGTTCTCATCTTTCAAATCCAAATAACAGCCGGCAAGCTTTTTCGCCCAATAATCTCCTTTTTCATCACCTGTATTTTTATATAACGTTTCCGCCATAGATATAAGATTATCCGCCGCCCCTCTGAATGTAAGATATTTCATACTTCTTACAAGCGGATATTTTTCACTGTCAAACACTCCCGTATTATCCCATGAGGCGGTATTATCGGAAAAATCATTATAGCTGTGATGACGGTTAAAGGCAAGCGTTGAAAAATCTGGAATTGCCTTCGTCCATATCGTTTTTACGATTTCCGCACTTCTTTCGGTATCGGCGTCAAAGAATGCCTGCCAGAAAACATTTTCTCCCTTAAGCTCATGTGTGTTTTTATCATTCGGCGCAAAAAACGGCTGTCCGCTCGCCAAATTCATTGCCGTATGCCCTCCCCAATAAGGAAGTCCGTTCGGCGCAATACAGTTATCAAGAAAATATTTACACGCCTCTCTTACAGCATCGGCATATTTGGAATCACCCGTAAGATATGTAAGTCCGTACAGCGTTCTCATAAGATTCCCCTGTGCGGCTGCATTACTTAAAACTGCCGTATATGTATTTTCATCATCAGCATCCGTAAAATATCGGAATATTGCCGCCGTCTCGCTGTCCGTTTCCACTCCGTCCGCAAAAAGCGGCGTTTTTCCTATGCTGTCACGTCCGTATTTCAAAACCTTGTCTCCGTAAAGTTTCAGCATATCAAAGCGGTTTTTGTCATTTTCATCATATACGGGCTTCTCTCCCGTAACCGTAACATTAAAATCCTTTTGCGAAATTACATTTTCATTTTCGTCCTTTACGAATGCAGTAAGTGTAACAAGAGAATCGGTACTCCGCCTTGAAACATTCCCGACAGTTGAAATTGCACCCGGGTCACTGCTTGCCCATGTAACTCTGTCTCCGTCAATATAATTCGGAAGTTCAATATCGCTTTCGGTAAATGCCGGCAATTCAATCGCCGCATCAGCATTTTCAGCCGAAACCCATGTACACATATTCATCATTGCCGCAAAAGCCAAACCTGCGGCAATTTTTCTTTTGATGTCCACAAATATCACCTCGTAATGCAATTGATATATTACTTAAATTGAGTATGTGTTTATTATAGCATAAACCGTCCGATTTTCAAATAGACAGATTTGAAAACAAGTGGACAATATGAAGAATATCACGCAGCTATGCGGTTTTTTAAGTCTCCTCAATTTATGAGAACGCAAAAAAACAGAGCGCCGTCCGCTCTGTTTTTCTTTAATTGTTCATAAGTATATATTCCGTACACATATATAAAAGCGCACCTATTCCGTGAAGGTCGTTTATGCCTGTCGGTCTGTTTACGTAATAGTCAAAATGCGCTATTCCCGTTCCGACGCATATTTTATCAAGCAGTATTCCGCTCTCATCACGCTTTAAATCATTGGTAACTCCAATATATGCCCTTTTTACATTTTCCTTAAAGCTGTCAGGCAAAAGTCCCTTCCTCACAGCCTTTGCCATTGCATATGCAAACAGACAGCTGCACGATTTTTCTGTCCAGTTTTCAGGCGAATTTCCCATATTTACTACCTGATACCAAAGTCCGCTTTTCCCGTCCTGATACTCTGCCGCAGCCTCCAAGAGTCCGACAAGTGTTTCTTCAAAATCCTTTCTTATATCAAGCTCCCTTGGAATAAAATCGAGAATATCGGCAAGCGCCGCAGCATACCAGCCTATCGACCTCCCCCAGAAAACCGTTGAACAGCCTGTTTTTGTATCTGCCCATTCCGCCTTTTTCGACGAATCCCAGCCATGATACAAAAGTCCCGTTTTTTCGTCCTTCATATGCTCCCGCATAAGCGTCATCTGCTTATGCACAACATCAAAAAATTCAGGCTTATTAAACCTCAGTGCATATTCCGCCGCAAACGGACCTCCCATATACATACCGTCAAGCCACATCTGATTTGGCGTACTTTTAAGATGCCAAAAGCCTCCGTACGGATTTTTCTTCCAGTTTTCTATAAGATATGCACCGTTTTCAATAACCTTTTTATATCTTTCATCTCCCGTTTCCTCATAGAGCTGAAACAGAAGAATGCACGGCTGTAAATCATCTAAATTTTCCTTGGTATAATTCTTGATTTTTCCGTCCGTGTCAATATTTGAATCAACCCATTTTTTTATATATGTCATATACTTTTCATCATGACATATATTATACCATTTTTTCATTCCGTTCAGGAAAACTCCCTGATGATAATGAAAAACTCCCTCCGGCGGAAGCTTTTCCGCCGGAAATTTATTCATGAGAGTATCGGCAGCAATACCTGTAAATTCTTTTATATTCTCCGTATTCATACTGCCTCCGCTATCTTTCGTTATATCTTTTAAGTGCGTCATTTTTTATCTTCAGCGCTTTTTCTATTCCCAGTTGATTTATTGTCTGAACATAGCTGTCAAAGTCACTTATAGGCGCTATGCCCGTTATAAACTTAACTCTCATTTCGTCCCTGTATTTTTCAACCTCGCTCATAATATTTGCATATTCGGAGCTTTCGTCCGCCGTAGGAGTAAGCTGCGGCAGCATACTTTCGAGAGTTTCATCTATATACTTTGTCCATGTTTTTAAAGCCTCCTGCTGCTGCGGCTTTTCATAATACTGCTCTATATAGCGCTTATCCTGCACAAACGGACCTGCGCCCGACGCTTTAAAATACTGTCCCATAGCCTGCGACACATTCAGTCCGTCAGGATTTTTCATTATAAGCTCCGTATACTTCGGATAGCCGTCCTTCATTTCATAGCTTTCACCCTCTATACCGAAGTTAAACAGCATATATCCCTCGTCACTGTATGCGTAATCAAGAAATTTCATTGCAAGAGGAATATTTTTGCACGCCGTTGTTATTGCCGCCGCATTATATGTAGCATAAGGCATGGACGCATATATGCACTTTCTCTTGTCGCCCTCGTTCATAACCGTATAATTCATTCCGGCAAGGTCAAAGCCCTGAATATCCTTTGCAGCGTCCAGCCATCTGCCGAGTCCGCTTCCTCCGCTTCCGAACGCTACGCCCGTCTTTCCGTTAAGGATATTTGAGTCTATAGCCTTGCTGTCCGCCGATACAAAATTCTTATCTATAAGTCCCTTATTAAACCAATCATTCAGCTTTGTAAGCGCAGCCTTGTATTCTTCGGTAACAGGACCGTACTTTATTGTATCGCCGTCCTTATAAAATGTGTCGGGAACATTCATAAGCGATGTAAGCGTATTTGCACCGCTTACGGAAATAGGTGCTGCCGCCCCCTTTTTATTTTTAAATTCCGTTAAAACATTTTCCAGCTCGTCAACCGTATTCGGCATTGTAAGCCCAAGCTCATTCATCCAGTCACTTCGTATAATATATCCGGCAGAGCACAGAAGGCTTTTATCGTTTCTTATAAACGGGAAACAATAATAGCGTCCGTCATCTGTTTTTACGGATTTATCTATATCGGGATGCTCCTTTAAAAACTTCTTCAGATTAGGCGCATACTCGTCCATATAATCGGTAAGGTCAACAATTACTTCATTGCTTATTGCCTTTGACGGTCCGCCCTGAAAATTAAGCCAGTCGGTTTCAACAATATCCGCAAGCTCGTCAGACGCTATCATAAGACTGAGTGCCGATGCGTCCTGTCCTTGCGTCGGATGTATATATTCGATTTTAACTCCGCTTTTTTTCTCAAGCTCCTTTGCAAACGGCGTATCGCCGTAATTCTGCGTTATAACCGAAATAGTACTGCTTAACGGCATCCAATATGTAAGAGTCTCGCTTGTTTTTATCGGATATGCTGAAAAATCCGAATTTGAATCCACTGCATTTTTTTTGCTCTCACCGCCGCATGACGCAAGCAGCGCCGCCGCTGCCGTAATAACGGCTGCCGCTTTTATAATTTTTGATTTCATATTCTTACTGCTCCTTTCAAAAACAGATTAGATTTTCTGTATTTATTATACACTTTTTTATCCGTTTTGAAAATAGACAATTTACAATTTGAATGGACAATTATTATAAAAACCGCATTATTCGTACATTTTTCTAAATTCGCTCGGCGTCTCTCCGCTGTATTTTTTAAATATTCTGTTAAACGTCCTCACATTGCTGTAGCCTACCATGGTAACTATTTTATTTATAGGCTCGTCCGTTGTTTTCATAAGTCTTTTTGCTTCCTCTATCCTGTATTTATGAATATACTCCAAAAGTCCCATTCCTGTTTTTTCCTTGAAAACCTTTGACACATATGATGGGTACAGATTAAGATATTCTCCTATTACAGCCATACTGAGGTTCGCATCCATATAATTTTCCTTTACATATTCTATCATTCGGCTTACAAACTGATTATCGTCTTCTTTTTGCCTTTTCACTATTCCGCATACTTCTTCTACGGTATTTTCCGTAAGTTTTTTAAATTCATCTATGTTATCCGTACATTTATAAAGTCTTTCGGTATCTATAACTTCACTTATTTCATTACTGTTTACACTCATCTCTTGAGGTATTTTTATAATAAGATTTATTATATCATAAAGTATTTCCTTTGTATTTGTTATACTCGTATCATTATTTTTCATTATCATATCAATGGGCTTTGTTATTACCCGAAGTGCACCGTCCTTGTTTCCGGCTTTAATAAAATTAATAAATCCCACGCTTTCTTCAAATGACAAATACTTCTTACCTGTTTTTTCCTTTTTAATCTGATTGAAAAATATTATATTATGTACGTTATAAAACTGCCTGTGTTCTATTACGCTTACCGATTCCGAAAATGCCTCCGATATACTCTCAACTCCGCCCTTCGGGTCGGATATTCCGTAAATCAGATTTATTTCAAAATTATCTCTTATAAATTTTATTCCGTATTCCGCCTTATCGCTTATGCTCCTAAGCATATCATCGGAATATTCAAGGTTTATTATAAACGAGTATTTATTATCACATTCACAGTAATAAACTATACCTATTTCTCCAAACAGCTCCGAAAATACATTTTCCGCTATAAAGCTTGCCGCCGAATATCTCTGTCTGTCCGACAGTTCATCGTCATCAATAAAAAGCATTTCAACATTCTGTATTTCAAACGATGCAACAACATAATATCCGTGAATAAAATCTATACCGAATCGGCTGAGCTCCGCCTCGCTGTAATACATTCTGTATGTTCCCTGCAAAAGACGTATAAGCGCCACTTTTTTAAGCACATTTCTCTGTTTTTCAACATCTGTGGAAAGTTTCTTGTTTTCCGACATAACCGCAAGTATTGACTTTCCGAGCTCACCATATTCGTCCGTCCCTCCCGATTTCCCGACTATGGAAAGAAGGTTCATTACCGGTCTGTAATTATATCTCACCTGTTTTTTTATCATAATAAATGAAACGCCTATACAAAAAAGTATTACAACTCCGAAAAAGTATCTCATGTAAATAAGGTCTTTTTTATACACAGAATTCGGTGTAAGCATAACCACCGTCCATTTTGCCGTATCTATCCCTGCTGTTTCTCTCAGAAGCTGTTTTCCTCTCGGGCTGTGCTGCATTTTCAAAACCTCTTCCGGTGCCAAAACACTGCCCGATTTAACCTGAGACGCCAAAAGTCCGCCGTTTGTATCAAACACGTAAACATCACATTCACTCAAAAGCCCCATATCATCCGAAACAGGGAAAAATATTGATTTATCTATATCTATAACTATAGAACATTTATAATTATCGTATGAAGAATCTATCGGCGATAAGGCGTATCTTACACGGCTGCCGTTCAAATTATTTGCCGCAACAAGATTAGCCGAATCATCGAACTTTTTCGGCTGTATCGCATTCATCCATTCTTCATACGATATGTTCATACCCGAAATATAGGCATCGTAATACCCTTTCGATTTCACAATTCCGTTCTTTGATATTACCGAATCCGTATCCTCTATGTACACGTAACATAAATAGCTGCTGTTATACATTCCGCTCAGCTTTAAATCGCTGATATAGGAATACACATCTGCATTTGAAAAATAATCATCATAATTTTTAATTGACATGACAGCCCTGAACTTTTCGCCTCGGCAAAAAGCTATTCTTATATCGTACACATCTCTCATTATATTCGTAACATTTTCAAGCGTTCTGTCAAAAACATAGCTGTTCAGCTCTGTCATCCGCTTTTCAAGCTGGTTATCGTATTTAAAATAAACCGCACACAGTGCAATCATCGGTATAATTAAAATTTTCAGAAATGATATAAGCCACGAAAATCCTATACTTTTTTTATTTTCGGTGCTTATCTTCTTTTTATGATTTCCTATCAATCAAAATACATTCCCTTCTTCAAGAAATTTATTATCATTCTTTTGTATTGTAACATGAAATTGTTAATTTAGCAATAGTTATTTTTTATTTAATGTGGACAATTAATGCAGACAATTTATATATAAATGCCGTGTTTTTCAAAAAAAATGCGGCAAAAAAACAGGAATTTGCACATTCGCAAACTCCTGTTTCAATCAGAAAAAAATCACTGTAATACTGGTTTTATCAAAGCTTTACCATGCCTTGCTTTGGTGCAGATAGACGCATATGTTCTGTCTTTTGTGATTTTCGGCAAAATGCCGTTCGGGTTTTATTCTATAATTTTGAAACCGCATACAGGCAGCATACTGCCAAAGCTTTCCCAAACCATAACCTTCGCACGGGTATAGTCTTTGGTTGGTGTGAATGTGATTTCTGTGTCATTATATATCTTTGATTGCACTTCGACAAATTTATCGCCTTTTTCGCCGCCGTAAAGAGCAAGAATAACAGTTTTGCCGTTCTCTATGTTTATCGGTTCGGCTGTTATTCCGTTATCGGAAAATGCTGCCTTTATACCTGCACGGTACTTAATAATACTATCGTCTATTGAATACTTATCTCCTTTTTCTATTGCCTCCCAATCATTTTGTCTTCCTCCGATATAATTAATCTCTGTCAATACACACTCAAGAAAAGCACTTGCGCCAATGTTTGTTATGCCATCGGGAAGTGTTATACCTGTTAAGTCGCCGCAATGGGCAAACGCATCGTTGCCGATACTTGTTACGCTATCCGAAATTTCAACACTTGTCAGATAATAGCACTGGTAAAATGCGTATTCGCCAATACTTGTTACACCGTCAGAAATCACTACTTTTTGAAGATTTTGATTGCTTACCTGTTTTCTCCACGGTGCAACTACACCGTAGTTCACTTGCGCCCTTACGTCGGGAGCATAATCCAACATATCGCCTGAACCGCTTATTGTAAGCGTTTTTGTTTCTTTATCATATAGCCATGTCAGATTTTCTCCGCATTTTCCGCCTATTGGCGGCTCTGTCTCTTCGGCAAAAGACGAAAAAGCCACACACACAAAACCGCAATTAAAACTATAAATGCTAAAAATCTTTTTTTCAATTGGGCTGCACCGCCCTTTCTTTTTTAGTTATTGTTCAGCTCATAAGAAAATTTCCAAAACATTGTTGCCGTATTGGCTCTCGTAGGAGAAACTTTCGGATAAACTGCATATTCATATCCGTTTACCGAATGAATAAACATAATTCCCTCCTTAAAACACCACGCAACGGGAATCTTTGCATAGTCCGATATATCCGAAAAATCATTATAGCTCTCAAGTGCAGATGAAATATCGGAATCTTCAATTGATACGTCAAGCCCCTTTGCCTGTGCATATCTGTAGAAAATTGCCGCAATCTGTTCTCTTGTTACAGTATCATTCGGTGAAAATGTTGTATTACTCGTTCCGTTCAAAATACCGTTTGAAGCCGCCCATGCAACAGGCTTTTTATACCAATCCTGCGTCAAATCGGTAAATTTTGAATTTTCACCCGTTTCGGGCTGACCTGCAAGACGGTAGAACATTGTCGCAAACTGTGCGCGTGTAATGGTATCATCGGGTGAGAAGGTATCTGCTCCCGTTCCTGCCATAATGTTATTATCAAGGCAAAATTCAATTCCGCTATGATTCGGGTCACCGTCGGCACTCTGTATGTCCTTGAATTTCTTTACTGCACAGTTGTTCCCTTTTTCTTCGCAAGTATATCTGTCATCCGCTGCGGCGGTAGGCTCGCCCTTTTCTATTATCTCACCCGTATCGAGTAAAATACATTTAAATCCGTTATCCCTTGCATACTGCTCGGCCGCCGTACCGCTGTAACCTTTGATAACAAGGTCTTCGTTTCTCACATCATAGTCGTTTACATAATCCCAGCCGAAAGCATGCATATCAATCCGGGTTACACTTTTGGGAATTGTTACCTCTTTCAGATTATTGCATCTGAAGAACGCCGCCTGACCGATATGTTCAACGCCCTCCGAAATTGTAAGGTTCGATAGGCTCTCACACCATGAAAAAGCATTGTTGCCGATTTCCTTTACATTACTCGGAATTACAACATTATTAAGGTTTTTGCACCAGTAAAACCCGAGATACGGAATTGCTTTCAAGGTTGACGGAAGCTTTACAGATGTGATGTTCGACATACCGAAAGCATCCTCACCCATCATTGTTGTTCCCTCACGAATTTCAATATCTCCGACAGCCTCCCATTCGTGAATTTGTTTATTCTCGGTCGGCGCAGACGGGTCGGGATTATCTATTGCGGCATAGCCTATTCTTATTCCCGCTATTAAGTACTGACCGTGATACTGTATTCCGTCAACACGGTTTGCAGGGTCTTTGTCATAAGCCGAACCGAAAAATATTCTTTTGCCGATAAATTCGAGATTACTCGGCATTGTTATATTTTTAAGTGCCTCACCGCTTATTGCCTCGCTGCCTATGTACTTTACGCTTTCGGGAATAACAAGCGTTTCAAGCTCATCACCACAGTCTATGGCAAAATCTTTTATAACCTCAAGTCCGTCGTTTAATTTAAGATACTTTAAATAACGTCCGTAAATTGCATTTACTCCGATTTCTTTAATTGTCGGCGGAAGTGTAATGCCTGAAATTTTTGTTCTTCCCTCACGAAGCGCACCGTCGCCTATTGCCGTAACGGTATGCCCGTTAATTTCGGACGGAACATTAATTTCAATGCTGAAATTCGGGTCTGAGTCATCCCAAAATCTTGCCGAATAATCTGTAATCATAGCCGTGCCGTCCTCTCGAATGGTATAAATCAACGAGGTTAGCGAATCGTTTTGGCGCTGCTGCTCCATATCATCGGTAACAGCCGTCTTACTCTGCTCATACCCATCCATTCCATAATCAGTATCGTAAATGCTCCAAGCACTTGCCGTCTGAACAAATGATGCCGTAAACAGCATTACCGTACCAAGTGCGGTACAAATAAGTTTTTTCAAATACATAATCATCGTCCTTTCTTTAATTGGTCACTCGCTGTATATATGGCTATTATAACATATCTTTCCGTTCAAGTAAATGTCATTTCCCAATTTGGCACTGCCTACTGCGGAAAATTTTTAAATTTTTTATTTATTTTTTCAAGATAATATGTTATGATTTAAAAAAACAAAGCACCATCAATTCACTTTGTCATTCGTTACCCGACAGAGAGAATCGAATTTTTTCGGTATTATAGAATGCTCCGAAAAACCGATAAGAAAAATGACATAACAATTCTCCGCTTTGATTTTTATATTCTAATTCTTGCGGAACGATATGCGTTTAATTTTTGAAAAGCTCGATGCCGTTGCTGCATGGGTTGGTGCAGACCGTCTTATTTTTGCAGCAAAAGAAAATACATTTCTCTAAAAATCGGTATACCGCAGATGTCGGTACAATGCTTTAAATTCATCATTATTGTGAAACAAAGCAACTAAAACAATATTGGGGATAAACGCACACAATAAAGCTTTTAAGCAAAATTCAACCCATTGACTGGGAATACTGATAATACTGCATATTGCATATACTAAAACACAGTTTGCAATCACAGTCAGCAAATAAATTATTTTCATTTTTATATATTGCGAAAATGGCTTATGAAACACCTTGCGATAAATCAACTGCGGATCATACCACACATGTGTCAACAGCCTTGCGGCTACGGTTGCAAACAAAACTCCTGCCATCCCCCATTTATTCGCAAGTCCGATTGATAAAACAATATTTAAGATAACCATAATAGCCGGTCTGTATTTCCCTTGAACAAACAAGGCATTTGCGTTTCTAAAACTTTCATAAGGGCGCACCATAGTAATGATATAGATATCTGACGTAAGCATAATTACAATATTCCTCCCTAACAAATAATCACTTCCCAACCATAAAGTAATAAAAGGATTTAACAATGTTATGAGTGAAACCGCAATGAAATTTCCTATTGCAAATGACAGAAAACACATCTTTTTAAAAACAGCATACTGCCTTTCGCTGTTTTCACTTGCCGCAAGATTTCCCACACTTGGTTTAATTGCCTCAAATACCTGACCGAAGAGAGAATCTACATTATTTACTATCATTTTATAATAAGATAAAAAACCTACAAGCGAAGTTCCGAGCATCGCTGATATAATGACGCTGTCTACGCCTTTTTGAAGTGCTCCGGAAATTTTGTAAATTGCCAAAGCTCTTACATTTTTAAATATTTCTTTGCGTTCAAACAGACTAAGGCTCTCATTATATTCACTTTTTAACATCGGATACCTGCGGTTCGCAACCAATGAAATGATAACATTTTGTACAATTACCATTGTTACCATTACTGCAAGATATCCGATATAACTTTTAAATACCGCTACAGCAACAGCTTCTGAAATTGCAGTCAGTATACAAACCACAATTCCGATTGCACAAACTATATGTTTTTCCTGGTTTGCTTCTATAAGCGTCGCTTTATATACAAACAAGTATGAAACTGCCGTTTTGAGGACAAAGAATATAAAAATGATATGGATATTTTCTTTTATATCGGGAACATCTTTCACAATATATTTCAAAAAAATCAAACATATAATTCCTGCTGCAATGATAACGGAAAAAACAATCCGATAAATTTTTTGATATAACCGCATAAGTTTTGCAATCTGAATATCATCTTTTTCATAAAGCGGACGATAAAGCGCATAAGAAACAGCTGTGCTGAAACCAAGCTCCGCAACCGATAAAACCGTTAAAATATCGGTAAAAAGTGCTGAGACACCCGTGTATTGTATTCCAAGATTTTTTATAAGTATGGTTTTCATCAAAAAATTGGAAAACAAAGTTACCAGTTGATAGCCGATTGAAAAGGCAATATTACGAACTGATTTTTGTGTTCTTGAAATCATTGTAAGGTGTCTCCTTTCATAATTTTAAAGTGTTGCAGGCACTTCTTTGGACATATCTTTATCCTGTGAATAATCCGTATCATCATTGACAGGAATTTGTACATACACCAAAAGGTCATGCATAGGCATTTTTATTTCATGGCTATACCTTTGTGTCATTTTCTTATTCATAAACATACCGCCGTCATATTCACCGAGAACATCCTGATGATATACATGAACATCACTGTTCCAACGATATTTCTTTGATTTGTATTTTTTTACATTGGATACAGAATCTATATATACAATTCTTCTTTTGCGAAATACTATATAACATATAGCTATCAGTGATACTGTTAAAAGACAAACATATATTATAAGCAGAATCGGAGAAATCCACCAAATCCATTTATGATTCTCATCCTTATCGCTCAAAATATCATTTACAAGCGTATCTATTTCCGTATGTGTATTTAAAAGAACATTGTAACGATAACTTTCCTTAAAAGGAGCAATGCGGTTTTCACTCGGAAGTTTGTTCACCTTAGCATCATATTTCAGATACAACGGCAGATAATACAAAAGCTCTTTATATTCATTAAAGCTTAAATCTGTAGTAAACAACGGAAAAATATCATTTACGATTGTCGATAACCTTGTTTTGCGAAGGCTTTTGTAAAATCCTTTCATCATCATATCATAACGTTCGCCTCTTGCCCAGTCGCCCTCATTATAATATCGTATATATGCAAGGGTTTGTGCTCCATCCAGCAAAAATTTCCCGCTTTTTTCTTCAAGAGGTTTAGTTTTCACAATATCAGATGTCAGTCTGTAATCATTTGCCAAACTGTTTATATATTGATTTATGTACGGCACCTGATATTTTTCAATTTGGACTTCAATTTCTCTGACAGTGTTAATCATTTGTATAAAATAATTATAGTCGAGTAAAAGATAGTTATTGATTTTCAGCCCGTAATTTTCTTCTATTGTTCTGACGACAAGTTCGACACCGCCGCAGTTATATGCATTTGTAAGTCTTCCGCATCCTATTGTTGGAATGTAAACATACGATTCCTTTAATATTGTAGTAAAAGAAATTTCCCGATTATTTGTGTTTACTGTGGCAAGTACCATATAATCGGAATAAGATTTTGTCAATTCACTGCGGTCCCAATGGTCAGCGCCGATAAAGAGATAATTTTTAACTCCCTGAACCGAATTAACCTGATTTTTGTTATGCGTCCAAGTATAATATGCTTCTTTTTCGTACTCCGTTCCTATACCGCTTGTTTCAATGTTTCCAACATGAAAGTTTTTTGCGATATGCAGCTTCTGTCCTTCTTCATACCAAATAGCAAATACGGTGTACCATCCGTTTTCGGATAATTCCACCTCCTTGGTGTCGTATGCTGTCCTATATCCGTAACCGGTATTGTAGTTAAAGGTCTTTCCCACTTCGATAAGTTCTTTCCACTGATAGTTTCCATTATATTCAAATCTTTCATTGCCTGTATATACCCATGCAAGATATACCCCTTTTATATCGTTTGAATCAAGAGTTAAAATTCTGTTGTTTAACTCCAATTTGGGAACTTTGTCTCCTTTACTGTTTGTATTAACGCTTTTTTCTTCAAAATATGTTTGGTCTTCTATTGGCTCAACGCCGTTTTTATATATTGTTCTTGCCGATAAGTCGCATATATCAAGTTTACTGTATGTATGCTTTACCAGACCATAAACCAATATTGCGGTTACAATCAATAATATTGTCATGGAAATCCAAAACAACAAATTTTTATTTCGGTGTTTATATGGATATTTTCTTCCTCTAAGAAAAAATAATAGCTTGTCATTTTTTAGATTAGTTATCATTGTTTCTCTCTCCGTTCTGTCTTAAATCCCATTTTTTTTAATGTTTTATTTTTGATATGTTTTATAAATCTTACCCCTTTGGGATAAATTCCGCAAACCCCGTTTTCACCATACTCAGACGCAATATATGTAAATCCTTTTTTAGTATACATTTGTCTCGCAGTCTCAACATCTTCAATCAGCACTCCGTTTTCGCAGCACGACAAATGCGGTTGCTGTGCTAATGTTTCACTTATATCATGACGCTCCCATATTATATTCTGCTTAATCATTTCAAACAAACGGTTTCCGTTTTCGGTATTTATAATGCAAAGCGATATTCCGAGATTTGCGTTTTTAAAAAGAGCGGTCTCTTTGTTAATTCCCCAAAAATCTCCCATCGTAATATCAGAAATACGAGCCATTCCCGCATATTTACAGGCAGTTATATACCTATCTGTTTTTATACTGTAACAGCACGGTCTGAGTAATACATTTTTATAAAATATTTTGCGATAAATATTTTTTTTGATTTTTTGCTTTCCAATAATAAATGTTTCATTATGTGTCCGCCACCCGAAAGATTTATCCCGAAAATCCGCATGGGTAATTTCTCCGTATTTCTTCTTTATGTAGTCAAGATAATCTTTCCACAGAGCCGGAGGCATAACGCCGTGACAAACAATATCGACTGTATACAGCAATTCATTTTTTTTGCCCAAATACGAATATAAAGCCGCAACTTGGCATGGCGTGCCTGAAAACAGAACCTGTAAATCATTATCCAAATCATTCTTTACCATTTTAAAAATATCTTCCGTTTTACTTTGAACATATTTACTCCCCTGCAGCTTATATAATTGATTCACAGAATCTATACGTATATGACAAACTTCAAACGCATCATTGAAAGCCGCACCGTATACCGTGCCGCCTGAATTTAATATACTTTTTGCAAATTCCGCAAACAATCCGCCGGACTGACTCTTTTTTAAAACTTCTGCATCTTTGCTCTGTACAGCAAAAACGTTTTCAGACAAATTACATGAAACAGATTTATTGATAAAGTGACAATGCCTGCGGCATTTTCCGCATAAAACACATCGTTTTGTATCAATTTGCGGATAATAAAATCCATAATCATCCCGCTGCATTGTGATAGCATTTTCATTGCATACAGCTTTGCATACACCGCACCCGCTGCAATTTTCCTTCTTATCAAAAACCGTTGTCACCGTTTGTCCTCCTTTCAATCTAATTCCAAAGAATTTTTAAGCCAAAAAATCGACTTATTTTGCTCTTTTGAAAGCTGTGAATTTACTTTTTCCCAATCTGTTTTTCTGATTTTTTCATTTGGAAGAAGTCTGTCCGATAAATCAAAAAGTTCAAGCAGGTCAATGATTCTTGCCGATTTTTCTATATTTGATGTTTCTGCATAAAATTTCTTTTTGAAAATTAACGAAAAGGCGACCCCATGAAATGAGTTTGTTACAACCGCCTCAGCTTTAGCAAACATTCCGACAAATTCCTCCGGCGAGGCTGACTTATACATAACAAAATCTTTGCAGGTTTGTCTTTGCCTCAATGTGGGATTAATTAAAACAAGCTTACAGCCTTTTTCGTTTGCCAAAGCACGTGCTTTTTCTATTGTATATTTGCAGCCTTCCATCATATACACAAGTATATAATTATCCGGCAGATTATGCGGTTCTTTTGCTATGCTTATCCATTGCGAATCGCTTAAAAGAAGTGTGGGGTCCAATACATTTTCAACAGTTTTATCCGTTACCTCTGACACTGTTTTGCATGCGCTTTTTTCGCGAATGGAAATGCTTTTGAAACTTTTTAGGTATTCAATACATTTTGATTCGTATTTCTGCGGAAAAGATTTATAACCTATACTTGCGGCATATGCAATTTTTTTTGTATCGGAATCGGCGAAATCAAGAAAATAGCTGAAATCTCCCCCGACCGCATTCGGATTCAATACCTGGTCACTGCCCGTTATAATTGTTTCAAATTCTAATGCTGTTCTTTGTAAATCCTTTGTTGTTCCGCATTTTTTTGTTAGACTTAAATATCTTTTCGTAAACTCATTAAAGTTATGACGTTTTTTTATCAGCTCAAAACTTTTGACGCATTTCTTTGTGCCTGAAGATAAATTTTTACAGTGTCTTACATCAAAAGGACGGTATACACACTCTATATGCGGACACCTGTA
>CAKSGG010000013.1 GCA_934454215.1 uncultured Clostridia bacterium
GAAGCCCTCCTATATGGTCCTCGTGACCGTGCGTAAGAAAAATTCCCTTTAACTTATGCCAATTCCGTTCAAGATAAGTCACGTCGTTTATTACCATATCAACTCCCGGCATATCATCATCGGGGAACGCCATTCCGCAGTCCACCATTATAATCTCGTTACCGTACTCAAATGCCGTTAGGTTCTTTCCTATTTCGTCAAGTCCGCCAAGCGGTATAATTTTCAGTTTTTTTTGTTTTGCCAAATATATCTTTCTCCTTTCTGCAGTTTTCAGTATTTTTTTGGATTTTATTTTCTGCTTATCCGATCTCATACATCTATTACTATTATATCACATATTCGGCATTTTAGTCAATAGTTTTAAATATATAAAATAAAAAGGCTTATTTATGCGTTTTTTGTTGCATATATCACTCGCCTTTTATTTAATAATACCCGTTACAACTCTGTCATTTCCGCACAAATCTTTTACAATCCTCACATTTTTAAAGCCGCCGCTCATAAGCTCAAAAACAGCCTTACCCTGATTGTATCCTATTTCAAAAAACAGCGCCCCGCCCTTATTCAGAATTTCGGGAGCAAGCTCTATAATCCGTCTGTAAAACACAAGCCCGTCCTCGCCGCCGTCAAGCGCTGTCATCGGCTCAAAATCCTTTACCTCAGTCTGCAATGACGGTATAACATTACTCTCTATGTAAGGCGGATTTGATGCGATTATATCAAATTTTTCGTTTGGAATTTCATTTAAAATATCAATACACAGCGTTTGGGCTTTTACGCCGTTTTCCTCAGCATTGGCTTTTGCAAGTTTTAAAATTTCTTCTTTAAAATCAGCCAAAGTAGCCGATATATTTTTATTGTAATATGCCGTACTTATTCCTATACAGCCCGTTCCCGTTCCTATATCAATAAGTTTTGCCGCCGCTCCGTTTGTGTATTCAAGAATTTCTTCAACAAGCGTTTCCGTATTGTTTCTGGGAATAAGCGTCGAACGTGAGGTTTTAAATCTGAGCGACATAAACTCGGCTTCTCCCAAAATATATTGCAGAGGCTCACCGTTTTTTCGGCGGTTTACCATTTCAGCCGTTTTCTTTATTTCATCAATGCCTACCTCTTTTCGGGAATTTATAATAAGCTCGTTTCTGTTTATTCCCAAAACATTCATTACTATTTCACGAGCCTCAAATTCCGCATTATCCGAAAGCTCCGCTCTTGTCTTTGAAATCAGCTCCGATATTACCATCTGTCATCGTCCTTGTTTTCGGGAATACACGGAAGCATTGACGCAATCGCAACCTCAATCTGACTGTCGTCAGGCTCTCTTGTGGTAAGCCTTTGCAGCCAAAGTCCGGGCTTTGATAAAGTGCATACAAGCTTATTTTTACTTCTTCCCGCCCATTTTATAACCTCATACGAAAGTCCCGCAACCACCGGCAGCAGCGCAAGACGCATTATAACTCTCATAAATATTCCCGTTTTTGGCAAAAACAAAAACAGAATAATACTGATTATCATAACAAACAGCAAAAAGCTTGTTCCGCATCTTGGATGAAAACGCGTATATTTTCTGACATTCTCAACCGTCAGTTCTTCTCCCGCCTCATAGCAGGCTATTGTTTTATGTTCCGCCCCGTGATACTCAAAAACTCTCTTTATGTCCTTCATCTGCGATACAAGCGCCATATATCCCAAAAATATCGCCATTCTTATTATTCCCTCAAAAACGCTTGTAAACATTTTTGTATCGGTAATTGACTTCATAAACGGAATCATTTCAACCAGTCTTGTTAAAAATGTCGGCAGTACCATGAACAAGCCGATTGACAATACAAGCGAAATTGCGATTGACATATATATAACTATATCCTTTATTTTATCTCCGAATTTTCTTTCAAGCCATTGGTCAAATTTGCTTTCTTCTTCCTCATCGCCCTCAATATCAATAAATTCGGCACTGTACATAAGCGCTTTCATTCCTATTACAAGCGAATCTATAAAATTCACACACCCCCGTATTATCGGCAGACGGCAGATTTTTGAATGAGTTTTAACTCCCGTATCCTCAATTTTGCGTTCTATTTCGCCGTCGGGCTTTCTCACCGCAACCGTAGTTTTATACGGTCCTCTCATCATAACTCCCTCCATAACGGCTTGTCCTCCGATAGAGGTTATATGCTGTTCTTTATTTTCCATTTATATATTCTCTCCTTTGTTTTATTTCAGCAGCAGAAACCACAATTGCACGGGCAAAAACACGGCAGACACAAAAACGGGCATGACGTACACATATCGCACGGATTGTTCTCCATATTTCTGCTGCTTGTATATGTCGTATAAGCTGTATTTCTTCTTAATATATTTTCAAGCGCTTCTCTGTACTCAATATTATTGGGGTCAAGCTCAGACGCACGTCTCAGATTTTCAACGCCTCTGTCATACCACCCTTTACGTATATAAACAACGCCCATCAGATAATACCATTCCGCATTTTTCGGCAGTCTGTTAAGCATATTTTCAGCGTCAATATTTCTGTTCATCGTAAGAAGAATACGCACGCTCGCAAAGCTGTCCGTGCTATAGTTTCCGTACGGATTATAATTCTGCCCCTGTGATGTATTTGTATCTGTATTTTTACCGTTTATCATATCGTATGCACGGTTGATTTCTTTTGTTTTTTCGCTTGCCATATCCGCAAGCGGACTGTTTACATATCTGTCGGGATGATACTTTTTTATAAGCTCTCTGTACGCTTTTTTTATTGTTTCCTCATCCGCATCTCTCGGCACTCCGAGAACTTCATATGGGTCCATTATTTTCTCCTATATATTTTTTTAAGATTTGAGCCTGTTTTATCCGCAAGCTGTCATATATAATTCTGCCAACCGTCTCATTATTTTTGTATAATTCAAGCAAATCAAATCCCGAAGCAGCGTTTTCAAGCGTCAGCGTCAATGTTGTTTCCAGCTCCTTCGCCTTTTGACAGCAATATAATTCTATATTATCACCGTCAAAATCTTTTAAAAACGGATTGTACGAGCCTGTTCCGAAATCACTCTTAATATCGTCCAATGCGTCAAGCACGAATATCCATCTTCCTATATTATACCCAATCCATTCCAATGCACGCCGTGTATTTTCGTCCTTTATAAAATCGGGCACAAACAGTTTTTCAAGGATTTTTGCAAAGCAGTCGGCGCATTTATCAATATCGCCGCTTTTTTTATTTTCCAGAGCACTCAATTCATTCAGACGCTCTTTTATATATAAATACTCCTCACCGTATTTTTTCTTTGCCCTATACACTCCCGTTTTGAACAGTGCCATACACAACAATGCTTTCAGACTTTTTTCATCATGCCAATCATCAGCAAATTTCAAATATGACAGCATTACGCCCATATATGCGCTGTAATCAACGGCAGCGTCGCCTTTCACGCAAGCTTTTTTTGAAAACGGATGAATAATACATCTTTCCGAGTGTTCCTCATACTTGTCGTCAGACACCGATGACAGAACCAATGCAAGGAATGTAACATCATAATTCAGTCCCAGTCTTGATACCTGCGAGCAGCATCTGCCCATCGCCTTGCACAAGCCGCAGTAATATGCGTTAAATACCGCAAAATTTTTTTCACCTATCTGACCCTTGCACGGTTTAATATAGCCGAACATTATAATACTCCATCTTTAAATATAAAATACATTTCTTTAAGTATATATCCAAATCAAAAAAAATTCAATACGTTTCAATAATTTTATATAAAAATTTATTTTTTGTTCATAATTGGATATAATAGCTTTATAAATTTAATTTTAAAGAAAGGTGAATTATTCATGGATTCAAAAATGACAAAACAGGAATACAATGAATTGGTAAAGCAGAAAACGCCTAATTCAACATTACTGAAGGATTGCATAATGGCATTCTTATTCGGCGGTGCAATATGCGTTGTCGGAGAAGCGCTGCTTAAAATGTATCAGTCGGCAGGACTTGAGCAAGAGGACGCAGCCACAATGGTTTCCGTCACCCTTATCTTTTTGGGTACATTTTTAACAGGACTGAACATATACCCGAAAATGGCGAAATATGCGGGAGCCGGAACCATAGTACCTATAACGGGATTTGCAAATGCGGTAGCCGCACCTGCTCTTGAAGCGAAAACCGAAGGATATGTTCTCGGAGTCGGCGCAAAAATTTTTACGATTGCAGGACCTGTAATATTATTCGGTACGCTTGCATCGGTTATTGCGGGAATCATATACTTTATAATCTTGTAAGCCAAAAGGACAGGAATTACTCCTGTCCTTTATACGGAAATTCTGTCATTCTTAAATCGGAGCAGCCGTAAGGAATAAGCCGAACATTTTGAATTTCACTTATCGGCGCTGTCGATTTTGGCTTTTCATCACAATAGCCGTTATTGAAATCCCATTCAATTTCAAACATTTTTGCCGTCATCTCAATTGGCGGCTCATCATTGCCGAAGCCCGATTTAAAGTCATTTTCTTTTAAAGTAAATTCGTCGTCTGCAAGCGCATAATTCCACTTTGACATTGGGTAAATATAATAATCGCAGTACGGGAATTTACGTTCAACTCCGTCTCTGCAATATTCAACCTGCTCCCACTTTCCTTTTACCTCAACAACGTAAAGCAGCGGTCCTCGCCATACGCAAACCATATCGTCCGGGCGCGGAACAATTTCGGTTTCAAATTCAAGCTCCACATTAATCGTTTCCGAATCGTTCCAAACTTTATGTATTTCCGCAAACCTGCCGACCTCTGTGAGTTCTCCGTTGATTCTTGCTTTCCTTGCAAAAGACGGTATTCTGATTGACATTGTAAATTCAACCGGACGGTCTGTTTTGATTGTATAAGTCAATGTATTTCTGAACGGATAACCCGTTATGAGTTCACACTCGGCAACAACTCCGTTAATTTCGGTTTTTAATTTTGACGGAACAAGAGCGCATGACGCTATGCCTTTATCGCATTTCATAAATGATGTGAGTGCAAATTTAGGAAATCCCTGACCAAAATTTGCAGTACAGCAACCGAAATTAGGTTCAAGACCAAAAGTATGCGCTGTGTTATCATTTGAATGAAACGGTTGCTTTGACATTGGGAATGCTGCGACCTGATTTGACATCTGGTCATACTGATGCGACCACATATCCTTGCTGATTGATGCCGGAAGTGAATTGAATGCCAATTTTTCAAGTCTGTCAAGCCATTTTACATTTCCCGTAACAGCAAAGAGCCATTCATATGAATACATCGTTTCAACGACACCACACAACTCCGTTCCGTGTACGGGTGATGTTCCCCAAAGGTTTTCGTCACCGGTAAAATGTTCTGCCGCAGTACCGTGATTTTTGAATAGATATTCAAGTGCGTATTCTGCGAATTTCTCCGAATCGCCGTCAGTTATCAGTGACATCAAGGCTTCGGATTTAAGCATCATACCTACATTTACGACATGAGAAAACAAGTCTCATGTTTTATCCTTTGAGCAAATATCAATATATCCCGACTCAAATATTTCATGCCAGTCAAAGCCTTGATATTTAAGCTTTTGAGCAAATTCAAGCAGCCAATTTTCCTGCGTTCTTTCATAAAGCCAAAATATAGCAATAATGCCTTCAAACCATCTTGCGGCACCCCAAGTCCTCAGCGTATTAACATTCAAATGCTTATCAAAATTTTTAAGGCAGCGTTCGATTACTTTTGGGATTCTTTCATCTCCGGAACAATCTGCGTAAACAGTCAGCGTTTTCAAAATAAGCAGAACCGCCCATGTGTCGTAGCTTGCACGCTCATTTTTGCTGCACGGGCAAATCCAGCCATCATCACTTTGAAACTCTATAATCGCATCTATATATTTTTTTGCACGTCCTATCATATCCTCATCTTCCAAAAGATACGCAAGCGGCACAAATCCGTCAAGCCAATAAGGTACTCTCTCCCAGCCTTCGCAACCCCCGCCTATCCATGCACTGTCCCTTATATCGGGCCATACCTTGTCAAGATTTCCGCAAAGTCCGTTTGCCTGAATTTTTAGCTGCTCCAAAAGCCATCCGCTCGGCTTTATATCATTTGTTGTATAAAAACTATATTGCAATTTTTTCATGTTGTTTTACCTCCAAATATTGAATTTTCTTTAATTATATGCTATAATTATAAAAAAAGCAATTGCAATTTCAGATATGAACATTGCATAAATTTAACTAAAAATGAGGTGTCTAATAATGTATTTATCGGATTCGGATTTTCAATCTTTCAAAGAGTGTTCAATGAGAAGTTTCGCATACGGCGAAAAACATGTAACAAGAATATTCGGAAAAAGCGTTTTGATTTTGATGCTTGACGGAGTTCTACGTTTTACCGAAGCCGGAAAAGATATAGAACTCCGCAGCGGAGAATATTATATCCAGAAGCAGGGACTCAAACAAGAGGGCTTGCATATATCCGATATGCCAAAATATTTTTATATACATTTTGACGGCATATTCTCCGAAACAGGCGGTATCCCCATAAGGGGAAGATTTTCACATTCCGATATCTCAAACAATATACAGCGCCTTGAAAAAATGTATTTTTCATCGAACATCAATAGATTTGCATTGAACGGTCAGCTCTATAATATCCTGGGCAGTCTAAACCCTCCCGAAAACAGAAGTGATATTGCCGATGAAATTGAAAATTATATTTTGGCACACTTTAAGGAATGTTCGTTTTCGTTGAATGACATTAAAAACAAATTTAATTTCAGCGAGGAATACATTATAAAAATTTTCAGCAAAAAGCTTTCAAAGACCCCGTATAAATATATTACCTCACTTAGGATTGCGTATGCAAAGCAGCTCATAAACTCAACCGCCAGAAGCTTACCGATATAGCCTTTGAGTGCGGCTATAATGATTATTCCGTGTTTTATAAAAGCTTTCTGCGCGAAACAGGAACAAGTCCGCGAAAATGGCGTATACAAAAAATCGGAATATAAAAAAAGAAGCCCTGCGGCTTCTTTTTTTATATCAATCAGCGTATTTGTCTTCCTTGCTCCATGCGTAAAGCTTTCTGATGTCTGCGCCAACCTTTTCAAGCTGATGCTCCGCTTTCAGATTTCTTGTTGCAATGAAGTGTGCTCTGCCGTTATTGTTCTCGGCAATCCACTTTGTAGCAAATGTTCCGTCCTGAATTTCCTCCAGGATTTTCTTCATTTCTTTCTTTGTATCCTCTGTTACAAGTCTCTTACCTGTCTCATAATCACCAAATTCAGCGGTGTCCGAAATTGAATATCTCATCTTGCTGAAACCGCCGGCATAGATTAAGTCAACGATAAGCTTCATTTCATGAATACACTCGAAATATGCGTTTCTCGGGTCATAGCCTGCCTCAACAAGTGTTTCAAAGCCTGCCTGCATCAAAGCTGTAACACCGCCGCAAAGAACAGCCTGCTCACCGAACAAGTCTGTTTCTGTTTCGCACTGGAATGTTGTTTCAAGAATTGCGGCTCTTGCACCGCCGATACCTGCACCGTAAGCCAAAGCCAAATCCTGAGCCTTGCCTGTTGCGTCCTGCTCAACAGCCACAAGACACGGAACACCCTTGCCCTCTGTGTACTCCGAACGTACCGTATGACCCGGTCCCTTCGGCGCAATCATTGTTACGTCAACGCCTGCCGGAGGAACGATTTGTTTGAAATGAATATTAAATCCGTGAGCGAACATAAGCATATTACCCTCTTCAAGATTCGGCTCAATGTCCTTCTTGTAGATTGCAGCCTGTTTCTCATCAGGTGTAAGAATCATAATTATATCAGCAAGCTTAGCTGCCTCTGCCGTATCATATACGGGGATTCCGTAAGCCTCTGCATGAGCACGTCTTGCACTGCCCGGTCTTAAACCGACAATTACATCAACGCCGCTGTCTTTCAGGTTCATTGCGTGAGCATGACCCTGTGAACCGAAACCTATGATTGCAACTTTTTTGCCTTGCAGCAACTTTAAGTCGCAGTCGCCTTCATAAAATACTCTTGCTTCATGATTCAATGATTTTGCCATTTTTATTACCTCTTTCTTTATAATTTATTGATTGCTTTTATCAAGCTTCAGCACGCCAGAACCTCTTTCAAGAGCGGTCATACCCGTTCTTGCGATTTCCTCAATGCCGTAGTTGCTTGTCATATCAAGAAAAGCATTCAGCTTTTCATCGCTTCCCGTCAGCTCGATTGTTACGGTTGACGGTGAAATATCTATTATCTTTGCGCGGAATATATTGGCAACCTCAATAACCTCACTTCTTGTTTTCGGTGTTACCCTTACCTTGCAAAGAATAAGACCTCTTTTTACCATTTCGCCTGCCGACAAGGTTTTTATTTTTATAACCTCCATCAGCTTCGAAACCTGCTTTGAAACCTGTTCAACCATGAGCGAATCCCCTATCACCTCTATGGTAATTCTGGAAATACTTTCATCTACCGTTGTTCCCACGGAAAGAGAGTAAATATTAAATCCTCTGCGGCTGAACAGTCCCACAACCCTTGACAGTACGCTCGGATTGTTTTCAACCAAAACCGATAATGTATATTTTTCCATATCAATCTCCATTTCCGCCGCCTCAGCGGCACAAGCTCAATTCTTTTTCGGAAGTCTGTCCTCGTTAAGAGAATCACCTGTCGGCTCAAAAGGACTCACATTTACCACAAGCAGATATGAACCGTCCGCACTCATCATGTCGTCTATGCCCTTATCAATTTCACTGTTTTCCGTAATTTCGGAATTAGGTATTCCGTATGCGTCGGCAAGAATGTTAAAATCGGGCTTGCCGTCAATCGTAACCGACTGATAATTTGAATTATACAGCAAATACTGATGCTCGTGAACCATTCCCAGACGCCCGTTTTTGAACAGCACCATTTTTACGGGTATATCCCACTGGCACATAGTTCCCAGCTCAGGCAAATCCATCTGGAAAGAACCGTCGCCCATAACCGCAATCACCGGCTTATCAACCGCAGTTGAAGCACCTATCGCAGCCGGCAGTCCATAACCCATAGTTCCAAATCCGCCCGATGTCAAAAAGCTTCTCGGTGATGTAAAGTTAAAATAATTTGAAGTCCATATCTGATTCTGTCCGACCTCCGTCGAAACATATACATCGGATTTCGTTTTATCGGATAATCTTTGCAGAAAATATCTCGGGTCAACAAACCCGTCGTCTGCCGTTCTCAATTCATTTGCCGTTTGTTCTCTCAATTCATCGGCCTGACGTATCCATTCCTTGTCCGCCGAATATCCGTCAAGAAGCGGAATAAGCTGAGTAAGCACATCTTTTATATCGCCCACCACGGGAATGTTTGAAATTACATTCTTCCCTATTTCGGCAGGGTCAATATCAATATGTATCAGCTTTTTATTTTTGCTGAAACCGTTTGCATGAGCAACGCTTCTGTCGCCCAGACGCGATCCCATTATTACTACCGTATCCGCCTTGTTAAGAATCAGATTTGCACGCTTTGCGCCGTGTGAGCCAATCATTCCGTAATATCTCGGACTTGACGACGGCATTACGCCTATACCCATCATAGTTGAAACAACGGGAATATCTGTATTTTTTATGAGCTTTCTGAACTGCTCAACCGCATCTGAAATCACAACTCCGCCGCCTGCAAGTATAACGGGGCTTTTTGATTCCTTTAACGCCTCCGCAACCTTTCTAACCTGCGACTCGTTCGCTTTGCCTATAAGCTTATAACCTCTTATATTAATAGGCTCTTCCTCATCAGGGTAATCAAATTCTTTTTTCAAAAGGTCCATAGGAAAATCTATAAGTACGGGACCCGGACGACCCGTTCCCGCAATATAAAACGCTTCATTGACAACCCTCGGAATATCAAGACCGTCTCTGACAAGATAACTGTGTTTTGTAAACGGAAGTGTTGCGCCTGTGATGTCAACCTCCTGGAATGCGTCCTTACCCAAAAGTGCCGTTCCTACCTGACCCGTAAGCGCCACAATAGGAATCGAATCCATATGCGCCGTAGCAATACCCGTTATAAGGTTGGTTGCTCCCGGTCCCGACGTTGCCGTGCAGACTCCGACAGTATGAGTAACTCTGGCATATCCCGACGCCATATGCGCCGCACCCTGTTCATTTCTCGTAAGAATGTGCTTAATGGGTGAAAAAGACATCTTATCAATAATCGGGCAGTTTGCCGCTCCGGGATATCCGAACACGACTTTTACTCCGTTCTTTTCCAAGATTTTCACAACCATTTCAGCGCCTGTTAATTTCAAATAAAACTCCTCCTTTATATTTATTATTGTTTTTGCCGCAAATCAGGTTTTGCCTGCGGCTTATCATCTTTCCATACATAAAGGATGACGAATATGATACCTGCTGATATTGGGTATCGAAAACTCTCTGCTGTGTACGCAGATGAGAAATTTTTTATTTATACTATATTATTTTATCAGTATTGACGCAGATTGTCAACACCATTTTTGTATAATTGTCATAATTAATACTAATATTATTAAAAAAAATATTTTTTTGTCGGTTTTTTCGGAATTTTATATTTCCTGCAACAAACGCCCCAATTTATGACATTTTCATTATATCATAAATCAAGGCGCTTATGCGGCGTTTCACAGTGAAACGCTTATTTTTACATCAATTATTTCTGAGGTCCTGCCGAAACCAAAGCCTTGCCGGCTGCATTACCCTCGTACTTAGCAAAGTTCTTAACGAATCTGTCTGCCAAATCCTTAGCCTTTGTTTCCCACTCAGCAGCGTCTGCATATGTGTCGCGCGGGTCAAGAATGTTCTTGTCAACGCCCGGAAGTTCTGTAGGAACTTCAAAATTGAAGAACGGAATCTTCTTTGTCGGAGCGTTTGCAATATCTCCGTTTAAGATAGCGTCTATGATACCTCTTGTATCACGGATTGAGATACGCTTGCCCGTACCGTTCCAGCCTGTATTTACAAGATATGCCTTAGCGCCGCTCTTCTGCATTTTCTTAACAAGCTCTTCCGCATACTTTGTCGGGTGAAGTTCCAAAAATGCCTGACCGAAGCAAGCCGAGAATGTCGGAGTAGGCTCTGTAATTCCTCTTTCCGTACCTGCAAGTTTAGCCGTAAATCCTGACAGGAAGTAGTACTGCGTCTGTTCCGGCGTAAGAATCGAAACCGGAGGAAGTACACCGAATGCGTCTGCCGACAGGAAGATTACATTCTTTGCGTCGGGAGCTGTTGATACGGGGCGTACAATATTTTCGATATGGTCGATAGGATATGATACACGTGTATTCTCCGTTACGCTCTTATCGTCAAAATCAATCTTGCCGTTTTCGTCAAGCGTTACGTTCTCAAGAAGAGCGTCACGTCTGATTGCGTTATATATATCAGGCTCCGATTCCTTGTCAAGGTTAATAACCTTAGCATAGCAGCCGCCTTCAAAGTTAAATACGCCGTTGTCGTCCCAGCCATGCTCGTCATCGCCTATCAAAAGACGTTTCGGGTCGGTTGAAAGCGTTGTCTTACCTGTTCCCGAAAGACCGAAGAATATAGCTGTGTTCTTTCCGTCCATATCCGTGTTTGCCGAACAGTGCATTGACGCCATACCTTTCAATGGCAGATAGTAGTTCATCATCGAGAACATACCCTTCTTCATTTCACCGCCGTACCATGTGTTTACGATAACCTGCTCACGGCTTGTAATGTTGAACATTACTGCTGTTTCCGAATTTAAGCCAAGCTCCTTATAATTTTCAACCTTTGCCTTTGATGCGTTGTATACAACGAAATCAGGCTCAAAGTTTTCAAGCTCTTCATCAGTCGGCTTAATGAACATATTTGTAACAAAGTGAGCCTGCCAAGCAACCTCAACGATAAAACGTATAGCCATACGAGTATCCTTGTTTGCGCCGCAGAATGCGTCAACAACGAAAAGTCTCTTGTTTGAAAGCTCATTAAGAGCAATGTCCTTTACAGCCTTCCAAGCTTCCTGTGTGGCAGGATGGTTGTCGTTCTTGTACTCGTCAGATGTCCACCATACAGTATCTTTTGAGTTATCGTCCATAACGATAAACTTATCCTTAGGCGAACGGCCTGTGTATACGCCTGTCATTACGTTTACTGCGCCAAGCTCGCTTACCTGACCCTTTTCAAAACCTTCCAGTCCGGGCTTTGTTTCTTCTTCAAACAACATCTCGTAAGAAGGATTATGGACAATTTCTGTTGTGCCGGAAATTCCGTACTTAGTTAAATCAATCTTTCCCATTGTTCTTACCTCTTTCTTTAAATATGATGATTGTAACCGACGTTCAAAATCTGATTACATCTGATTACAATTATAGTCAATTTTTTCACAAAAATCAATACTTTATTGCAAATTTCTATAAATATTATAAATATTGAGTAAAAATTCTTAAAAAGCGGAGCGAATTTACCTACATGAATGTTCAAAGAGCATAAAATAAACATACATTATATCATTTTAAAATTCATATCAGTAATATATAATATTATTTGCGGAGGTTACATATATGTTTATAAGCTGGAAAACAGTCAGAAATTGTATTTTCATGATAGGAATAGGCATAATAACGGGAATCGGTCTGCGTTTTTATTCCGCCTCTCATGTCAGCCCGACATTTTCGGATAACGAAAAATTCACCGTTGTATGCGATGCAGGTCACGGCGAACCCGATGGAGGAGCTGTCGGTGCAAACGGCACACTCGAAAAGGATATAAATTTGGCGATTACGCTTAAATTGCAGGAGGTTCTGGAAAACAGCGGCATAAAAGTCATTCTTACAAGAACGGGCGACAGCGGACTTCACGGCGGCGGCGGCTCGATACGTGCAATGAAGCTTACGGATATGCACAAAAGGCTTGAAATCATAAATAACAGTAATGCGGATTTATTTTTATCCGTTCATATGAATTCGTTTACAGATAAATCCGTCAGTGGCATTCATGTATTCTACGGCGAAAAATACGAATTTATAAAACCTCTTGCCGAAGAAATAATGAATAATACGTCATCTGCCGCCGGCGCACAGGCGCACGATGTAAAAACAGCCGAAAAAAGCTTATACTTAATGAAAAATTCCAATATTCCGTCAATTCTCGTTGAGTGCGGCTTTTTATCAAATCCCGATGAAGAAAAAAAGCTTAACGATGATTCGTATCAGTCAAAGCTTGCATGGGCAATCGGCAAAAGTATCGTGCAATATCGTGAAAATATTGAATAAATAATGCAGTAAATATTCATTTTATATACATAATGATGAAAAACATCTGATTTTTTTCGATAAATTTCTAACAATCTTTTATTAATATATCTTAAATAATATTGACTTAATCGCTTTAATGGTGTATAATAACAGTTATAAATACTTATTTTTGAAAGGAATGGTAGTAATGAGTAGAGTATATAATTTTTCGGCAGGACCTTCAATGCTCCCGCTTGAGGTTTTGGAGAGAGCGCAGAAGGAAATGGTTGAATACGGTTCATCGGGTATGTCCGTTATGGAAATGAGCCACCGTTCGGCTGACTACAAAGCAATTATCGACGGTGCGGAAGCTTTGGTAAGAGAGCTTATGAACGTTCCAGATAACTACAAGGTTTTGTTCCTGCAAGGCGGAGCTTCATCACAGTTTGCAATGATTCCGATGAATCTGGCAACGAAGAATAAAAAAGCCGATTACGTTATTACAGGTCAGTGGGCAAAGAAAGCCGCTGCCGAGGCTGAAAGATATATAACAGTAAACAGAGTCGCTTCATCGGCTGACAAAACGTTTACATATATCCCCAAGCTTGATAAGAGTACGTTCTCAAAGGATGCCGATTATTTCTACATTTGCTATAACAATACAATTTACGGAACAAGATACACAGAGCTCCCCGATACGGACGCTGTTCTTGTTGCGGATATTTCATCGTGCGCAATGTCTGAGGTTATGGACGTAACAAAATTCGGTCTGCTTTATGCAGGTGCGCAGAAGAATCTCGGTCCCGCAGGCGTAACGCTTGTAATCGTAAGAGAAGATTTGATTGGCGAGGTTCTTGACGGAACTCCGACAATGTTCAATTATCAGATTCACGCCGACAACGGCTCAATGTACAACACACCGCCGACATACGCAATATATGTGTTAAAGCTTGTTCTTGAATGGATTAAGGAAAAAGGCGGAATTGCGGAATTGCAGAAGGTCAACGAAAAGAAAGCAAAGCTGCTTTATGATTTTCTTGATTCATCGGAGCTGTTCAAGGGCACTGTAGTTCCCGAAGACCGTTCGCTTATGAATGTTCCGTTTGTAACCGGCAGTGAAGAGCTTGACGCAAAATTTGTCAAAGAGGCAAAGGAAGCAGGTTTTGTAAACCTGAAAGGTCACAGAACAGTCGGCGGCATGAGAGCAAGCATATACAACGCTATGCCTATCGAGGGCGTTGAAAAGCTTGTTGAATTTATGAAGAAATTTGAATCGGAAAATAAATAAATTTTGAAAGGTTTAAGGTGTTAAAAATGTTTGATATTCTTACATTAAATAAAATTGCAAAATGCGGGCTTGACCAGCTCGGCGCAAATTATACCGTCACAGACGATGAAAACGCAAATCCCGACGGTATTATATTAAGAAGCTTTAATATGCACGATATGGAGCTTGGCAGCAATTTAAAGGCTGTTGCAAGAGCAGGTGCAGGCACAAATAACATTCCTATTGACAAATGCACGGAAAAAGGTATTGTTGTATTCAACACCCCCGGCGCAAACGCAAACGCTGTTAAAGAGGCTGTTATAGCAGGCTTGATTTTATCGTCAAGAGACGTTATCGGCGGTGTTGAATGGGCTGAAACTCTTGAGGGAAATGATGTTGCAAAGCAGGTAGAAAAGGGCAAATCAAACTTTGCCGGAACAGAAATAAAGGGTAAGACTTTGGGCGTAATCGGCTTGGGCGCAATCGGTATTCTTGTTGCAAACGCCGCTTATGCTTTGGGTATGGACGTAATCGGATATGACCCGTATCTGTCGGTAGACGCCGCATTAAAGCTTTCAAGACACGTTAAAAAGGTAAATGACCTTAATGAAATATGTGCAAATTCGGATTATATTACAATTCACATTCCTTACATGGAATCGACAAAGGACACAATTAATGCCGAAAATATAGCTTTAATGAAAGACGGCGTAAAGGTTCTGAACTTTGCAAGAAACGGACTTGTAAACAATGATGCAATCAAGGCGGCGCTTGCAAGCGGCAAGGTTTCAAGCTATGTTGTTGACTTCCCGAATGAAGAAACGATAAATCAAAAGGGTATAATTGCCATACCTCACTTGGGTGCATCAACAGCCGAATCAGAGGATAACTGCGCTGTAATGGCAGCACGTGAACTGGCTGATTATCTTGAAAACGGAAATATTCAAAACTCGGTAAATCTTCCGAATTGTTCACTTCCGTCAAGCGGTGTCGGCAGAGTTACGATTATTCATAAGAACATCAAAAATATGCTCGGTAAATTCACCGAAATTCTTTCAGATGTCAATATAAGCGATATGATAAACAAATCAAAGAACGATATTGCATACACTATTATAAACACTGACCATAAGGTCGACGATGCCGTTATCAAAAAGCTTGAGGCGGTAGATGATGTTATAGCGGTAAGAGTAATAGCATAAACCAAAAGGGTTGCTGCGCCAATGCGGCAACCCTTTTTTATTTACAGAATAATTTCAAATTTGTCCGACTTTTTCTTTGAAAAGTCAATTTCTTTTGTTACTGTCTTTCCGTCAACGGTTATTTCAATATCATACTTACCGTAAAATCCCTTAAATTCAGCTTTACCCTCGTCATTTGTACCGATTTCTGTTTCGGTATGCCATACCTTTTGGAATAAATCCTTTACCGTATAATATGACGGCTTCGGCGTAAAATCAAAACGAATAAGTCCGCCGTAATAATAATTTTCTCCCGATTTCATATCCCCCTGCGAAGCAAATGCGGCATATCCGTCAACAAGATTCCAATAGATAATCTGCTCAACATTTTCATGCGAGAACCATATCGAATACAGGTTTTTTATAATTTCCGCCTGAATTGCCTCGTCCTCTTCGCTGTTTGAGTATGCCGGAATTGTCACCTCCGTAACCTGAATAGGCTTGTTCAGCTTTGCATATCTGTTCATAATTTTGTACAAATGATACGGATTGTATACCTTGTTTGTGCTTGACAATTCATCTTCTTTTTTATAGAACATATGGAACTGCATACCGATTGCGTCAATCGGAGCGCCCTCATATAGTGCATTTTTTATGTAGGCATAATATTGGTCTGTTATTCTGCCCTCTCCGTACCAAACCGCCGACCATTCATTTATCGCAAGTTTGTTATGAGTGAAATACTTTCTTGCAAGCTTGTATGCAAATTCCAGAAAATCATCTTCATCGTACATAGCTGTTGTTCCGCTGTCCCAATACATCTCGTTTGTGACTTCAATCGTATCTATTTTATCGGCATAGCGCTCCGCTATTTCTCTGAAATGGCGCTTCATTTCCGCTTTTACCTCATTCGGCGATGCGTCCTTTAACCATTTTGGGTAGAAATTATCATATGCAAGTGCGTGTTCGCGCAGCTCTATGCCGTTCTTTTCGCAAAACTCAATACACAAATCGGGCGAGGGACGGCGGTAAATTTTAGGGCTGTCCTTTTCATATCTTTGCTTGCCTTTTTCAGGCTCTAAATCGTCCCAATAAAACGGCAGCGTTGCCATATTGAAAGCGTCGGCAAAATACTTTTTGTAAAGCTCGTTTTTCTCATCACTTTCAAGCTCATCAAGCATAAACAAATTTGCACCGTATTTAAATTCATGCGTTTTTTGATTTACCTTTACGGACGCATTTTTCACGGGGTTACCGTCCTTATCCTTTAATACAAGCTTTGCATATCCCTTACGGTTGCGCTCAATACCCGTATTTACAATGTCGTCCATATAGGCTTTGTTTTCCTCAAAAAATTTTAATACTTCTCTTCTTGACATTTTATTTTCTCCTATTACAATGCACTTTGAGTATCATTCGGGTCACCGTTTATCGCAAGGTCATACTCATGCGACCAGTCCATACCTCTGTACTGTGCCGCACGCTCGTCATTTTCAATAAATTCCATTAGCAAATCGAGCATTTCCTTACTCCATGTATTTTTATCAATCTGCGCCGTTGTGAATTTGTTAAGAGTTATCATCTCAAATCCGAACAAATCCTTTACCTGCGTCTTTGCCGCACCGTCAACGACCTCGGGTACAAGATGAGACGGAATAAACAGAACGCCGCCGCCTGCTCCGAAAACTATATCACCGGGCAGACATATGGCATTTCCTATTCTTGTCGCCGTATTAAATCCTGTCATAATAAAATCGCGTATAGGCGTAGGGTCAATTCCCCGGTAATAAACCTGAACACCTTCAACCTTTTTCATCTGCTCAGTATCTCTTATACCGCCCCAGATTACTCCGCCGCCTGTTTTTGTCTTATTCTTGATTGCGGTTGTAAGATTACCGCCCAAGAATGTACCTTTATAAATTTTATCATACATATCTATAACAATAACGTCGCCCTCAACAAGGCTGTCTATTACCCATTGATTATATGTACCCGTTCTGTTTTCGCTTCTGCCGATGTCCTTTACGACCTCATCAAGGTCGGGACGGTACGGGCAATAAGTCGCCGTAACTGCACGTCCTATCAGTTTTCTTCCGTCATCGTGCAGAGTGTGAAGTCTACCCTCGAATTGGCTTTCATAACCCTTTACAAATATCGGTTTCCATACCTCCTCAAGAGTAAGCGAGCGCAGTGCTTTCAAGTATCTGTCGGGAACGTACGGTCTGCCGTCGTCCATTCTGTCGCCTTTCCATTGAGGCGTTAAAGCTATAATTTCTTCTTTACTGTTAAAGTGCATTTTTATTTTCCTTTCTTTATATGTTTTAATTGCCGCCGAACAGCGAGAGTGCTGTACATTTGCACTTCGCTCTCAGCTTTTCTCCATTGGTGTGAAATTCCGCAGACTGCTGCCGAATGGCGAGAGTGCTGCACGTTTATACTTCGCTTTCGGCTTTTCTCCGTGGGTGTGAAATTCCGCAGATTACTGCCGAAATTCAAGGGTACTGTGCATAGGCATCTTGTTTTCGTTTTTTTCTGTGAGTGTGAAATTTCGCAGATTGCTGCCGAATGGCGAGAATGCTGTACGTTTGTACTTCGCTTTCGGATTTTCTCTGTGGGTGTGAAATTTCGCAGATTGTTGCTGAAATTCAAGGGTGCTGTGCATAAGCACCGCCCCTTGAATTTCGGTGACAAGATGCGGAATTTCAAAGTCGCATACCGCCGTCAACAATGATTTCTGAACCCGTTATATATCTCCCTTCTTGGGAGCATAAAAGCAACGCCGCCGGCGCTACGTCATCCGGCTGTCCGACGTACCCCATCGGAATACTGTTTATCACCTTTTGATTAAATTCTTCATCGCTCAATGCCTGTGCGTTTCTCGGTGTATTTATTGCTCCGGGGGCGATATTGTTTACCGTCACTCCGTATGGCGCAAGATACGGCGCTATATTCTCTACAAGTTTCATCTGAGCCGCCTTTGTCATGCCGTAAACTGCAAGCTCAGGGTGATTATTGTACTGGTTTACACTTCCGATTGTTACAATTCTTCCCCATTTTTGTTTTTGCATATACGGCGCATATTTTTTTATTAAATAATATGTGGATTTTAAATTGCAGTCAAGCTGTGCCTCAAATTCATCATCTGTAAAAGCGTCCCATTTTCTTTTATACTGAATTGACGCATTCAAAATCAATATATCCACATCTCCCGTTTTCTCATAAAGCATATTTATTTCGTCTTTCTTCATGAGATTTGCTCTGACGGGAACGGAATTTTCTATTTGCTCGCTCGCTTTGCGGCATTTTTCCTCACTTGACGCTCCGTTCACAAACACTTTTGCGCCATGCTCCGAAAGAGCTTTTGCAATTGCAAATCCGATTCCCTGCGTTGCTCCCGTAACAAGAGCCGTTTTACCCGTTAAATCAAACATATTAGTCTGTCGCCTCCAATATCCCTTTTAAATAACCTATTGCGTATAATCTGCCGAGTGCGTCATAACCTGCATTTACGGTATTTTCTCCCGCCATCGTCGGAACATGGTCCACTCTTATCGGAACATTTAAGCCTAAGCTCTTGTAAAGCTTTATCAGCCTTGCCATTTCAAGCGAGCCGTTATCATGAAAGGTTTCATGAAATTTCGTTTTATTTCCGACAGCGTTTCTGAAATGTATAAACTTTATCTTATCCGCAAAATACGGAATAACCTTATATAAATCCTCACCCATCATTGCATATGTTGCCTGACACATTGTAATGCCGAGCTTTGGCGACTGCACTGTATTCACAGCCTTATCAATATTTTCCGCACTTATCATTATTCTTGATACATCGCCTAATTTTGCAAGAGGAGGGTCATCAGGGTGCAGTGCCAAATCAATATTACATTTTTCGGCATACGGAATTACAGCCTTTATGAAATATGTGTAATTATCCCATAATTCCCGCTCCGTTATTTTTGCAGATGCCGGCTTGAAATCCGCTATATCAAAGCCCGTCACAAGCGCACCGCCTCTTTCGCAAATATCCGATGAAGTTCTCAGCCAGCCTATATGCGCCATAAAATTAAAGCATATTGCTCTTATATCAAGCTTATCCATAATTTCAAGCATTTTTATGACTTTTTCTATACATTCATCACGCATATCATCACCGATTTTTATGTGGTCATGCAACTCATTCGGCATAGGCTCTATCACTATCGGCTTTATGCCAAAATCCGTGAACCTTTTATATACCGTTCTCCAATGCGATATATCGGTAATATCAAAATCTGCCGTTTCGGGCAGTCTGATAACGCCGTTTTCCACTCCGCACTGCTTTGCAAAATCCCAGCATATATCACGCTCGCTCCTGAAATAATCTGTAAGTATCATAATAAACCCCTTATCTTGAAACCTTGACAAATACTCCGTTTCTGATATTTCGTATTATTGCCGTATTTTCATTCTGTTCCAAAGTCTCCGCATCATTCCATATGTGCACCAATTCGGCAGTACCGTCAACCTGTAATTCAAGCTTTTCTATAATTGTCGGCTCGTTTAAATCACGCAATACATTTTTCCAGCTTGCCGACTTATTTCTTATATAGTACAAGCTATGCTTTTGCCCCTCAATGGCTTGAATATAGGCATACTCATTTGAACAATCCTTAACCTCAAATCTCTCTTCAATAAAATTTATATCATGCGTAAGTTCGGCAAACGGCTTATACATATGATACAAATTTTTAAATTCCATATATCTGCCGTCCCAATGCCAAATGTTACCGCAGCCTGCCGCTCCCAAAAAGAGCGGCGTATATACGCAGTCCGCAAATATAAGCCCGAAATCGTCCGAGGAATAAAATCTGAACGGTCCCGAATGGTTATTGTTTACCGCACCCGTTTCGGCAACCAAAAGCGGCTGAATTTCCGTTGCCTGTTCACGGCACGCACGTTTTAAAATTTTTATCGGATTTTCGCGTGCTTCTTCATATACGGCACCTTGGTCAAGATATGAATGAATTTGCTTGAAATCAAATTTTTCCCAGCAAAAATTATCATAATAAGCCTTTGATATATCGGATTCGTAGCTTCCGATTGAATTTATTATCATATGCTTCGGAAACAATTTTCTCACCTTATCGGACATTGTTTGGTTCCATTTTGTTATCTGCGAATCGTACATACCCCACTTACAGCTGACGGTGTTCATTTCGTTCCAAAGTTCAACGGCAAATAAAGCGTCGTCATATGCGTACCGCTTTGCATATTCGCTTACTTTTTCTATCCATTTATCCTGCCAAAGGCTTTCCGAAAACCATTCATCCGTGCTTTCGCATCTGCGTCCGCCGTAATAAAGTCTTTTTCCGAACAGGGTGTTTATATATGTATCCTCTTTATCATACGAAAAATATCTGAATTGTTCCAATGTAAGCTTGATTTTAACATTATACTTGTGTGCAAGCTCAAATATTTTATCAAGCAGGGTAAAACGCTCATAGGCATATTCGCCCGCATTTTCTTTTTCGGCTTCAAAGTATTTGTCCGAACACCATATGCGAATGAGGTTTACACCGTATTTGCTCGCTTTTCTTATCCAAGCCTCATACTGCTTTAAACCGAGATAGGAATATTTGTTCCCCAAGCCAAATTCAACTCCGCTGTCAAGCTGATATTTTGTTGGAAATGCCATATTAATTCCTATCGGCAAAAACGGCGTTTCGTCGGAATATGCAAAATATTTGTTATTTTTTCCGCTTACTTTCACATATCCATGCCTGCCGCTATGCTCCGCATTGAATTTATATTCGGAAACAACGCTGTCACCACACATTTCATATACCGTATATTCACCCGAAATATCCGGAGAATATCTGTACCGCAATTCGCATTTACCGTCAGAGGTTATTTTTTCGTAACCTTCTTCGTTATAATCGGTATTGATATATGTATACACAAACGGTTCAATGAAAACACTTTTACCGTCAGGCTTTGTAATTTTAATTTTTGTTATGTTATTATTTACCTTATTATCCAAAATTTCATATGTTTCTGCCGTGTTCATGCTCAAACCTCCAATTGAATTCTGCGATTATCCGACGCACATTTCGTGAAATCAACAACAGCAGATACATTCTTTTCGTTCACATTTGCGGTAATTTTATACTTTCCGTAAAATCCTCTGAATTTTGCCGTTCCGTTCTTAACCGCAATTGTTTCATTTGTTGTCCAGTCCTGCTTTATCAGCTTTTGCAAAGTCTTGTAAGCCTTCTTCTCCGAATAATCGGGGTCAATCAAGCCTATTGACGGTATGTTTTCATCTCCCGCAGCCCTTTTTATTGTGAGAACTCCGTCATCGGGAAGATTCCACCACGTAAGCCCCGTTACGGCAGGATGACTGAAGCATATTTTATATAATTGTTCCGCCGCCTGCGCCTGCAAATCCTCGTCCTCTCCGTCCTCAAATACGGACGGTATACTTATTTCGGAAATATTAATCGTCTTTCCCAGGCTTGCATATGTATCAAGCACATCATACAGCCTTTCGGCATTATAGGCATTTTCCGGTCCGTTTGTTCCCAAATGGCACTGCAAGCCTATTTCGTCTATTTCCACTCCCCTGTTAATCAAATCCTTTAAATTCAAATAATATCCGCTGTATTTTCCTCTGAATTCATGGAACGACGCCCATACGGTATCATTAATAATCAGCTTATTTGCAGGGAAAAGCTGTCTTGCAAGCTTAAACAGCCATACGCAATAATCATCTTCAACAAGCATTGCACCGTTAAGGCGAGTCTTTCTGTCACGCATATAAACATCGTACAGACGTGACGGCTCGTTTACCACGTCAAAGCATTCAACGCTTTTTGAATATCTCTGTGATATTTCTTCAAATCTTTTAACTATGTATTTTTTCAGTTCACGGTAATCGTTCGGCAGCCAGTCGGGCACAAACTCTGTCCAAAACAGCGGATGCCCTTTCATTCTCAGATTATTCTTCCGACAAAATTCAACGACCGTATCAGCGGGAGGACGTCTGTAAACATCCCTCGGCGTAGACTTATCATAACGCAGATAACCCTTTTTCGGCTCTGTTCCCTCCCAGTAAAGAGGTATTGTTGCGGTGTTGAACAAGCCGCAAAATTCTTTTTCGTATGCACTGTTACGTTCGAACTCATCATATTCACCGAGCATGAAAATATTTGCACCGAAATTAAAATCCAAATCGGTAAGCTCTGCATTTATAATTTGCCCGTCATTCAGACTGTTTCCGTTTTTGTCTGTCAGTATCAGTTCAAAATCGCCTTTACGGTTAATTTCAATATCTCTGTCCGCCCTGGCTTTGTAGACGTCTTCACCGTCTTTCATGTAATTGTAAATCTGTTCTCTCATTATTTTTCACTCCACAATAGATTTTTATATGTAATACGCAATCGAGGGTAAGAGCGCAAGATGCGGAATTTTATTCAGTCTTAAGACCATTCACGGTCGTTCGCCCACTCATTATCCCACTGCGTTGTCGGCTCCCACTGTCCCGGGTAATCCTTATGTATATGCTGTGCTATAAGCTCCTCATTAAGCGAATCTATACCCAAGCCAGGCTTATTCGGAACATTTATAAATCCGTTATCGAATATCGGATTTTCTATACCCAGAGCAAGGTCATTCCACCACGGAATATCAACTGAATGAAATTCAACGGCAAGAATGTTTTGTACAGCCGCAGCCGCATGAATTGCAGCCATGCACGCAATCGGACTTTCAGCCATATGAATTGCCATTGCAACACCGTATTCATCACACATATTTCCAAGCTTTTTCATTTCAAGAGCGCCGCCGACCGTCAAAATATCGGGATGAACCACCGAAACTCCGCCGTTCTCCATAAGCGGCTTGAAATTCTCTGCAAGGTATATATCCTCACCCGTACAAATCGGAACATTGCACGAATGTGAAATCTTTTCAAAATGCTTTGTGTAATGCCACGGTGCAATATCCTCAATCCATGCAATATTATACTTTTCAAGTCTTTTCGCAAACATAATACAATCCTCTATACACACGTGACCGAAATGGTCGATTGCAAGAGGTACTTCATAGCCGATTACATCTCTTACCTGACGAACATAATCTTCAAGATAATCAAGTCCCTTTTGAGTAATATGTATTCCCGTTGCATGATGAGGTATAGTAAATATTTCATAATTTTTACCGAGCATCAAATCACGGTCAATCGAACCCGACTGATGATTTATCGCCTTCATCGAATATTTTTTTATATCCTCCAAAAATCCGCTCGGCGCATTCAGGCAGCCGGGCTCATCAAGCATAAGCTCAATACCCAAATCCATTTTCAGAAATGTAAATCCCTGCTCCATACGCTTTTTCAGAGCACGACCCATGTCCGTACCCGTATGCTTTCCGTCAACATCGGTATCACAGTACATTCTGACTTTATCTCGGAATTTTCCGCCGAGCATCTGCCATACAGGAACTCCCCATGCTTTTCCTGCCAAATCCCATAAAGCAATTTCAATACCCGATACGCCGCCGCCTTGCCTTGAATGACCGCCGAACTGCTTTATTCTGCGGAACAGCTTGTCGACATTACACGGATTTTCTCCGACAAGCCTTGATTTCAGCATAAGAGCGTATGTTGCGCTTGAGGCGTCTCTGACCTCGCCGTAGCCTACAATCCCCTGATTTGTGTATATTTTAATCAGCGGGCAATGCTTGGGCGCACCGTTTATGTTTGCAACTCTTATATCCGTTATTTTTAATTCTGACGGATTGGAGTTTATATTTACATTCTCCGAAATCATTTCTTTTACAGAATTGTTCATTTTACACTTTCCTTTCACTCTTCAAGGTTTAGCGCACCAAACTTCGGCATAATACAAAATTTCGGCTTGCCCGACCTTGACATTTTTATTAATTTGTTCTATAATTGAATTATAGCATTGTATGAATATAAATTCATCCGCTATATTTACAGATTTGTCCACTATATTTTGTTTTTATATAAAACGGAGGGATTGTGCGTGCAGTTTTCGGAACATATACTATTTGATAAACAGGAACAGCCGATATTAAAAATTTATCATACGTCGGTTGCTGCGGGCAGACGCAGTTACAGAGAGCATCATCATACCGAGTGCGAAATGTCCTGCATACTTTCGGGCGGCGGCATATACCTTGTCGAAAATACGGAATATCGCTTCAAAAAAGACGATGTATTTATTTTCAATTCCGAGGAAAGCCACTGCATAACGGAAATAGAAAACGGAGAACCGTTTGAAATGCTCAGTATTAAATTTGAACCGAGAATACTATGGTCGGACAACGAATTTCCCGAAACAAACGGTCTGCTTCGTATATTTTTCAACCGAAACAATACGTTCACAAACAGAATTGACCGAACAAATCCGTCAACGCATGAAATAGTTATGCGTATTCATAATGTCGAAAATGAAATGACGGAGCAAAAATTCAACTATCAAATGCTTGTGCGGATACAGCTTTATACAATCCTTACACTGCTTATACGCAATTACGGGTATGTCAGCAAGGAAACCGAATACGCACGCTATACGGACGTATTTTCACGTCTGAATGAAACGCTGCGCTACATAGACGATAACCTCGAACAGCCTCTGTCGCTTGATTCTCTTGCACGGATTGCCATGATGAACAAATCTTATTTCTGTACGGTTTTCAAAAAATTCAACGGAATATCCCCATGGGATTACATACTCATAAAGCGTACCGAAAAGGCAATACGGCTTTTGAAAAATACTGATCTTACAAAAATTGAAATTGCAATGCAGTGCGGCTTTTCGAGCCATTCAAATTTTTATAAAATATTCAGAAAAATTACGGGCAAATCTCCCGGGTATTATTCCGCAAAGCAAAAGGAATAATATTTTGTATCAAATATGCCGAAAATATATTAAAACGCTTGACATATTACAGTATATGTATTATTATAAGTAGGTGAATTTCTATACTGAGAGGTGATTATCATGTTCGATACGGAACGGATAAAAAATGAGATAGTTGAATGGATAAGAGAGTTTTTTGATAAAAACGGCAAGGGCTGTAATGCAATCGTCGGTATTTCGGGCGGCAAGGACAGCTCAGTTGTTGCGGCGCTGTGTGTTGAGGCACTGGGAAAAGACAGAGTTATCGGGGTTTTAATGCCGTGCGGCGAACAGGCTGATATAGACTGTGCAAAACTTCTTGTCAGTCATTTGGGTATAAAACATTATATTATAAATATTCAGGATTCGGTAAACGGACTGATTAACAGTATGCCCTCTGATATGGAATTTACGGCACAGGCAAGAATCAATCTTCCGCCCAGAATCAGAATGTCAACGCTTTATGCTGTCGGGCAAAGCTGTAACGGACGTGTTGCAAACACGTGCAATCTGTCGGAGGACTGGGTTGGATATGCCACACGCTACGGTGACGGCGCAGGTGATTTCAGTCCGCTTGCAAATATAACCGTAAGAGAAGTGAAACAGATAGGGCGCTTGCTCGGTCTGCCCGATATGCTTGTGGATAAGCCGCCGATTGACGGTCTGTGCGGTAAAACGGACGAAGAAAATCTCGGCTTCACTTATGATATGCTTGATACCTACATTCGTGAGGGCATTTGTGAAGATGCCGCAATAAAAGAGCGCATAGACAAGCTTCACGCAATGAATAAATTTAAGCTTGAGCCAATGCCGAGCTACAAGCCGAATATATAGGAAAGGATTAAACTAAATGTTCAATTTTTTGAAGAAAAAAAATAATCGGGAGAATAATCCCGAGCCGTCGGAAACACCGATAAAAGAAGAAAACGTTTCGGAGACTGCCGAAGAAAAAGCGGTCGACACAGCCGAAGTATTAAAGGAAAACGGATTTTCGGACGAGGATATTGATTTGTACAAGGCTATATTCCTTTTGTCAGAGCCTATGTCAAGAGAAAAATTCCAGTCACTGTACGCTTTATATATAGGCGGCAGATTTATGGACGACGATACAGAACCCGAAAGCACCGACTCACTGAGCCGTGATGAATTATGTACGGTTCACAATGCGTTAAACGGTTTTATAGATAATTGTGTAAAGCTTGCGGACAGCGAGGATTTAAAGGAAGAGCTTGCTCCTATTTTTGAATACAAAAAAGAACTGCGCAAAAAAATTCTTGAATCCATGCGTTCAATGACTTTGTATGTTTTAAACTCCGATTTGAACCGCTTACCGCTGTTTAATGCGGAAGCAATGTATCTGTTTACAAATAAGGATTTTGCGCAAAAACAGGCAGAAAATTCAAATATATCTCATATATCACTTTCGGAAATTACACCCGACAAGTTTGACAGCGTCTTTACGGAGTACTGCGAGGCGGGATTTGCAAAAGCCATTATTGACATGAACTGCTGTGTAAAAATAAGCGAATTATTGGAATTTGACGCAAATGAAGGAACATCATCGCCCGAAATTTGCAGAACCATGATTGTTCTGAATCAAATTCATGACAATATACTTAACAATGCAAAAAAAGAAAACAGAGAATTAAATCAAGATGAAATGCAGCAGATAAGCCGTCTGTCACAGGGCATAATTGAGGCACTTTTAAAAACAAAGCTTATTTTGCCCGGCGGCAAGCCCGATGAAAACGGAGGTGTAAAAGTTTCGATTCCTCTTGCAAACTTCCCCGACGGAAGTAAGTGGCTTGCAATGTTTACGGATAAAAGCGCATTAAAGAGATATATTACAAATGAGGATGTAACTCCCGTAAGCCTGCCGAATCTTCTTCTTGACCAGTACAAGAATTTCAGAAACGACGATTCAATAAGCGGTATTCTCATCAACCCCGGCAGAGAACAATTCAGAGTACCAAAGGGAATACTTGAATTTTACGAAAACGCCGCATTGAGCGACCTTGAAAAGCTGCAAAAAAAGTGCAATCAACTTCAAAATAAAAACGAAAATGCCGAGGAGCTGCAGCAGACTATGAAACAACTCGGCGAACAGCTTTTGCAATCGGACGCTTTATATGCCGCATTTGATTCCGACTTCAATGAAAATTACCCGTTTATGGGGCTTGACGGACGTGCGGAGCTTTTCACAACCGAACAGAGAGCAAACAATGCAAAAAATCACTTTGCACAGGCTCATCAGGGTAATTTCATTATAAGAAAGGTTGATAAGGATAAATTCAGCGATTTCTTTAACGAGCTGTGCGGTATGGGCATAAATGCGTTTAGGCTTGATAACGGTTATATGCCGGTTGATGTATGGCTTAACAGCTTTTACAAATACCCCGAATGCGGAGTAATCGACAGCCGAAACCATAACATGAAAAATATGTTTATACGGCATCTGCAATACGTTCAGCGCTTGCAAAAGCTTGATAAATCACAAAAAGGACAGCCGATTGAGCGTGAGCTTACGGAAGCGGCGCTTACATTGCAGGCAAATGCCTACAGAGAGCTTGGCAACGGGGTTGTCTATGTGTTTGTTCCCCACCCGTACGAAGCGGGAACAACTCTGTATACTCCCGACGCACTGGCAAAGGCTGAAAAAGCAATTGAAGAAAATAAGCTTTCAAAGGATTTGCTTATTTCGGATATTGATAAAAAATATGATGTTTACAAGGGCAATCTTTCCATGCGTGTTATCAGCCTGTCAAATAACAGCAAGCAAAATTTCGTATGCGCATTCACCGATATGGAAGCCGCAGAAGCCGCAAGAAAGGACTTCGCAAAGCATAACTGCAATGACAGCATAGTTGCGGTTACGTTTGACGAGCTGCAAACTCAGGCAGAGCAATGCTCGGGAATTGTTATGGATATATCGACATACGGCTTGCAGATTATGAAAAAAGATTATAAAAAAATTCTTGAATACAGAAAAGCCCCAAGCCGAATTGCGGTAAGCTTGGAGGAAAATAAAAAATAGGGCGTCGCCCTATTTTTTATTTTGTAAATTTATTTAATGCAATCATTGACAGTATTATAACTCCCGTTACTATAAATATTCCTGCCATGCCCTTTGCCATAATTGGCAGCGTTGCAATCATTGCTTCATAATTCATATCTGTACTCTCCTATCCGTTATCCCAACAAATTCAATATCAGACCGCCGGCTATAACCGAAGCTATTTGTCCCGATACGTTTACGCCTATCGAATGCATAAGCAGGAAGTTCTGATTATCCTCCTTAAGTCCGAGCTTATGAACAACACGTGCCGACATCGGGAATGCCGATATACCTGCCGCACCTATCATAGGGTTAATCTTTTTGTCGCCTCTCAGGAACAAATTCAATATCTTCGCAAATATCACACCGCCTGCCGTATCGAATACGAACGCAACAAGTCCCAAGCCGATAATCATAAGCGTTTCCTTTGTCAGGAATAAATCAGCCTGCATTTTTGTTGCAATCGTAATTCCCAAAAACAGTGTTATCAGATTTGCCAGCACCTTCTGCGCCGTTTCCGAAAGCGAATCGAGAACACCACATTCGCGAATAAGATTACCGAACATCAAAAAGCCTATCAGCGCAACGCTTCTCGGCGACACAATTCCCGTAACAGCCGTAATAACTATCGGGAAAAGTATGCGTGTTGTTTTTGAAATGTTTTTCTGCTCATACGGCATTCTTATAAGACGCTCTTTTCTTGTCGTCAGCAGCTTGATAACGGGCGGCTGAATAAGCGGTACAAGCGCCATATACGAATATGCCGCAACCATAATCGCACCGATATATTTTGAATTAAAGAAATTCGCCACAAATATTGACGTAGGTCCGTCGGCAGCACCGATGATTGCTATTGACGCTGCGTCCTTTAAATCGAATCCGAGCAACGACGCAACACTCAATGTAAAGAATATACCGAATTGAGCGGCAGCGCCGAAAATCATCAATTTGGGATTTGAAAGCAGCGGACCGAAATCAATCATTGCGCCGATTCCGATGAACAGCAATAACGGAAACAATTCGTTTGCGATACCCGACTCGAACAGCACATCAATTACGCCTATTTCCGCAACACCTTCATAAATCTGCGTTACCGCTCCCGAAAGCGGCAGATTGACAAGTATCGCACCGAAACCCATCGGCAAAAGCAGTGACGGCTCCATGTCCTTTTTAATAGCAAGATAAATAAGTAATCCCCCAATTACCCACATCACGCCTTGCTGCCACGTGATGTTGAGTACGTTTGAAAATAATTCTAACATTATAATCCTCCTGTTTTTTATTTATTATATATAAAAAGACTTTTACCGAGACAAAAATCCCGATAAAAGTCTTGCTTTTTAATTCTCAAGCGGGCATAAAGCCGTGCATTGACGCCGGAGAAACGGATATATCCGCAAGCTACTCCCTTTTAAAAGTTAATATTCACAAATTCTTCCGTATCATTATATATAAAAACCTTCCAAATGTCAAGCATTTTTTCAAAAATTTTTATAATGCTGAAATAAACGAATATAATCTCCTTGCGATTCTTTCCGCACCCTTGTCTGACGGGTGCAGTCCGTCGGGCATATACAGCTCTTTTATAATGTCGACTTTAGGCTGCAAACCGCTTGTTGAAAACAGGTCAAGAACGGGAAGTCCGTAATATGCGGCAACCTCTTTTATTATATCGACATAGCCTGCAAGATTACGCTGGTTTCTGAGTCCTATTCCGTTCACATCATCGTCCTCACCTAATCTGTGCAGCGGTGTCATAAATATAATTTCACTGTTCGGATATTTATTTATAAGCTTTATACATAAGCTGTGCATTGCTCCGTAAAATGTATATTCGTCCCGTGACTCAAAATCGCCTATTTTTGAATCCCCGTGACCGAAATCATTTGTTCCTCCGAATACAACGACAATATCAGCGTCTGCGTCCATTTCTTCAACACGCCCCACAAAATCCCTGTCCCATATTTCAAACATGGATTTTGAACGCTGTTTTGCAATACGTGTACCGCCTATTCCGTAGTTTCTTACCTGTGCGCCCGATATACGTCCGAATACCGATACGTAATTATTTTCGGGGCACGAGGCTCCCACGCCCTCCGTTATGCTGTCGCCCAAAAAATTAATCTTTTTGTTTTTTGTTTCCACTGTAATTCCTCTTTTCTGCTTTTATATGGGAATTATAGCACATAAATAAAATTTTGGCAATAGCAAATTACAAATTTTTTCAGAATACCACCGTTAAAAGCATCTTAAATTTATCCTCTCCGTATACTGCATGAGGGTGCTTTGCCGGCATTACGATTGAATCTCCCTCATTTAAGATATGCTCGACTCCGTCAATTGTTATTTTGCCCGTTCCGTCCAGACATACAACAAATGCGTCGCCGCCCGATTCGTGAGTACTTATCTCCTCACCCTTTGCGAACGCAAACAGTGTAATGCTTACCGCTGAATTTTGTATCAGAGTTTTGCTTACTATCTGTCCGTCCTGATAAACAACCTCGTCCTTTAGTTTTAAAACCTCGGATTTTTTAATGTTTTTCATTAATTCGTTCATTTTTATAACCATTCCTTTCACCGCTGTAAGGCACAAAATTCAAGTCTGAAAGAAAATCGCTCAGAGTGCTGCTTTGCAGCGAGTGGTGCTGTATTATTATACTTCTCACTGCGGTTCGGTCACTGAATGGCTCTGACAATTCACCGAATTGTCATTCACTACCATTCAGCCGCTTCGCTACCCCAAACAAAAAGTAGTGCTATGAGTGATTTTATTCAGACTTATCACTCCTTTTCCGATATTATACCATATATTCCATACTTTTGTAAAGGGTCAGTTTATTCCCAGCTCCTTTATATATCCCGAAAGCGTTTCGGCACTCTTTTTCAGTCCCGACATTTCACGCTCGTCAAACGGCACTTCAAGAATATATTCCACTCCGTACCCCGAAACCTTTGTAGGAACGGAAAGCGCAATATCACTCAGCCCGTACTCGCCCTCAAATATACTCGATACCGTCAGAATCGAATTTTCCTCGCCCGCAATACACGAGCATATTCTCGCCACCGCAAGCCCTATCGCATAATACGTAGCGCCCTTTTTCTCTATAATTTCATATGCCGCACTTTTGACTCTGTTATACATGAACTCCAAATCCTCCGGCGTGCATTTCCCGGTACGCCTTGAATACTCCCTCATGCTCATGCCCGCTATATTCGTTATGCTCCACGCCGCAACCTCGCTGTCGCCATGCTCTCCTATTATATAGGTATGGCAATTTCGTGCGTCAACATCGGTATGACGTGAAATCATATATTTCAGACGTGACGTGTCAAGCACCGTTCCCGAGCCTATGACCTGATTTTTAGGCAAGCCCGAAGCCTTGTATGTCACATATGTCAGAACATCAACGGGGTTTGTCACTGTAAGCAGAATAATATCGGGCGGTGCAAATTCCATAATGCTTTTTACTATATTATTTATAATCGACGTATTCTTTTTCAGCAAATCCAGCCGTGTTTCGCCCGGTTTTTGATTTGCTCCGGCTGTAATAACTACAATATCGGCATCCGCACATTCGCTGTAATCTCCGCTGTAAATATTTACAGGCTTTACAAACGACACGCCGTGAGCCATATCCATTGCGTCACCCTCCGCCTTATCCTTGTTAATATCTATAAGCACAATATCGTTGAACAGTCCTCCGCACATAATCGTATACGCTATAGTCGAACCTACAAAGCCTGCGCCGACAATTACTATTTTACCTCTGAACATAGCTGCTCCTTTCAAAATATCAATTTTTGTTTATTATCTGATTTCCTGCAAAAATTATACAGACAGTTTTAAATTGGGTAAATTGACCTAATATGACGCATGAATTTTTATACTCAAAAAACAGTATTTGGTTGACAATTGATTTCACGCATGATATAATTTGTGTTAGAATGTGAGTTATGTCAAAAAGTACATAAAAAATGATAATATATGTATTGACAAGCTCAGATAAATAGTGTATATTAAACTTACTAAATTAAGGTAAAGGAGTACTTAACCATGTACAAATTTAATAACGAAAAAAAGGAAATAACCTTTGACAAGTACAATACCCCGACGCCGTGGATGAATTATCTTTCAAACGGCACATTCCATACTATGATGTCGCAGGCGGGCGGCGGCGTTGCTTTCTATAAATCACCGCAAATCTGGAGAATTAACCACTATAAATTTTTCCATATTCCAACGGACAGAAGCGGTTTCTATACCTTTATAAAGGACGGAAACGAATACTGGTGTCCGACAAACGAGCCGTGCAAAACAAAGCCCGAAAAATGGCAGTCAACCCACGGCATGGGCTACACACGCTTTGAGGCCGAGAGAAACGGCGTAAGCGTTACAGCAAAATATTTTGTTGGCGAATATGAAAATGCGTTAATCTGGAATCTTAAAATAAAATCTGATACGGATAAAAAAATAACGCTGTTCCCTTATGTTGAGCTGGGAATGATGGAGTTCATGCGTGAGCTTCAATGGCAGTGCTATAACAAGCACCAGCTTTCATGCTATAACATGGACGATATTCTTGTGTACAAATATGGCGTTGAAACACAGCCTAAGCCCGACGAAACTCCGCTTGTATATTTTGCGGCGGACGTTCCCGTTACCGCATTTGACTGTGACAGAGATGAATTTATCGGCTCATACAGAAGTGAAGAAAATCCGCAGAGAATTGAAGGAGAAGGCTGTTCAAACTCAACTCTTTACGGCGGCGACCCGTGCTTTGCACTGCAATTGGATTTGGATTTAAAGGCAGGCGAAGAAAAGACGGTAAATATTTTCCTCGGTACGGCAATGACGGAGGACGATATTAAAAAGAGCGTTGCAAACTGCCGCAGTGACGGCTTTATTGAAAAGTCATTTGACGGACTTAACAAGCACTGGAATAACTTCCTTAATAAATTCCAATGTGAAATACCCGATAAAGATGCGGAAACAATGATTAATATATGGAATCCGTATCAGGCTGAACGCAACTTCAAATTCTCGAGAAATATCAGCTATTACGCAACAGGCACATTCAGAGGCGTTGGTGTAAGAGATACCGCACAGGACATTCTTGCAATGGTTCCGTTTGATACAAGACGTGCAAAGGATAAATTAAACCTACTTTTCACACAGCAGTATCAAGACGGTCACTGCAATCACTACTGTTTCCCGACAGAGGGCTGGGAACCTGTAACGAGAATACATTCCGACAATCATTTATGGCTTGTTATGGCTTGCTACCACATTGTAATGGAGGACGGAAATCTTGATTATCTTGATGAAGTCGTTGAATTTTATGACGGCTCACAGGCTACGGTTTGGGAGCATATAAAGAAATCAATCGACTTCTGTATGGCAAACCTCGGCGAACACGGTTTCCCGCTTATGCTTTGCTCAGACTGGAACGATATGTTATATAAAGTATGCCGTGAGGGCAAGGGCGAAAGCATATGGACAAGTATGCAGTTCGGTACTGTATTGAGAATGATTGCTCAGCTTGCCGAATTAAAGGGCGAAGACAAGCAAAAATATCTTGATATATATGAACAGCAGAAAAAGCTTGTAAACGAAATCGCATGGGACGGCGACTGGTACAGACGCTGTATCACAGATGAAGGCAGATTTATAGGTTCAAAGAGCGAGCCGCAGGCTAAAATATGGCTTAATACTCAAAGCTGGGCTGTTATCAGCGGTATGGGCGATAAAGCCGAAACGGCAATGGACAGCGTAAAGAAATATCTTGACACAGAGCTTGGCGTAAAGAAAATTGACCCGTCAATGAAGGATTATCCGTCAAAGGAAGACCCTCTTACATATTACAACAAGGGCTGCGGCGAAAACGGAAGTGTATTCTGCCATGCAAATACATGGGCAATTATCGCAGAATGTATTTTAAAGCGTCCTCAGAACGCATACAAGTATTATCATCAGCTATTGCCTATGGTTGCACAGGCAAAGGCAGGTGAATGGAGATATAAGGCAGAGCCTTATGTATATGCGTCAAACATATTCGGTCCCGAAAGCGACAAATTCGGACTTGCAAACGTATCGTGGCTGACAGGTACGGCGGCTTGGATGTATATTGCCGTAACGCAGTATATGTTCGGTATCAAGCCGAAATGGAACGGACTTGAAATTGACCCGTGTCTGCCGGAGGAAATGCTGCCGGCTAAGGTTACAAGAGAATTCAGAGGCTGCAAATACGATATTACAATAACGAAGAATCAAAAAGTACTCATTCCCCACGAGGACGGAAGAAAAACATATACCATGAAAATATGATAATTTGAAACTTGCTTAAACGCCGAAGCAAGGAGGTATATTACCATGAAAAAAAACAACAAAAAAGGATTCTGGAAAACAATATGGGATTTTACAAGCAGTTATAAAAAAAATCTGCTTACGGCTATGGTCTTTTCAATGCTTACGGGTATTGCGATTGCTTTTCAGCCTATAATCATAAAACACATAATAGATAACGGTATCACAAATACCGCCCTGTCCGACATCGACAGAATAAAAACAGCGGCATTTTTCTGCGGAATATACGTTCTTGTTCATGCGGCACGTATGTTTACATGGGCGGCAGGATATAAAAATGTTCTTGAAGGGCTTGAAGGATTTCTGTTCAAAGTACGTTCGGAATTTTTCGAGCATATACAAACGCTTTGCATGAGGTTTTACGATAACACCTCATCGGGAGAGCTTTTCAACTATATAATGGGCTCTCCCATGGCAAACCTCAAAGAATTTCTCAGGCAGTTTGCGTTGAGTATTCCGTATCAAAGTATTGCCCTTGTCATTTCGATATGCGCAATGCTTTCATACGACTGGCTTTTGACCGTTGTTATGGTAACCGCACTTTCGGTATGCCTTGCGTTCAATATGCACTCGCGGAAAAAAGTCAGACGGCTTTCGGGCGAGCTTCTAAAAAGCGAATCCGAGGCAAGCAAATACATAAACGATATGATTCACGGCAGCAACGCCATTAAAATGTACGCTATAGAGGGCGAAATACATGATAACTTTGAGGGATATATCCGTGAATTAAAAAACAAGGGCGTTAAGCTTTCGTTCACGCAGTGGCTTGAACAGGCAAAGCCCGAATTTACACAGCAGGTCGGAATAGCGGCGGTTTATCTTGTAGGTGCATTCTCGTGCATATACAGGGGGCTTTCGATTGGTGAGCTTACGGCATTTATAAGCAGCATGAACATAATCATGACAACTCTTACATCATGGTTCAACATCAATCTTTTAAAGTCAAACGCCGAAGCAAGCCTTGACAGAATAACCTCGGTGCTTAAAACCGAAACAAGCACTCCCGAAACAAGGCTTTATCACAGTCTGGAGGTTGAGGAGCGCAGCGCAAAGGAAAAAGGGCTGCCGTGTATTGAATTTAAAGACGTAACTTTCGGTTACGACAGCAGAAAAATATTTGACAATTTTAACTGCAAAATGGAATATAACAAAAGCTTTGGACTTGTCGGTTCAAGCGGCAGCGGTAAAAGTACGGTGACAAAGCTCATAATGCGTTTGTATGACGTTGAGAGCGGAGAAATACTTATGCACGGCTATAATATTAAAAAGTACAGCCTGCATGATTTGCGCAAGAGTATCGGTATTGTTCCGCAGGAGCCGTTTATATTCCAGATGAGTATACTTGATAACATCAGAATTGCCTGTCCCGAAGCACCCATGAATGAAATCATGGACGCAATGGAAACGGCACGTGTGCATGAATTTGTAAACGACCTGCCAAACGGCTGGAACACAATTGTGGGCGACGGCGGATTTGGACTGTCGGGCGGTCAGAAACAGCGTATAGCGATTGCAAGAGCAATTCTCGGCAAGCCCGATATGCTCATATTCGACGAGGCAACATCGGCTCTCGACAACGTATCGGAAAAGCATATTCAAAACGCAATTGACGAACTTATGCAAACTCATACGGTTATCATTGTCGCACACAGGTTGACAACAATAAAAAACGTTGACAAAATATTTGTGTTTGACAAAGGCAGAATAATTCAAAGCGGCAGTTTCGATGAATTATCCTCGCAGGAGGGTATGTTTAAAGAGATGCTGGATATTGCAAATGAAGAAGAATAATTATTATTTTGAAAGGATTTTAAATATGGATTTTACAAACTTGAAAAACTTTATGGAGCATATGTCCGAGGACATTACTCCGGGCAATGCCATTGAGGTTTATCTGGGCGGCAAGTGCGTTTTTAAATATGCCTGCGGCTACAGCAATCTTGAAAGTAAAGCTCCGCTTACGGGCGATGAGCTGTTCAGAATCTATTCCTGCTCAAAAGTAACAACCGTAACCGCCGGAGCACAGCTCCTTGAAAGAGGCATATTCCGTTTGAGCGACCCGTTATATGAATACGTACCCGAATTTAAGGATATGTACATAAAAAATGCGGACGGAGAAATAAAAAAAGCAAAGAATCCCATTACAATGGGAGATTTATTCTCAATGACAGCAGGATTTGACTATAATTTTAATACTGACGGATTTAAAAAAGCGAGAGAACTTACAAACGGCAGAATGGATACGGACAAAGTTATACGCTGCATAGCGTCAGACCCCATTCATTACGAGCCGGGTACACGTTGGCAGTACAGTATAGGTCATGACGTGCTTGCGGGAGTTATAAGCATTATTACGGGTAAGAAATTCAGAGATTATGTCCGTGAAAATATATTTGAACCGCTTGGCATGAAGGACTGCTATTACCATGACAATGAAGAGCTGCGCAGGCGTATTCCCGACCAGTACGCATTCACCCCAGAGGGCAACGAGAACTTCGATATAGTCGAGGCTCAAAAGAACGGCTTGCAGGGTACAGGCGGAATGTTCAGAAACCTCGGTCAGGAAAACGGTCATGTTTTGGGCGAGGAATATGACAGCGGCGGCGCCGGAATTATCACTTCTATATCCGACTATGTGAAGCTTATGGCGGCGCTTGCAAATTACGGAACGGGGATTAACGGCGAAAAAATATTATCAAGATATACAGTTGACCTTATGCGTACCAATCGTTTAAGCGGACAAACCTTAGAGGATTTCAACTGGAGCGCATTGCGCGGCTGCGGCTACGGATTGGGTATGCGTACGCACATTAATAAGGCTCAATCGGGAGTAATAAGCAATCTCGGTGAATTTGGCTGGGGCGGAGCAACGGGAACGACCGTTATAATTGACCCCGAAATAAACCTCGGTGTATTCTATGCACAGCACAATCTGAATCCGAGAGAGGAATACTATCAGCCAAGACTCAGGAATGTAGTATATTCCTGTCTTGATTAAAGCGTTATTTCATGGTTTCTGCTTTATATGCAAACCATTCAAATAAAATAATAAATAAATGGAGGAAACTAAAATGAAACCAAAAATTGGTATCAGACCAACTATCGACGGACGCTGGGGAGGTGTTCGTGAAAGCCTTGAAGGCAAAACAATGGCAATGGCAAATGCCGCAAAGGAGCTTATTGAAGCTAACGTATTCTATCAGGATGGAACTCCTGTTGAGTGTGTAATTTCACCGTGCACAATCGGCGGCGGCGCAGAAGCTGCAAAGTGCGCTGATTTCTTCAAAACTCAAAATGTTTGCGCAAGTCTTGCCGTAACACCCTGCTGGTGCTACGGAAGTGAAACAATGGACCTTGACCCTAACACAATAAAAGCTGTTTGGGGCTTTAACGGAACAGAAAGACCGGGTGCTGTTTATCTTGCGGCAGTTATGGCTGCATTTGCACAGAGAGGCTTGCCGGCATTCTCAATGTACGGTCACGACGTGCAGGATATAGACGACAATTCAGTTCCGGCAGACGTTGCGGAGAAGATGATTAGATGGGCAAAGGGCGCTATTGCGGCAGGTCAGATGAAGGACAAGGCTTATGTAAACCTTGGCGGTGTTGCAATGGGTATTGCAGGCTCATACTGCGATATGGAATTTATGCAGAAATATCTTGGTATCCGTGCGGAATTTGTTGACCTTACGGAAATTCTGAGAAGAATTAAGCTTGAAATTTATGACAAGGACGAGTATAACAAGGCTCTTACTTGGATTAAGGCTAACTGCAAGGAAGGCTTTGACAAGAATGCAGGCAAAAACTTCCCTGAAATTATAAAGAAATCAAAGGTTGTAGAGCCTGATAAGGATTGGGAATTTATTACTAAGTTCAGCATTATCGTAAGAGATATTATGTACGGAAATCCGAAGCTTGACGAAATGGGCTGGCATGAAGAGGCTCTCGGCAAGAACGGTATCGTAGGCGGTTTCCAAGGACAGAGAAACTGGACAGACTGGCTGCCTAACGCAGACTTTACAGAGGCAATTATGGCTTCATCATTTGACTGGAACGGCAAGAGAGTTCCTACTCCTTTCGCAACGGAGAACGATACATTGAACGGTATTTCAATGATGTTCGCAACATTGCTTACAGGCAAAGCTCCTGCATTCCACGATGTTCGTACATACTGGTCTCCCGACGCAGTTAAGCGTGTAACAGGCAAAGAGCTTACGGGCAAGGCTGCAAACGGTATTATTCACTTGATTAACTCGGGTGCTACGGCTCTTGACTGCACCGGTGCGGCAAAGGACGAAAACGGCAACGGAACAATCAAGGAATGGTGGAATATGACAGACGCTGATATTCAGGCTTGCCTTGACGCTACAGACTGGTGCAGAGCTGACTATGAATATTTCAGAGGCGGCGGTTTCTCATCACACTTCAAGACTCAGGCTGAAATGCCTATAACAATGCTAAGAGTTAATATAGTTGATGGAATCGGTCCTGTTATTCAGATAGCAGAGGGTTATACCTGCGTACTTCCCGATGATGTACATGACAAGCTTGACAAGAGAACAGACCCGACATGGCCTACAACATGGTTTGCTCCGATTCTTACGGGCGAGGGCGCATTCAAGGATGTTTACAGCGTAATGGCTAACTGGGGCGCTAACCACGGTGTAACAATCGGCGGTCACGTTGGTGCTGACTTGATTACACTTTGCTCAATGCTAAGAATCCCTGTAACAATGCACAATGTACCGTCAGAAAAGGTTTACAGACCGCAGGTATGGTCATCATTCGGAACAGAGGACGCTTCAGCTGCTGACTTCTCAGCTTGCGAAAAGTTCGGTCCTATGTATAAATAAGAGGTGGCAGTATGTTAAAAGGAATACCTTCAATTATATCGCCTGAGCTTTTGAAAGTCCTTATGAAAATGGGTCACGGCGACGAATTGGTAATCGGAGATGGAAATTTTCCCGGTGCAAGCACAAATGAACGCTGCATAAGATGCGACGGTCACGGAGTGCCTGAGCTGCTGGAAGCAATTTTAAAATTGTTCCCTCTCGACACATACCAAAAGCCTGTATATATCATGGCGAAAACCCCGGGTGACACTGTTGAAACACCCATCTGGGACGAGTATGCAAAGATAATCAAGCCATATACAAACGAGGATATGGAACAGATTGAGCGTTTTGCATTCTATGACAGAGCAAAAAAAGCTTATGCCGTTGTAATGACAGGCGAAAGCGCACTTTATGCAAATATTATTTTGAAAAAGGGCGTAGTTGTTGAATAAATAAAAAAAATCAGAGGCTGTTTGATTACAACCTCTGATTTTTATTTCTTAAACATTCTTTCAAAAATTGACGGCTTTTTCTTAACTTCAAAAATTTCAGTTCTTGCCTCGCCGCCGTCAAGTACTCTTTTTGCATTTTCATTGAAGTAATCAACACATTCTCTGCCATACCGCTTTTCTATTTTCTCGCACGCACTCTTTAATGTTGTAGGTCTGGCAGTTGTATTGTGCATATCCGACCCCAATAAATGAGCATGTCCGCAGCCGAGCAGATTATCGGCAATCTTGCTGTATGTATTCTTCAAAAACAATTCCGCATTTACCTGATATATAACATCAAGCTCAAACAGTGAATTAAGCAAGCCCGCATCATAATTAACAAATCGGTCAATATGTGCCATAATCGGTTTGAAACCTTTTAATGTCATTTTATAAACACTGTCAATCATCCATTCTTTCCAAGCTCCGTAAGGCATTTCTATCATTATATATCTGCCGTTTGGCAAACACAGCTTATCAAGATTATCAAATTCCGATATATCGGTAATAAGATTAACCT
>CAKSGG010000014.1 GCA_934454215.1 uncultured Clostridia bacterium
GTATAGCTCAGTTGGTAGAGCAGTGGTCTCCAAAACCACGTGCCGAGGGTTCAAGTCCTTCTGCCCCTGCCAAAAAGCCGACAGACCGCATAATCATGCGGTCTGTTTTTGCTCTTACACGTTTTTTACACGATTTTATTTAAAATTTCAATTGCGCGTTCGTTTTCGCGTGGATATAAATGCGAATATATATTCCATGTAATCTCTATGTTGCTGTGTCCCAAGCGTCGGGCAATCTCTTGTATATTAATGCCGTTATTCGCTAAAAGTGAAGCGTGGCTATGCCGGAAATCATGAATTCGTATTTTCTTTACCCTTGCCAGTTCTGCGTAATACTTGTTACGCTTTTCGAGCGTGCTGTCCCGTATACATTGTTCACCGCCGCATATACGCCAATCATCTGAAAAACCTGCTATACTCTTACAGCGGCTGTAATGTTCGTCAAGCACTTTCTTCAATGGCAAAGGCAAATCTATCGTGCGAATAGAACTTTGATTTTTGGGCGGTGTTTCGCGGTCACCGCCACGCAGCTTTTGAGCAATACTTCGGCATACTTTTATTGTAGTATCGGATATATCACTCCATTTTAAAGCGTAAATTTCGCCTTTGCGCATCCCGGTAAAGAATGCAATATAAAAAAACACGTAAAAATTCCATTCGTAGATATTTTGTGAGTTTGATTCGAATTGTTCGGCTTGCCGTTTCGCAGCAGAAATGAATTTTTTAAATTCTTTTGGAGTATAAAAATCCATTTCTTTCTTAATCATATTAACATCTTTAAAGTTTCCGAGTAGAGTAAGTGGGTTTTTATTGATATATTCCATTTTTACAGCATAATTCAATAAAGCACGTAACTCACCGAATATATTGCGTTTATATTTTAAAGAAAATTTTTGCCCGGTAGATGTTGTCTCTTGTTCCATTTGATTTTTCCATGATTGTAAAACACTTGATGTAAGCTTATCCAGCCTATAATCTTTTAGCCGGGGTAATACAAAGGCGGTTAAAAGCTTCTTTGACTTGTCAATGGTAGCCTCTCGAACTTCATATTTTTTTGTGGCAATATATTCATCATACAATTGCTGAACGGTAAGTTTTTGGGATATAATATCCGATTTGTTTTCATTGCTTAAACGCAGTTCCAGCTCTTTCGCAGCTTCCTTGCCGTAGGCAATGCGGTCCAATTGTCTTGATTTACCCTCTTTATCAACATAATTGATACGGACGCGGTATTTCTGCAATCCATCTTTTTTACCGTCCATTTTATAAATAGGCATAAAAATAAACACTCCTTTTGTATTTTTTTGTTTGACAAAATAGAGCGTCTTGTGATATAATACATTTGTATTGGTTTTGTGTTATATCACAATAACACTCTTTTTCCTCCGGCTGTTGGCGCAGTCGGGGGATTTTTTTATTATAAATCCACATTTACAGTGGTTGTAGTGTGCAAGGTCCTAAAGTCCTCGTCAAGCATTTCAAGCTTAAATCTAATATTATGAACTTCATCCGCTTTTACAATGCCTGTATTTCCTGCAAAAAGTATAAACGGACTAACCGACATGTTTCCCGGTTCAATTTTTATCGGTACTGCTGTTCCTGATGTAACGGTCATTTTATTTACTGAAACATCTTCCAATCTTACAATCACAGTGTTAGATGAATTATTTGTAACTCGCAGCTGTAAATACAATGTACCCTTAAGTATTTCGCTTTGGTCAAACAATTTCATATATTTGATATTTACATTGCTGTCAGAATATAAATCCAGCTCCTTGTCTTTAGGTTCAAGAGTGGGTGTAGGCACAGCGGTTTCTGTTGCCGCATTTTGCTTTGCTCGCTGCAATTTTTCAGCGGTATCGGTTGTCTTACTATCCGGAACCAATGCTGCTATTATCATGCAAAGAAACATAAAACCGAGTATGCCCAAACATATATATGCGGCAGTATAATTTTTTACTCGTTTACCGCAATGTGGGCATGTTTTGAATGTAGCTGCCATGTCTGCGCCGCAGTATTTGCACTTTTTTAAGTCAGCAGGAACAACAGAATATTGAGATGCTCTGCAATTCGGACAGAATTGTAATTTTTCATCGATTATTGCTCCACATGTACGACACCTTTTTGTAATTGCTTTTGGTTTATGTATGTCATCATCCGACCAATGAAACGGTTCATCCTTTTTCGGCTCAGACTGAGTTATATTCTCTGTTGAGGTTTCAAGTTTTTTACCGCAGTTTTCGCAAAAAGCCGAATCAATAGAAATTTTTGCTCCACAGTATTTACAAAATTTTGTTTCCTTGTTATCCATAATTATTCCCCCAATTCATTTATACGTTATATAATTTTATAATATAATTTTAAATAATATTATAAAAAACACAATAGCTACCAGTATAAAAGGCACTGCCAGCAGTCCGCTGACTCCTCCGATAATTGCTTCACCTATCAATTGTTTAGTTGGCTTTGCACCGCAATGCGGACAAGCTTTAGCCGTATATGCGATTTGTGCTCCGCAAGTTTTACATGTAATCATTTTGTTGTATAACCCTTTTTTAGGCACAAACTGCGTTGTTTGGACTTCGCAGCCGCACTTTTTACAGTATTTTGCGTCCGCCGAAATTTCCGCACCGCAATACTTGCAATATTTTGTACCGTAGTTTTCCATATCCCATCCCCCTTTCTTTTCATATTACCCATAAGGGTATAACATAATAACAGCCTTTTTATGTTAATATATATTTATATTATATTACGGATTGCAGACTTTGCACGGAGTATAATTCTTTTCCGCTTCTGATCTGCTCAACGCAGTACAATCTTTATCCTTGGTATACCTACAACTCTTACGGTGATAGGATTTACCTGTTTTTGTAATATACACTATATCCGACATGTTTTCCGAGATAGTATTTTCTTCCGGCTGAACGGTTGACTCCGGTGCAGCCAATACGGGCGGATTAGGTGTAATCACGGGCAAATTTTCTTTAGGTTGATTACCGTATATGTATCTAATACCGCATACCGATAAAACCAGTATGCAAAATGCCGCGGTTAACCATTGCCAATACTGAGGCTTTTTATAATTTAACGCAGTATAAGCAAAGTTTTCTGCTTCCATTTCATCTAATCTATCAGAGACTTTTATTCGGTCTGATGATAAATGCCCACTAAGTATATGCCCTGTCTCATGAAGCAAATCGTAAAGTTGATCCGTTTCTGGTGTTTTGCGGTTTAGAAAAATAAATTTTTTATTCTTTTTACTAAACGAAAATGCATCAACTTCCTTGCTGCGCTCCATTAAGTCATATTTAATAAGTATTTCATTAGGTTTATCGTCAAAGAATACCACCGAATAGCCTATTGATTTCAAATAAGCTATTATTGCATCGTTTGTCACATGATATTTTAAATCATGCTTTATAAATTTTTTAGCAGTCCTTGCTATATTTTTTCTCATGTTTTTACCTCCTGAGCATTAAGACTGCTATTATGCTATCAGGTGTGGTATCCTTCATCGTCTATTATTGGTGGAATAGACACTTTCTTATGCGCTGCAATCCGCACATCGTCATCGTATTCATCGTCCGATTGTATATTAGAGTATGATTTATAATTTCTATCAAGAGACAATAAATGCACATATTCTGTTAGTCTGTTTTTACCTATGTCATTTAATTCTCTATAATGTTTAATTAATTTTAATTCCTTTTCATCTAATACATCATCATCGTTTTCACCAGTTATTAAATAATCTAATGAGACGTCAAAAAAACTTGCTAATTGTCTAAGTGTAGAAAGCTTTATGTTATCACAGCCTTTTTTATAAAAGCCATCAATTGTGGTGTAAGCTATACCCGATTGTTTAGAAAGTTTACTTTTGTTTAATCCATTCTCATTCATAAGTTTTTCAAGCACTTTTAAAAACATTTATTTCCACTCCTTGATTCTGATTATAACACACTTCAAATACGTTGTCAAGAAAAAAAATACCCCTTAACGTAATTTTTTACAAAAAAAGTATTGACAAATTACTATACAGGGTATATAATAGTATTAAAGTTACCACACAGGGTAAAAAAGGAGGTGCTTTAAATGTTAACTAACCTAAAGGAATTATTACGTGTAAAAAATATCAGCAATAAAAAATTGGCTGAATTATTAGGCGTTACAGAAAAAACGGTATATTTAAAACTGGCAGAAAATACTCAGTTTAATTTAGGAGAAATAAAAAAAATTCATACTTTTTTATTCCCCGAATACAAATTTGAATTTTTATTTGCCAGTGATACTGTGGTATAAAAGGATATACAGTAAATAACACAAAATAAGGAAAAACACAAGAAAGGATGTGAGAAGATGAAAAAGAAAATCATATCAATTATGGCTGCGGTGGCTGTTATTACAAGTTTATGCAGCTGCGAATGGACTACACAGGCGGACAGAGTAAATTATAACATGTCAAAAGAAGCTGACCGATTTAACGTATCAAGACGGTTATCGGTAATCAACATGAGAACGGACAAGCCGATTTTTGAACTGGTAGGCAATTTTTCAATATCGAATAACACTTCAAATGAGCTTGTAGTTACAGTCGAAACAGCGGCAAATGAATACAAGAAACATTATGTATATCTGAATGAATACACAATGTACGTTATAGAAGATTTAGGCGGTGCAGACGTTTCAAATTACAAATACGAAATTAATTTCTTGCCGGAAATGATACAGCCGATTGAAATTACAAACAAAGATTACGAGGAGCGAAATTATTATGAAAGTAAAACAAATATCCGATATTGATACAGCCTTGTACATATATTACCGATACCCCGAAATCGGGAACAAGGAAATAAAAAAGTTATTTGGAGGTTTAGGAAGTTCAGCTATCGCAAACTATAAAAGAGCGGTTATGGAAGAACAGGCGGCGCAGAACATCAAAACATCTCAGCTTTATACCGTAGACACGGAAACCGCATTTAAAGTATGGGGAATTGATATTTTAAAGCTTGAAAAGCGGCGTGATAAATTGCGCAAACTCGGACTTGACGGGAGGGCAGTATGAAGAAACAGCACAACCGCATTTTGCAGTACATGCGTACACATGGCAGTATAACATCAACCGAAGCGCAGATACATCTCAGCATTGCGCGTTTGGCGGCACGTATCAGTGAAATGCGGAAAGAGGGTATCGCAATTGAAAAAAAGACAGAATACAGTAAAAATCAATTCGGGGAGCCTGTGCATTATGCACGGTACACGTTAAAGGAGGGGGAGCATGAACAAACGCGAGAAGCGGCTGAAAGCTGAACGGTTTGCACGGCGGCGAGATGAAAAGCATTTACAGCAGAGCGCCGAAGTTGCGCTTGAAACGTTGAATGTTTTACCCGTATACGTTCTGCGGACGATGTTCGGCTTCGGTAATGAGCGATGCGAAAGATACATACGGGAGTTTCACCGTATATACCATGCAATGGTAAACCATGAGGTATCTTATGAACAGATACGGGCGAGCGTTGAAGCGGAAACGGGGTTGAAATACAAGCCCGGTGAAATGGAATGGTACAACATGAGAAAGGAGGAAGCAGCGGAATGACAGCAGGAGAATTAAAAGCAGTATTAAAGTATGTACCCGATGATGTGGAAATTAAAGCGTATGATTTAGACAAGGGTTGCCCGGAGGACAGCAAATATGTAATTGGTGCATATTACATGCAGGGAGTTATATCAAACGATGAATATAATCATTTGATGATTGAATTTGAAAGCTGAGGTAAAGAATGAACGAGCAGTACAAACAAGCCTTGAAAAAGGGCATTGCATTTTCAAGTACCGCAAACGGTGAAGAATTTATGAAAATGTACAAGGCAATGACAGCTGACCTCTGCCACAGAAAAAAGCAGAAAGTCACAGTCAAGGGAATATTCAGAGATAAGGAGGTAACGGCATGAGCAAGCTTACACACATCATAATTGCGATATTTGCAGGATATGGCATATACGGAGCGGTGATGATAAACGGTTCCGATGCCATAGGGGCGGCAGTTGCAGAGGGCATTATCGCGGCGGCGGTGATTTACCGCTACATAAAAAAAGCGACCGCCCGGGCGGCAACCCGTAAGACGGTCTGATAAAAAATTCATGAACACAGTATATCACAAATGCAAAACATTTGCAAGAGGAAAAGGAGTAAATTATGAGAAAAATAGTAGAACGGACGGACTGCAAGTATTATGTACCGCCCGAGCCGCACAAGAAAACATGCTGCCGTGTACTTAATTCATTGGTATGCCGACAAAAGAAATGTACATTTTTTACGGAAAAGCAGGAGGAGAAGGAGCCTGCGGGAAAATAATATGGATTTAATAGAAAAAGCTATAGAACGGTTAAAAATCGGAGAGCAAACCTCATTAATGTATTACAATAAACCTCTAATGATATGTTACAGCGGTGGCAAGGATAGTGATGTTTTGATTGAGCTTGCCAAGATAGCAAACATAAATTTTGAAGTGGTACACAGCCACACAACAGCAGATGCACCCGAAACCGTAATATATATCCGAAAGCGTTTCCACTCTCTGGAAACCGAGGGTATACGGTGCAGTATAACATATCCTGTATTCAAGAATAAGCCGACATCAATGTGGGATTTGATTGTTCAAAAGAAAATACCGCCTACACGATTGATGCGGTACTGCTGCGATGTTTTGAAAGAGACTTCCGGCAAAACCAGAGCCGTTGCAACGGGTGTGCGCTGGGCGGAAAGTCAAAGACGTAAGTCACGCGGCATATATGAGGATATAAGTAAAAACAAAGAAAATCGAATTATCCTTAATAATGACAATGATGACAAGCGGCGATGGTTTGAACGTTGCGAACTTAAAGCTAAAACAGTTATCAATCCTATAATTGATTGGACGAATACTGATGTATTTGATTTCTTAAAAGAACAGAACTGCGAATTAAATCCGTTATACGGTTGCGGTTTTCATCGCATCGGGTGCATAGGCTGCCCTATGGCAGGGAAAAAGATGCGGTATATGGAATTTCGCCGTTACCCGAAATATGAGCAATTATACATACATGCATTTGACAGAATGATTGAAGCACGTCAATCTAATGACATGGTGAATACATGGCAAACAGGCTATGATGTATTTCGGTGGTGGCTTGAGGAGGATTTTAACCAATATGAATTAGGCGATGAATATTATATGCAGGAGGAGAAGGAGCCTGTGGGAAATGAAAGGAAATAGAGTATATGGGAAAATATGCAGCAAATACAAATGTATCAAGTGAGCTGTCAAGGCTTGAAATTGAAAAAACGCTTGTCAGATACGGAGCTGACAATTTTGCTTATGCAACATCAAACGGAAAGGCGCTTATAGGCTTTACAATGTTTGAACGGCAGATAAAATTTATTTTGACACTTCCATGTAAAGAGGAGTTTTCAAAGACACCTACAGGACGCGAGCGTTCGGAAAACAGTCAATATGAAGCGTGGGAGCAAGCCTGCCGACAGCGTTGGAGAGCATTAAACCTCGTAATAAAAGCAAAGCTCGAAGCAGTTGAATGTGGTATATCTGTATTTGAGGATGAATTCATGAGCAATATTGTACTGCCGGGAGGTCAGACGGTCGGTGACTTTATGAAACCACAGATAGAACAGGCATATATAAGCGGCGATATTCCTAAATTATTGCCGGGATTAGGAGGGTAAGGAACCTGTGGGAAATGATTATTGATTTTAATGAGGCAGTTGCAAGAAAATTTTTAAATTGGGTGAGCGAATATTTATATTTTCCCGAAATTACGGATTGTGAAAAAGCAATTCGTCCTTGCATTGAAACACTGATTGAAAACGGAATTTTCACCGTTAGGGAATTAAAATCAGAACTGCAAAAAAACAATATTTCACTGCATGAAAAGTATTTTAATATGGAGGATAAATCAAATGAACAAAAATGAGCGGGACAGATGCAACAAATATCTGAAAGAAATGACAATCGTATTCTTAATGTTTAGCTTTATGATTATTGTTATGGCAATAGTGAGCGTAAGCATGACGGAAAAGGATACAAGGCAGGAAATACGGGAAGTAAAGGAACAGGCTATAGAGGAAATCCAAGCCGCCCAAGATTGGGTTACGGGTGAATATCCGCAGTGGTTTATTGAGTGGCAGAATACGGAGGGTATGCGATGAAATCGGTTTATACATATGTTAAAACAACAGCAATTTGCACCCACTGCGGCACAGAAGTCTATTGCCGTGGTATATGCACTCAAAAAACTATGGTAAGTTTATTGCGTAAAGCAGGCTGGAGTGTAGGAAAAGAAAAATTATTATGTCCGAATTGCAGGAGGAAACGCAAATGAAATCGGTATTATTATCAATTAAGCCTAAATACTGTGAGCTTATCGCAGGCGGTATAAAAACTATCGAAGTGCGGAAAACAAAACCGAGAATAGATACACCGTTTAAGTGCTATATTTACGAAACAAAAACAAAGGATTATTATTCGGTATTTCACGAAACAACAATGGGCAAGGTCATAGGCGAGTTTATATGTGAGAAAATTACAGGCTTTGAGAGTGAGTTTTGGGCTGATGAAACCTATGAGAGAATACAAAAAATCATAAAAGATTGTGACCGCTATTTTGAATTTGGTGAGTATGAATACGAAACAGTTACAACCAACGAGGATGAAAAATACAGAGAAAATTGGCTATGTAAACAATCCTGCGTATCGTGGGAAGAAATGCGAAAGTATGTCGGTGTCGGTATAAAAGAATTTTACGGCTGGCATATATCCAACCTTAAAATTTATGACAAGCCGAAAGAATTAAGCGGATTCAGGCAATGCCATAAATGCGAACATTACTTTTTTTGTAAAGCCGGGGAATATTCATGTGACGGAGCGTATAAGCTGACAAGACCGCCGCAAAGCTGGTGTTATGTTGAGGAGGGTACGCGATGATTTACAGAAACAATGCTCCCGATATAGCCGATATAATGTTTGACGCACATTACGGCGGTGAATACGATGATAGTGCAGCTCCCGAACACTGCGAAATATGCGGTGAATACTGCGATGATATGTACGAATATGACGAATATAAAGGTAAAATCCATATATGCCTGCGGTGTTTGCAGGAGGAATGTATGGAAGCTATGAGCAATGATTGGAGGAAACTTTAATGGAAAACGAAAAAAAAGATGTTATTCCGGTTGAGGGGCGTGTGATAGGTGAAACAACAAAGACAATAAAAGAGCTTGTACCCGATGAAATAATTGTTGTTACACAGCTGCCGATTATAACCGAACAATTAAAATCTGTCAAGGCAGAAATTGAAAGGTACACAAAAGAGGTTTACAGTATTGAATGTACCGAAGAAAATTTAAAAGAGGTTAAGGCTGTAAGGGCAAAGTTTAATAAACAAAATGAACAGTTTGAGGAACGGCGAAAGCTTGTAAAAAAAGCTATTTTGAAACCTTATGAGGATTTTGAAACAGTCTACAAAGAATGTGCCGCGGAGGTATACCGCAAAGCTCTTGATTATCTCGACAAAAAAATTTTAGATGTTGAAACAAAGCTTACGCTTGAAGCCAAAAACGAAATAAAAGCATATTTTGAAGAATGTAAATCCGCTGTCGGTATCGATTTCATAGCTTTTGAAAACGCTGGAATTAAGGTTACACGCTCGGCATCAAAAACAAAGCTGAAAAAAGCAGTCAAAGAATTTGTGGATAAGGTTAAAAACGAAACCGAAATGATTCAGTCACAGGAGTATGCTTCGGAAATTTTGGCTGAATACCGTAAATGTTTTGATGCTTCCAAGGCTATTATGACAGTAAAAGAGCTGCACGAAAAAGCAGAAGCCATTGAAAAAGAAATGCTTGAACGCAAAAAGGAAGAACAGGCACGCGCAGAAGCACAGGCAAAGGCGGAAGCTTATGCGGAACCATCTCAATCGGCAATAGTTTTAAAACCGCCTGTTCAGCAAAGTGTAAAAAAAGAATTAAAATGCCATGCAACCTTTATATTGAAAACCGAAAATATAGAGATTATGACAGATATTTTAAGATATGCAAAATCGAAAGGAGCAGAATATGAGCAACTCAAATCAAACCCAAACACCTAAAAAAGCAACGTTTTCCGTTGTTATTCAAGGTGAGAAATATCAGAATATGATAAACAACACCTTATCAGACCCCAAGAAAAGAAACGATTTTATCACGGCAATCGTCACAGCGGTAGGAACAAATCCGGCACTTGCCGTTTGTCAGCCCTCGTCAATACTTGCCGCCGGACTGCTCGGAGCAAGCCTTAATTTGCCCCCTGCACCACAATTCGGATATTTTTATATGATACCTTACAAGGTGGCACTTAAAGACGAAAACGGCAAAATTCTTTACAAGATAGATGAAAACGGACAATTTGTGGTTGACAGGTTCGGAAACAAGGTAAAACAGACAGTATCAAAGGCACAGTTTCAGCTCGGTTATAAAGGTATGATTCAGCTTGCCGTACGTTCCGACAACGTAATAGATATTGATGCTGTTGAAATAAAGGACGGCGAGCTTAAAGAATATGACCCGATTACAAAAAGAGCGGTTTTTGAGCCGATAAAAGATTATGCAAAAAGAAGCGTAACACCGACAATCGGATATTACGCATGGCTTGAACTGAAATCGGGATTTAAAAAATGTATTTACTGGACGCGTGAGGAAGTGGAAAACCATGCAGACAGATATTCACAGGCTTTTTCCTTAAAATCATACCAATTGCTTAAAGAGGGAAAAATCCCCGAACGTGATATGTGGAAGTATTCTTCATACTGGTACACATCATTTGATGAAATGGCAAAGAAAACATTGCTACGGCAATTGATTTCAAAATGGGCGCCGCTTTCGACAGAGCTTCAAAAGGTAATGTCACGCGATGAGACAATTATGAACGACAACAATTCTTATGAATACATTACCGATGACGATTTCGAGCCGGAGGGGCTGCCGTTACCTGAAAACGATGAAAAACAACTACAGGAAATGCCGGAGAATACATCGCCGGAAACACCCGACACCAACAGTAATACATCCTCTATACCCGTTGATAAAAATGGCGAAGTTGATTTATCACAGTTAGACATATGATTACATACAAAATTATAAACAGCGGTTCTGACGGAAATGCCATAATAATAAACGACATAATTCTCATTGACTGCGGTGTTCCGTACAATAAACTGCATCCGTATATAAACAAATTAAGCATAGTGTTGCTTACCCACATTCATTCAGACCATTTCAAGGTGAGCACAATCAAAAAGCTTGCTATTGAACGTCCTGCGCTGCGGTTTGCATGCTGCGGCTATCTTGTCGCTCCGCTTATCGCAGCAGGAGTTCCGTCAAGAAATATAGATGTGCTTGAAACGGACATAACTGCCGATTACGGCTTATTTAAAGTTAAACCGATACATTTGACGCATAACGTGCCGAACTGTGGCTACAAGCTTTATTTCGACAGTAAAAAAATGATGTACGCTACCGATACCGCAACGCTTGATGGAATCACCGCCAAAGGCTATGACCTTTACATGATAGAGGGAAACTATGACGAAAACAGCATTTTACAGACCGCTGCCGACAAAGTATCAAATGGGGAATATTCCTATGAAAAAGATGTTCCGCTAAGGCATTTATCCATTCAGCAATGTGAAAAATTCATTGCCGATAATGCCGATTTTCAAAAAAGTGTGTATTTAGTAATGCACCGACACAAAAACAAAGTTAACAGAAAGGAAGAAAAAATCATGAGTAAAACAATAATTCAGTGTAAATTTTTAGATGAAAGCGACAATCCAAAAGGCAGGGACTATACATATTATTCCGAAATCCCCGTTAAGGTAGGTGATTTGGTTGATGTTCCCTCGATACCTCGCAGCGATGCAGAAACACCGGGAAAAAAGAAAGTTATCGTAACGGCAATAAATCTGCCAAATGAAACGATAGAAGCTTTCAGAGACAAAGTAAAGACGATTATCGGCTTTCATACGGAGGAAGATTAATGAACAAGGTTATTTTAGTAGGAAATCTGGCAAGAAACCCGGAACTACATCAGACACCGGCAGGCGTGAGCGTTGCACGTTTTACCGTTGCGGTAAACCGTAACTACACGGCGAAGGATGGTCAGCAGCAGGCAGATTTTATCAGCTGCGTTGCATGGAGACAGCAGGCGGAATTTTTATGCAAGTATTTTCAAAAGGGAAGCGGTATACAGTTATGCGGCAGTATTCAGACAAGAAGCTGGGACGGGCAGGACGGCACAAGACATTTCGCAACCGAGGTTATCGCAGACGAAATTCAGTTTAACGGCCCGAAACAGCAGAACGAACAGACGCAGGGTACGGCTCCCATACCGGGGATGTCGCCGAATGTAAGTGCATATTCCGACATATTGACAGATGATTATGACGATGTGACATCAGATGAAGATGATTTGCCGTTTTAAGCATTGAAGCGAGGTAACATAATGACATATATTGAAATACTTAATGCGTTCTGGAATTGGCGCAGGTTTAACGTAATTCCGCATTCGGCGGCTGATTTGTTCTTTTGTATTCTGGACTTTGCAAACGCTGCTAAATGGGAAGATAAAGTTACCATTCCCAATTCACGCATCACGGGTAAGATAGATATTTCAGAAAAAAGCCTTTTCAATGCAAGAAATGTATTAATTCAAAATGAATTGATAGATTACAAAAACGGTAAAAAGGGACAGGCAGGAACATATAAAATCAACCTAACCACCCTATATTTTTTCATTAATAAGGGGAGTAATCAAGGGAGCAATAAGGGGAGCAATAGCGGAGTAATAAGGGGAGCAATAGGGGGAACATATAAAGATAAAGACAAAGAGGAAGATAAAGACAAGATAAGAGCAGCAGAAGAAGTAAAAGAAGATGCCGCCGCTTCTGCCGCCTTAAAAGATGTCCTTGCGGAGTATGAAAATAACATCGGTGTACCCTCACCCGTTATTGCCGACAGTATAGCCGACTGGCTCAAAGATGTTGATGCCGATGTAATTAAATTTGCAATCGGTGAAGCTGTCAAGCATGAAAGCCGCAACTGGAAATACATACACGCTATTTTAAATAATCACTTTAACGCAGGGCGCAAGACATTGAGTGCGATAAAAAACTCGAAGCGGACATTCCAATCTGCCGCAAAGAATTTAAGCGTGTATCAGTCTGACGGCACGGACTATGACGAGCTGGAACGGCTTATGCATAAAAAATACAATGCGGAGCATAAGAGCAGCGAGGAGGACGCAGGGAATGAAAATTGAATTTACAATTCCGGGTGAACCTAAAGGCAAAGGCAGACCGCGGTTTACAAAGTCGGGGCATACATACACGCCGAAAGGCACCGCGGAATATGAAGCTGATGTAAAAGCGGCATATTATGCGGCATGCGGCGGAGGGCGCTGCTTTGCACAGGGAATACCGCTATGCATGCACATCGTGGCATATTGCGGAATACCCAAAAGCGCAGGAAAGAAAAAACGTGCGGAAATGTTGGGGCGGCTGATACTGCCGACAAAGAAACCCGATGCGGATAATATTGTCAAGGTTATAGCCGATGCGCTGAACCGTGCGGCATATTATGACGATGCGCAGATAGTGCGGTTGAGCTATAGCAAGGTTTATGATGAAGTGCCGCATGTTGATGTGGTGATTGAAGATTTAATAACATGCTGAGAAAGTAAAGGTAATACGGGAAGTGCCGCTCGAAGAATGCGGCTTATACGGTAAGATTTTAGCGAGGAGGAAGAACAATGTTAAAAATTAAATTTTGGAGAATTGAAAACGTTATACTCATGAAAATATTGGAGCAGGGTGATGAAATTGAACGGGGCAAATTTGAATTTGAAGCATCGAACGGTATGAGGTTGAGTTCACAGACAGAACCCGAAATAGGTGATACAAAAATATTTCTTAGAGGTACGAATATTAATCGGGATAAACAAGTAGTAAAAAGCTGTTTTTACACGCCAGAAAAAGCAAGAATACGGTTAAAAGCCTATGTTGAAGCCGTAAAGGAATACAACAACAGTTTAGAGCACCCCACGGCGGAAGATGTTGAAGATATTGAAACGGTTATAGCGGAATAGGAGGAAAAAATGAGATGTGATTATTGCCCTTTGGGTTCAGATGAAGATGTTTGCCCCGAAGCTGAGAGTGAATACGGAATAGAACATAAAGACGGTGTATTAGGTTGCAAACACCCACGGAATTGGGTAGAGAAACGGGATAGAGAGTATAGCGAATATTTAGGTGATATGGGTACGGATATGGGAATTGAACATGATTTCCAGGGCGAAAAATTAAGTCAGCTGATAGAGATATGCAAGCACATGATAGGACTTGATTACCGAAGACCATATCACCGTCACGGCAAAGCTTTTTATAAGCCGTACCGCAATTATTACTGCGACATAGCAACTGGAAACAGCTTTTTGGACAGGCTGCCGCAAGATATTGTAAACGTGAAAAGAGATGAAAAATTCACTTGGTATTGGCTAACCGATTACGGCTTGAAGTGGTTAGGCAGGCAGTTAAACATAATTATAAAGGCGGAAGAAAGGTAGGATAAGATGAGAGCAAGCAAAAATAAATTACAAAAGCTAAAAAAATATTCAAAAGATGAGATAATTGCGGCATTGGGACATAGTTTCATGTCCGAACACATAGTCAGTGATATGTTGTTTGAACTTGAAAAAAAAGCTTTTAATACTGCGCTTGATGCACATAAAAAGGCTATTTCCGCTCTCGATACGGCAGAAAAAAGGCTTATCGACTGGCGCAAAAAAATGTGTGAGAAGTACGGTGACGGAACAAGCGTTAAATTGTCGGATGTTCCGTCAGCGGACATATCACAGGGGGCGGAGCTTGAAAGAGTATTAAAAGCAGCTATTGAAAAAGAGCAAAAACTTGATAAACAAGTAAATAAATTTTTTAAGGAAGATACATCTGTAAAATAAGCAAAATCATTTTCGTGAGTGTACGGAAATGATGTGGGAGGGTGATGTTATGAAATATTGCCGATATTGTGCTTGGTGCTGTGAAGTTGATTGCGGTTATTATTGCAGTGAAAAACAACAGGTTATGACCGAAAGCAAAATCAAGCGGATTAACAGCTGCAAGGATTACGCTTACACACCTGTTGGAGATGTTATTACAGGCAAACAATACCAACCAAGACGTAAGAAAAATAAAGTTGTATACGGCGATTATCAGCCGATGAAATGTGAACAAATTGAATTATGAAAGGATTAATATTATGGATATAAAAGATTTTGCAAAAATGCTTGACGGCAGACGGTGTACGCATGAAATCACATCAGATGAAGAAAAAATAGCTGCCGAAAACGAATTTGTGGTTGTATTCGGGTATTTTGTCGATAGGTGTGAGCTGCGCGGAGCGGTTCATGATGAAATCGGCTGCTATGACGGCGGTATAATTAAAGCTAAGGGATTACCAAAACCGATAAACGCAATATGGTGTCCGGTTGATAAAGAGTGTTCATGGTCTTATGAAACAGATATGCCACATGAGGAATTTAACATTTTTAATGGTGATAAGCTGTTTTGCGTAGGAATTGTGATTGATATTAAAGCTGCACGATTGCAAATGAATGAGCGTGAAAGATTGATTGAATTGTTATACGACTGGGGTAATAAAGAAAATGACGGAGTAAGAGCGGAAAGTATTGCCGATTATCTGCTTGAAAACGGTGTTATGGTGTTGCCGTGCAAGATAAATGACCATGTTTGGTTTATAAAATCAGCATTTTCGGTATTAGTGAAACCTCTTGAAGCAAGGATTATAGATATTCGGGGCATAAGCATTGACCATAATATTTTGTATGAGTCAATAACCTTATATAACGATTTAGCAAGAAGGTTTACAAGTAATGATATAGGTACAAAGGTATTCCTCACAAAAAAAGAAGCAGAAGCGGCATTAAAGGAAATGGAGAGTGCAAATAATGGTTAACAGTTCTATTACAAGGAAATTAGAAATAGCGTTTCCGCGAAGCTTTATAAATCCATCACTTGAATTTATAGCGCATAAAAAAGCCAATGAATATTTTAGGTTGGAAGATTGCAATGATGAATTTGATGTTAAGTGCAAAGTCTTAGAATGGCTATCGAGAGGAGCATATAAGACTTGCCCGTTTAACACCGATTTAAGGAATGAGAAATTTCACAAATTTATGCTTAACGGCATAAACGTTTTTCTCGGAACAGATTTTACAGCAGATGATATAGAAATAATTTATACATATTTAGGCAATCGTTGTAACCACAAAAAAACAGTTGAATTTATTAACAGCGGCTATAATATAGCAGTATTGAAAGAAGATGAACGGAATGAATGAACACCTATTCCCTGTTGCTCTTATGCTATGCGACATCGGAGCGGCAATTATATACGGCATAAACGGAGATATTCGCAAAGTGATATATTGGATTGCGACAGCAGTTTTAAACGCTGCGGTGACATTTTAGGAGGGCGTACAAATGACGGAAGAATTTAAAGAATGGACGGGCGAGCTTGCAATGGGGTTAAACTTCCCCGAAAACGGTGTAGTGCTTTGTACCGCTGTCAATAATGATGACACGCTGATGTTTGATTTGTCATGCCATATTGACGGGAATATTGGTACTGTGAGCAGCATCGTTGAATTTATCGTAAAGAATTATTTAAAACCGCTTGATGATGAAACGGCAGAAATATACGGAGGCAAACTGATAAACATAATTAAAAATAACGGAAAAGGAGAACAAACAAATGAATGAACTTAACTTAAAAAATACAATACCCGTTGCGGCATTGGAAGCGGAATATAACGGCTGTAAATTTGCCGCACAGTGTGATATGGGTAGCAGATATGACAGAGAATTGGCAAATGCAATAAAGATTGTACTGGACTGGTTTAATACTCCAGCATATGAAACAAGGTTAGACTGCTGCGGCTTTAAAGAAAACGATTCGGCAACAAACGAAGAATTAATTAAGACTATGTGTACCGAGGATTTTAATAAATTTTTGTTTAATTTTAAGACCGATGCGGTAACAAAATTTCTCATAAGCGGTGGGCTGGAAATAATGAATGTTCCCGAACAGGCTGAATGGTTAAAATCAAGAAACAAAGAATACTTGTTTGAACTGATGAGGGGAACAGAATGACGGACTACACAAATAAATGCGGTTCATGTATTCACTTTTGCCCGAACGGCAAGAGAAAAATCGGTAACTGTCGGTTCAAACAAGAGTTGTCGGGCAAAATATACACATACGCCGCGGGGCGAAAAGCTTGTGGAAACTATGAGGAAAACGGCTTGCGGAACGCTTCGGAATACAATGCAAAATACAATCCGACACCTATTTTAACTCATAATGACTGCGGTTATCTTGACCGGAACGGTATATGTCAGTGTGATAAAACATACATACACGTCACGCACCTCATACACTGTGCAGACGTGAAACGGTGTACCGCATACATAAACACACGGGAATTAACGAAAAAGCATAACAGGGCGGCAAATGACCGTCCTGTGACACCGCTTACACGGCGGCTGATATACAATTACTACAAAGACGGTGACAGTATATTATTAATAGCCATATCCCTTAACAGGAGTACGGCGGTAATTGAAAGGATTTTAAAAGATGAAGGCATTATTATATAACGACCATTTCCAGAATTACAAACGGTACAACATACCGAAAGCACAGCTTGTAATAGCTGACATACCATATAATTTGGGTGTAAATGCATATGCATCGAATCCCGAATGGTACATAGACGGTGACAACAAAAACGGCGAAAGCAAGAAAGCAGGCAAAGCATTTTTCAGCACGGACAACAATTTCAATATTGCGGAATACTTCCATTTTTGCAACAGGCTTTTAAAGAAAGAACCCAAGGAAAAAGGGCAAGCACCCTGTATGATTATATTCTGTGCATTTGAGCAGATAGAAATGGTATTAAAATATGCAGAAAAGCACGGATTTAAGCATCATATACCGCTTGTGTTTTGTAAGAATTATTCGGCACAGGTATTAAAGGCGAATATGAAAATAGTTGGCGCTACGGAATATGCACTTGTGTTGTATCGGGACAAGCTTCCCAAATTTCGCAACAATCATAAAATGGTTTTTAACTGGTTTGAATGGAAAAGGGATAATTCGAAAGAATATCCCAAAATCCACCCTACGCAAAAGCCTGTGTCTGTATTAAAAAGGCTGATAGAAATATTTACCGATGAGGGTGATGTCGTTATAGACCCGGTTGCAGGAAGCGGTACAACATTAAGAGCAGCGGCAGAATTGGGGCGAAATGCATACGGATTTGAAATACAGAAAGATTTTTATTCAAAAGCACAAGAGCAGATGCTGAAAAATATTAAATTATACAGGCAGGAAAGTTTGATTTGAGTGTTTAGGAGGGTTTATGACAGTTAAAGAATGGTTAAACAAAGGGCGAAAAATAAATATTGAATTACAACAGTTGAGAGAAGAACGCAAACAGGCTTTGGATTTGGCTTGTAGCTGCACATCATGTCCTAACGGTGAAAAAGTACAGACAAGTACAAAAAATACATCTGACGGCAAATTTGCGGCTTATACGGAGTATTCGGTAATGATAGATAAAAAAGAATTTGAATTGCTTGTATATAAAAGCCGCATGCATAATCTGATTAACCGTTTGGATAACCCTACATACAGGACTTTACTTTCACTGCGGTATATTAATTGCAAGACATGGGAGCAGATTGCGGAAGATATGCACTACACAACGCGAAACGTGCATAAGATACACGGGGGAGCATTAAAGGCATTATCAACTATTACAGATGTTAAAAATTTATAACAGGAGTTCATTGTTTTTCACTATGACACTGTGATATAATATAAAATGTGAAAAGGAGGAAACAAAAACAAGTTTCCTTTGCAAAAGTTAAGCAGTCTTATTCACATGTGTAATTCGTTCTTTTCTTTATATACGTTTCAAAAACAGCGTTCACTTAAAATGGAAGTGTACGCTGTTTTTATGTGAAAATGATAGGAGGTGTGGAAGTATGGCAGGTAGAGGACAGCCCAAAAAATTCAAAAACGGACAGGAATTAATAAATTTGTTCAATGATTTTTGCTGTGACATTATAGAAAAAGACTATAACCGAATACCGTCACAAACAGAATTTTGTAAATGGCTGGGGCAGAGAGAGACCGCGGCGAATCGTAAAACCATATACAACGCTTTAAATAAATACTTTCCCACTGTAAAAAAAGACTTTGAACGTCTGCAAAGTGATTTAATTGCACAAGGCGGTATGCTGGGAAAATATCAAAATACAATGTCAATCTTTGTGTTGAAAAACTGGTGCAAGTGGTCTGATAAACCTATTGATGAGACAAACAACAGCAATGATAAAATTGCCGAAAGCATCGAAAAACTGACAGATATAATTTCACAGCCCACCAGTCCGCGAAAGGTTGAGGACTTTGAATAATATAGCACCGTTAAGCAGTAATCAAAAACAGTATCTTAAAAATGCCGGAAGCAGCTGGTTTAATGTGGCAGAGGGCGGCAAAAGAGGCGGAAAGAATGTACTTAATACTCTCGCATATTGTTTAACGCTTGAAATGCATCCTGACAGACTGCATCTCATAGCAGGTGTCAGTCAATCGACTGCAAGTATTAATATACTGGATTGCGATGGCTACGGGCTTTTAAACTATTTTGAGGGGCGATGCCGAGAGGGGAAATTCAAGGATAAAAATTGTGTTTATGTAAGTACCGTAAAGGGCGAAAAGATTATACTTGTAGCCGGAGGCGGAAAAAACGGTGATGAACGTTACATTAAAGGTAATACATACGGGACAGCTTACATAACAGAAGCAAACGAATGCGCGGAAAGTTTTATAAAAGAAGTATTCGACCGTACATTATCATCGAATGACCGTAAAATATTCCATGATTTAAACCCTAAACCGCCTACACACTGGTACTATTCCGAAATACTTGACTTCCATGAGCAGGCGCAGGCAAAGGATAGGAATTACGGGTATAACTACGGACATTTTACGATAGCCGACAATCTCAGCATATCGGATGAAAAACTAAAAAAAATACTTACTACCTACGAAAAAGGCACGGTGTGGTATGACAGAGATATAAAAGGCTTGCGCAGAACGGCGGAGGGTATTGTATTTCAAGACTTTGCGGAGCATACAAAGAATTATATTATTGCTTCGGACGAGCTTCCAAAAGCTTTTAAATGGGAATATGTCGGGTTTGATATAGGCGGTAACGGTTCAGCTTATGCATTGACCTGTTCTGCTTTGGGATATGACGGAATTTTGTATATATTGCGAAGCCAAAAGAAACAGGCTCCTAATTTGCCTATGGCAGAGGTTGACACATTTGTTTTTGACTTTATTAACGGTGTGGAGAGTGATTATAAATTGCGGATAGATTCCGTAAACTGCGACCATTCCGATGTAATTATAAATACTCTGAATGAAAAAAGGTACATATTCGGCAAGACATATAAACCACCGTTAGAGGACAGACCTTTTCTGTTTTCTTTGCTCATGGCACAGGGGAGATTTAAGCTCGTAGAGGGCGAATGTGAAGCTTTGGAAAATGAGTTGCAAAATCTGGTATATGACAGCAAACAAGAAAAGCCGATTGTGCTTGATGACGGAAGCATGCAGATTGACACATGGGACAGTCTGACATACTCTGTTTCGAGTGAGTGGCATTATTTGAATGAGGGGTGATGAATTGAAAAACTTTTTAAAAACATTCTGGTATAATTTGCTGCAAAAGCTTAACAGCAAAATTAACCAGCAATTAAACAGTTATGATGCATCAAGCGGTGAAATGACAGCAAATGACACAAATAAAATCAATTTTTTTCTTATGATTTTAAAATGTGTCTTAAATCGTGTTTTTATGGACTGCGAATTTGACGTTATATCCAACAGTATGCAAGCAGAACCGCTGAAAGCTGCAATAAAAAACATTAATGAAAACGCGTATAAAATAGGCGGCTATATGCTGGGCGGCAGTGATACACCCGATAATAAATCCGAGTGCTGGGCGGTGTTGATTGATAAGAATTGCGGCATACATCATTTCATGAACGGCAACGAAATATGTATTACGGCAAAATCTGGTGACCATATTACGGACTGCTATATGATCTGGAATGCTGTTAAGCGTAACAATAAAGTGTACTTATTGTGCCGACAGCATACTTTAGATGATAACGGAACACTGATAATCCGCTTTTTTACTGCCGATGAAGCAGCACGTGAAATAGATGCCGACATTCCCGAATGGGAAAACTTTTTGTATATGTTTGATGATGCGGGGGCAAGAGTACGGAAAGAGATTATAATTCCCGGAGCAAATCATATAGGCTTTGGGAGATATAAATCCCCGGTTCTTTGTTTATCTGATGATACATACGGAAAGCCTTTAAATTTCGGATGTGGCAAGCTCGAAAGGGAAATACAGCATACACTTGATATGATACGTCTGGAATTTAAAGCGACACAGACAAAGCTATTCCCCGACTGGTCGATTGTACGCGATAAGGATAGTAAAGGCAATCCGCTGAATGCTTATGTAATGGACGAATATATATATCCCACCCAAACAAAAGCAGGAGTTAATGATACACGCAAAAGTCTGATAGATTATTTTTCCCCCGAAATTCGTTCAAGCGCATATTTCGGATTGCTTACACAGCAGTTAGAGCAATATCAGTCATTAATGGGTGTGCAGGAGCTTATAACCCACGAGCGTACAACCAATAACGCGACAGCTACAGAAGTACGGGCAATGAACATAAATAATATGGCTTTGGAAAAGAGTATAAGAGCAGCATTTTCAAAGGGTACCGTTGAGACATTGCAAGCAGACGGAATATATTATGGTATACGCGATGACTTATGGAGCTATGACGAGACATGGAAAGACATTTATGAGGACGAACAGCAAACCCTGCAAAATAATATAACAATGACCGAGAGCGGCGGACAGACACAGCACGATCTGATAAAATACTGGTTTCCGACCTTAACCGATGAGCAGATAGATGAAAAGCTTGCGGAAATAAATGCAGAAAAGGAAAAAGGTACAATGAACAGTTTGGCAGAAATGCTTAACAGATAGGGGCGGTTTTATGTACAATCCCGATAAGTTAGAGGAGTATGCGCAGAAAATATACAGCCGCTACGAATATTTTAACAATTACACCCTTGAAACAATCGCAAGGCGGATAAAGGCAACGGGGCGGTTATCAGCGGCAGACCAACAGGCATTAAAAAATATAGCCGACATAACAGGTGATATGGACGCAATCACAAAAAAACTGGCTGAAATTACCCGAATGAGCATAGCCGATATTGAAAAAATATACACACAAGTCCTAACGGACGGCGTGAATGCATATAAGCCGCTGTATGATTTTAAAGGTATGCGGTTTGTGCCGTTTGAGCAAAACGACTTTGCACAGCAGCTTGTGAGAAATTGGGCAATACAAACAGCGGAAACTATGCTGAACCTAAGCCGTACAAAAGCATTATGCTTTGATAAAACAGATATATATGGTAATGTAACAGGCAGCACACCGCTTGCCGGAGCTTTTGAAAATATAATATCGGAAGCAGTGCAAGCCGTATCAAGCGGTACTACGGATTTTAATACAGCAATGTCAAAAACGGTTGAGAGATTGGGCGGCAGCGGTGTAAAGGTAAAATACGAAAGCGGTGTCAACCGCTCCCTTTCAGCTATGATACGTCAAAATATTTTATATGGTGCAAAACAATCCGCGCAGGCATATGATGAATATATCGGCGCAAAATTAGGCTGTGATGGTTTTGAAGTGGACGCACATGCAGGGTGCAGACCATCACATGAGTTTATGCAGGGGAAAATGTATTCATATAAAGGGGAAAAGACCGTTGACGGTGTAACATATGCAGACGGTGCCGAAGCTTTAAAAGCATTGGGTGATTATGGCTGTTTGCATTTTAAAACCGATGTTATACTGGGAGTTTCCGTTCCGGCATACTCTGATGAGGATTTGGAACAGATACACAAAGAGACAACAGAATTAATCGAATACAACGGCAGAAAGAAAACTCTTTATGAATGGAAACAGACACAGCGGACATTCGAACGGAATATACGGACAGAACAGCAAAAGGCGAATACATTTGAAGCCGCAGGAATGCATAGAAAAGCCGCTGATTGCCGGAGTAAAGTAAAAACATACCGCAAGGTGTACGATGATATGTGCAATAAAATTTCGGGTATTGAAGCGCACCCCGAACGAATGAGAGTGTATAAAGATACCGTTGACAATTTCGGCAAAAGTGGTATAATAGATATAGGGAGCAATGAAATGTATCGTAAAGCAAAAGATAATTATATTACACCAATGCCAAAAAAACAGTTGCATAAAATTGAAAAAGCATTTAAACGTCAAGGCGGTGTAATATTACGTAATCAAGAAACAGACGAATATTTAAGCAGTAAAAATGCCGAAGCAATTACATATGATGCACACACTATATTGTTAAAGAGCAATCCTGGGCGTGCCAGTGTGTTTGAAGAATTGATACACGCTACGCAGTATAAAACAGGAGAGAATGACGGAAGCTATATAAGCAGATTAAAATGTGAAATCTCTGCACAGGAAAAATTGCTTTTAAACAGTAAACAATATCAGTTGACGGATAAAGAAGTCGAACAGACTAAAAAAGCTCTTACGGCATATCGAAATGAATTGAAAAATTTTAAAAAGGGAGGTAATTAATATGTTTGAAGTTATGGACGTTTTAAAAATTGGGAACAGACTTTCCGTTACTTTGCAGGGAAAATGTGAAGATATAAAAAACGGTAGCAAATTAAAAGACGGCAAGGGTAACATTTACAATGTTGTTTCTGTCGGGATGACACGGTATAACAATCCGACAGATATAGAAAAAAGCACGTCAATGTTAATTACACCTTGTACACTTTTAAAAGGCGAGCAACTTTACAAATCGGAGTAAATTTAAGATAGGTTATTCGAGGTGGTAAATTTCGTAGCGACCACACGCCGATGGTAACGACAAGAGAGAAATCTCTGAGAGACGCAGGAGGATGCTACGCCTGCCGAATAACCGAAATAAGGGATTGCATGAGCAGTCCCTTTTCTTATACAAAAATTTAATAAATCAAGCGTTTACGATTATGTAAGCGCTTTTTTTATACACAAATTTTGTCAGTAGATTAGACGTAAAACAGTCGAGCCAGTGGAGCAACCACGTAAAAAAGCGTAGGCAGAAAGGAAAAACATTATGAAAAGAGAAGATGTCAAGGCAATATTTGCCGAAGCAACAGATGAACAGCTGGATAAAATTATGCATTTGCACGGTTCGGATGTTGAAAAGGTCAAGGGAAAAGTCACAGAGCTTGAATCTGCTTTAAAAGAAAAAAACACAGCCCTTGAAAACCTTAACAGCGACTTTGAACAGCTTAAAACAAGCAATGCAAGCGCAGAAGATTATAAAGCTAAGTTTGAGGATCTTCAAAAAGATATTGCCGAAAAGGAAAAAGCAGCCAAAGAAGAAAAAGAAAAGTCAGAGCGTGAAGCAAATATCCTTAACAGGTATAATACGGTAGCGGTCGGAAAAGACGGTAAGCCGCTTGAATGGTCGCATGAGGCAATAAAAGCGGATTATTTGCGTAAGTTTACAGAAGCGCTGTCCGACACGGAAAATGAGGGTAAATCAGACGCGGACATTTTTAAATCATTGACTGAAAATGACGGTGCCGCGTTCAAAGTACCGAGCGCGCAGACAGTATTCGGAGGTGCAGGCAGAATCAATAACGAAGAAATTGACGAAGCAAAAATCAATGCAATTATGGGAATAAAATAAGGAGTGAAATTAATGGCAAACAGTATAGCATTATTTAAAAAGTATATCGACAAATTAGATGAGGTATTTAAGCAGTCAGCAAAAACGGCTGTTCTTGACGGAGATAGTACATTGGTGCAGATGGGAGCGAATACAAACGAAATCGTTATCCCCAAAATATCAATGGACGGTCTGGGCGATTATTCGCGTAATAGCGGATATATTGACGGTGATGTCACACTCACGCATGAGACTGTAACATTCAATTATGATAGAGGTCGCGCATTCAGTGTTGACAACATGGATAATGAAGAAACGGCAGGAGTAGCATTCGGGAGACTGGCGGCTGAATTTATCAGAACAAAAGTTGTTCCCGAAATGGACGCTTTCAGATTTGCACAGTATGCAGGCACAACGGGTATTTCAAAAGTGGCGACAGGAGCAACGCTTTCAACTGGTGCGGATGTCATTTCGGCATTAAGAGCGGCAACGAATAAAATGGACGAGGATGAAGTGCCTGCCGAAAATCGTATCTTGTTTATTACACCTACTCTTGACGGGCTTATTCAGGACATGGATACCACAAAATCAAGAGAAGTCATGGGGAGATTTTCCGAAAAGGTACTTGTTCCTCAGACGCGTTTTTATACAGCTATTACATTATATGACGGCAAGACCGATGACAGTAGCACAAGCGGCGTAAATCAGAAGCCGGGTGGATTTGTAAAAGCAACAAATGGTAAAGATATTAACTTTATGGTTATACATAAACCCGCACTTTTGCAGTATACAAAACACACAGTATCAAAGGTTATATCACCGGACGAAAATCAGCATGCAGACGCGTACAAATTCCCTTATCGTGTTTACGGTCTTGCTGATGTTTACGAGAATAAAACCGCGGGTATCTATTTACATCATAAAGCATAAAGGAGGAATTGTTATGAGAACCATAGGACTTGAAATACCGGATAAGCCGAAGGCGGAAGCGCAGGCACCTGCCGCAGAACAGAAAAAATCAAAAGATAAGCCGAAGGCGGAAAGAAAGTAACACAGAAAGGCGGTTATCACGATGTATTTAACGCATATAGAATATATGTCAGCAGGCGGTGCACTTCATGAAGCCGCCTTTAAGCCTCTCGAACGCAGAGCGGAGTATCTCATAAACGCACAAGCAAACGGACAGACGGGCAAACGCATAAGCAAACTGACGGAGTTACCGCAAGCAGTAAAAGACTGCGTATTTGAGCTTATAGAGCATATGTCCGCTAATGCATTTGACGGTACTGCCGTTAAGAGTGAGAGCCAGTCGCAAGGCGGTGTAAACGAGAGCTATACTTATTCAAGGCTGACAAAAGCCGAGGCAGATAATGCGGCGGAGGATATTATATATACGTATCTGTCTGCCGTTATGGTGAACGGTGTATCAATTTTATACAGAGGTGCATGCGTATGAGCTTATCAAACTTACACGGAGGTACATTTACTCTTATTAATCAGATACCGCAGTCATCAAATGAGTCAAGAAAAACCGCATGGATAAAACATACCCTGCCTGTTTGCGGTAAGGTTGACGGCTTGTATGATAAATCAAGCAATCAGATGTATTATAAATCCAATACGTGGACGGCATACATAAATCATTGGGAACGGTATAGGCCGCCGTTGTGGATAGACGGCGGATATTATTCACTTCCAGATGCAGAAAAGTCAAATGCATATACTGTCGGTATAGGTGATTTGCTTATATTTGCGGATATTCCGGATGATGTGCCGAAAACGATTGCGGAATTTAACGCTTTGCGTGATAAATATAAAGATTGCGGCGGTGTCGTGACAGGTTGTGAGGTATACGTTCAGTATAAGCCGGACGGCAGTCCGTGGAAAACAAACCATATTGAGGTGATAAAGGCATGAGCAAACAAACAATTATAACAGAATGGCTGATGAATTGTCCCCAGCTTGCTTCTTTGTATAATATATCAGCGCAGGAACAGGACGGGGCAAATGTCATATTCCCCGTAGGCACGAGCAAGAGACGGGATATAACGGACGTTATAGATGTCACAGGCTGCTATAGTGCTGATATAGAGCCTACTGCGAGCGTATATGAGGAATATCAAATAAATTGTTACAAATACCTCGCAGACAGCGATAATACATACAATGTAATGCGCATTGAGGAAGTGGAAGCCGTTATCGACTGGATAAACAATCAAGATGAAATACAGAATTTCCCCGACATTGAGGGCAAAAAGGTTGTTGCGGTTGAGACGTTCCCGTTTATACCTCAAATACGATTTGCAGAACCCGAAACAGGGCTTATATGCTATTACATTACCCTGCGTATTACATATGTGAATACTGCAAAGGGACGGTCGGTATTATGGCAAATATAAAGATAGACAGTTATATAACCGTTCAGCTTAATATGCCTGCTATTTTGAATAAGGTCGAGAACGACCAATTTGGAGTGTTTCTTGCTCAGTCATGGAAAAAGCTTATAAATCCTTATACACCTCATCGGGAAGGAATAATGGAGAATCTGATAGAATACCGACCGTTTGAAATTACGTACTTGTCACCGTATACACATTATATGTACGAGGGTATACCATATGTTGATCCTGTTTATAAAAAGGGCGGCTTTACTTCTGACGGAGGTATAACCTTTTGGAGCAGACCGGGAGTAAAAAAAGAACCATCGGATAGACACTTCAAATATTCAAGAGAACTGAATAAGCAAGCCACCGACCATTGGGACAAGGCAGCAGAACAGGCAGGGCAAAAGGAAAAACTTATAGAAGCAGCAAATAAACATTTAAGAAAAAGGAATTAGGAGGACAATACAAATGCCTAAAGCAACAGATTTTAACGTAGGAAGCGGCGTAAAAGCTTCAAGAAGATTACTTATGACTTTCGTAGATGTGAACTCGCTTGATTCAAGCGGTACCTACGATTGGGAGCTTGTCGGAAGAGGTGTGGAGGACAGCTCCATTGATTTAAACGCAAACACCGAAAAAGTGACCGATATTACGGGAATAACCGAAACAGATGTAACCAAATGGGAGCCGGAACAGGAACTCGATCCGAACACTGTACGCGGCGGCTCAAAGCTTAATTTTAAGCTTCATGATATTTGGTATAACAAGCAGCCGGAACTCCTCTCACAGTTTAATGTATTGCTTGTATATGCATATATTGACGGCGAAACCAGCGGCACATTTGAAGCTGAGGTACAGAAAGGCTGTACCGTTAATATAACGTCACTCGGCGGCAGTACATATGTTGATATGCCTATATCAATATCATTCTCAAACGATAGCACTTTGGGAACAGTCACCATGTCTGACGGAGTACCTACTTTTACGGCAGCATAAAAAACCATACAACAGGGCGGTTGAAACATACCGCCCGAAGAATTTAATTTTATTTGCAGGAGGAATATGAACATGGCAAGAATAATACAGAAAAAAGGACTTGAACCGCTCGAAATTTATTTTGAGGACATAGATAAAACAGAAGTGATTTATTTCAATCCCTCTGACAGTAATCTCCCCAAAAGGCTCATGGAGTGTCAGAAGATGATAGAAGAAAAGGCAAAAGAAATCAAGCCCTATGAGACAGACGAAAATGGGATGCCGAACACAGACAGCGCAATAAAATACCTTGAAGATACAAACAAGGTTGTTTATGATGCACTGGACTACGCATTCGGGAATAAAATAAGCGATGTGGTATTTAAACATTGCGGTCCGTTCTCTGTTGTGGACGGAAACTATCAGATATTGAATTTTCTTAATGCTATCACCCCCGAAATCGAGAAGCTTGTCAAGGCTAATAAGGCAGCGGCGGACAAGAAAGCCGATAAATACCTTAAAAAGTATCGTAAGTAATTATGAAAAGCAGACGTTATCCGAAAGAAATAAATATCGGCGGAAAAATATATCCTATTAACTGCGGCGGTGATTACGAGATAATTCTTGATATTTTGGAAGTGTTTAAGGATAAAGACCTGTCACAGCGCGAAAAGTCATATATTGTACTTAATATTTTTTATGACTTTAACCTCCCTCAAACACAGAGGGAGCTGCAAACAGCAATGAATGAGCTTGTGCATTTTATAAACTGCGGAACAGATAAAGGGAACGGTGAAGCACAGAAGCGGAAACCGATAATGGACTGGAACAAGGACTTTGATATGATTGCGGATGCGCTGATTCCGATATTGGGATATGATGTACGCACTCCCGATAAATATACACATTGGTGGACTTTTGTAGGGGCTTATAACCAAATCGGCGAGGGCCCTTTCAATACAGTAGTCACCATTCGCAGTAAGAAGCGCAAGCATCAAAAGCTTGAAAAATGGGAGGAAGAATTTTATAATGCGAACCGTTCCAAAATTGATTTGGAGGTTGAATTTTCTGCCGAGGAAGAAGAATTTTTCAAAAATATACTCGGTGACAAATATTAATCGGGAGGTGTGAATATGGCAAATTATGACGGCAGTATTACACTTGCTACAAAGGTAGATACAACGGGTATAAAGACTGATGTAAAGAAATTGGCAAATCAGTATGAAGCAGCTACACAAGCGGTCGAAAGACAGACAAAAAAAGTCGAGGAGTACAGACGGCGGCTGGCGGAGCTTGAAAACGGTACTACGGTTGTAAATGACAAAGGTGTTGCAAAATTACAGTCAGAATTTGATAAAGCAACCGTAAGCGTAAAGAAAACAGAAGATGAAATTGCCGCTTTGTATGAAAGACTGGATATATTACAGTCAAATGCTTTTACTGCCCCGGATACGGGCGAAATTATGCTTACGGGCAAAGAGCAAACCGAATTTGACGCTCTTACGGCAAAGCTTGATATGCTGGAGCCTAAGCTCGAAAGCAATAAACAAAAAGCCGCCGAATTGGGTGATAATCTTCGTAAAGCTGCCGGCAAAGCAACACAAAAAGAAATAGGAAACACAAGAGAGAAACTTGAAGCCGCGGAAACAAAACTCGGCGGCTTGAAGATAAAGGCAGAGGAAGCAGGAAATAAGCTGAAAACAAAAATGAGTACTGCTTCACAGGCTGCAAGCCTCGTTTCTGCAGGCTTCGGAAAAATGGCAAACAGGCTTGTAAGCTTGGCAAAGAGTGTGTTTGTCTTCACTGTTATAACAAAGGCTTTGAGTAGTGTAAAAACGGTATTAACGGACATAATTATGTCCGATGATAAAGTGAAAAATTCATTAAAAACCTTAAAAGCTGCCTTTTGGACTGCTTTTGCGCCGATATATGACTTCATTATTCCTGCCATAAGGTCATTTATGGACTATCTTGCGCAGGCCATGGTTATGGTAGGTAAGTTTATATCAAAGCTTACGGGCAAATCCTACACGTCCATGATAGACAGAGGGCAAAGCTTAAACAAACAGGTTTCGGAAAATAAGGGCGGAAAATCTGATGAAGAAAAAAATATTGAAAATCAGATAAAAGCTCTTGAAAAACAAAACAAGGCACTTAATAAGCAAAAGAAGCTTAAACAGAAAGCACAGCAGGAAGAAGAAAAAGCGAACAAGCGTTCATTGGCGAGCTTCGATGAAATAAACACTCTTTCATTTGATAAGGATAATGAGGAAGTTGACGCTTTAGATGATGAAATTGAAAAAAATGATGAAATTATCGACCAGCTTCAGGAACAATTGGAACTCATACAGCAACAGCAGGAAGAAAAGAGGAATACCGATGCGGATTTTGACGGACTTGAAAAAATGGATATAAGTCCAATATCTGAAACGATGATAGAATTAATGAAACTTGCAGGCGCGTCACTGGTTGCAATAGGTCTTATATTAATGTTCACAGGTCACATAGGCTGGGGAATAGGTTTTATCCTTATAGGAGCGGCAATGTTCGGCGTGGCATTGCAAGCAGAACAGGAAACAAACCCAACTAAAACACTACGGGCACAACTCGCAGAATTCGGATCATATTTGGGTGAAGCATTGGCTATACTTGGTGTAATATTAATATTCTTCGGTCAAATTCCATTGGGAATTGGGTGTATTGTAGCAGGTATTGCTTTATTTGGCGTAAGTGAGGCAATTTTGCAGGAAAATGGTATAACAACAAAAATACAGACATTTTTAAAAGAAAATGCTACATTAATTGTCGGCGTGTCAACAGCTTTGCTGATTTTAGGAATAATTTTATTGTTTACTCCTGCGTCTCTACCTTTGGCTTTAGGATTGATTGCCGCAGGTGCTGTTGGCTTAGCAACGGAGGCAGTGTTAAATTGGGACTACATAAAAAATACAATGGAAAATTTTTTCACGGAACACGCAGCATGGATTGTTACCGTGTCTGGTATGCTGCTGATTTTGGGCATTATTCTGATAGTAACTGCTGTAAACTTGCCGTTAGGAATAGCTATGGTTATAGGCGGCATTGCAGGGATTGTGACAGAGGCAGTATTAAATTGGGATTATATTAAAAATACTATGGAAAAGCTCTTTGTAGAATATAAAGAAGTAATAATAGGCATGTCGGCGGCTTTGTTGGTATTAGGCATTATTTTAGTAATGACAGGAGTAGGAGTACCGATTGGTATCGGAATGATTGTAGCCGGACTAACAGGTCTTATTACGGAGGCAGTGTTAAATTGGGGCTACATAAAAGATACAATGGAAAAAATTTTTACAGAACACAAAGAATTAATCACTGCTATGTCAGCGGCTTTATTGGTGCTGGGAATTATACTGCTGTTTACAGGTGTCGGTATACCTTTAGGTATTGCCTTAATAGCCGCAGGCGCGGCAGGACTTATCACTGAGGCGGTATTGAATTGGGATTTTCTAAGCGATAAGGTTACAGAGATATGCGGCAAGGTTTCTGAAATATTTCATAAATGTATTGACGGTATCAAACAGGCATGGGAAGCGTTGCCGGAGGGGATAAGGTCGGCACTGTCAACACTTGCAAGCATTATAACCGCACCTTTTACCGCGGCATTTAATGCTATAAAAAGCATTGTAAGCAAAATTTCAGAGCTGATGTCATCTATAACCGAAAGTTCAACGCATGTATCATCATCCGGGGAAACTCATGGCGGAACGGGAGGCAGCTATTCGGCATATTCAATGCCCGATTTATCCTTTGAAGTCCCAGCATTGGCAACGGGCGCAGTAATTCCTCCGAACCGTGAATTTTTGGCAGTATTGGGAGACCAAAAGAGCGGCACAAACATTGAAGCACCGCTTGATACAATCAAACAGGCTGTAGCGGAGGTTGTAGGCAACGGAACCGATAATATCAATATTAAATTCACGGGCAGTCTTTCGCAGCTTGCAAGAGTATTACAGCCACAAATTAAGCGTGAAAGCCGCAGGGTAGGAACAACACTTATTTCAGAATAGAAAGCAGGGATAAAATGCAAAATTTAGTCAGCATTGACGGAAAATATTATAACATATCAATTCCCGGAAACGGTATCAGACGTTCTTTTGCCGTAACCGATACAGATAATTCGGGGCGAAACATCAGCGGCGAAATGCTGCGTGACATAATCGGTACATACTATAATTATACAATTCAGTTTAATACAAAGCAGTTAAACCCTGCCGAATATGATGATTTATATGAAACACTGTCCGCGCCCGTGGATTATCATACAATAACCGTTCCGTACGGTCAGACAACATTGACATATAAAGCGTATGTTACCGGCGGAAATGACAGTCTAAGCCACAGAAACAGTCTGGGGAATAAATGGACGGGATTATCAATAGATTTTATCGCAATGTCACCGCAAAGGAGGTAAGATTATGGATTTTAAAGCTGTTTTATATGATATACCGCCCAGTTTTATACCATGCAGCTCCATAAACGCGTCAAGCATGAACACGGAATATTCTAATATTGAATTGCTGAAAGGCTCATATAATGAGCCTTTCCCTGTGGCTACGCTTGGTTTTCACTCATGGAAACTGGATGGTAAACATAAAACTTTGGGCAGCACATGCCATGTACCTTATATCAGTACAGCTGTAAGCAGTGACGATTACAGTGATATATATAAAGGATATTCTTTTGCAACAACACCTATAATAACAAAGACGTTTGACACTCCGCAGCCGATAAAGGGTATAAATATTATTACTGCCCCGGACGTATATGCCACAAGTATTCAGGTAACGTTTTTTTATAAGGATGAAAACGGTGCCACCACATTTGATACGGAAGATATATTCCCCGAATCAAGCAGCTTCTTTTTGGAAAAACCCATAGACAAATGTGTAATGATTAAAGTGTTTTTTTATGCCATAAGTAAACCGAATAATTACTTTGTATTATTTAACTTGCTTGAAGCACGTACATATGAATTTGACCGAAACAAAATAACCGCATGCACTCTTTTAGAGGAAACAAGTGTTCTTAATACGTCACTGCCCTCAAATTCACTTGAAATTGAAGTAAAAAGTACCGAAGGAGTAAATTTTCTTCAAAAACAGCCGATAACAATATTTTTCGACGGAGAGAAACGCGGAACATTCTATATTGATAGTGTAGAAAGGGAAAACAGTTGTACGTACAGAATAATTGCATATGATATTATTTCGCTGCTTGGCTCATACAAATTCTATAACGAATTTTTAAACGGCTATTGGGGCAGAACTGATGTGAGCGGAAGTGAAGCGGTATCAACAATTACATTAAAAAGCTTATTGGATATGATATTCAAGCATTTGCCGTATAGCTATGAAGCTCCCGACATAAATATAACTCTTGCCCAAACTGATTTACTTTCTCCGTGCGGTGCTAAACCGACTGACGGAGGGTGGAACGGACAATATGTGCGCGGTATGGGATATTTGTTTGAGGCGGATAATTGCAGAGAAGCATTGCTGAAGGTTTTATTAGGCTGCAAATTGCAATATGAGGTCAGTGATGATAATACTTTTGTGTTTTCCGTATGGAAAAAAGGTTCAAGCAGGGTTATTCCTGTAAGTGATACATTTATCGGAGGAAATGTAGTAGATGATGCTTCCGTTACGATGTTATCGCTTAAAGTGAAAAAGTCATATTCGATCTTGACAGAAAACCAATATACATATACAAATTCTTTAGGGCAAACAGTCACCGTATCACAAAAGGAAACGGAAAGTTACACGCTGTCTCCCTCCGATGACTGGACTGTTGCTGAAGTATCACGCTATGCAACATGGTATCTCAGCCCAACTCGTATCAGCAGCCTTTCCGATAAGGGTATTGCATTTGATTTTAAACATCCGGGTTGGTTCAGATATAAAAACACAACAGGCAAGGATTATAAACTGACACTTGATATTCTTGATTTGTACAGTGTGGATTGCTTATATTCGAATTCTGTTTATGCAGCCGATGCAAGCCGCGGTGATACTACCGTTGCTTGCTGTTTCATAAACGATTCTGCCGATGTGCCGCAGCATTTTGATAATTATTATAAAAACAACAAATATTTTGAAGGTAACATTGTTATCCCGAGTGATTTAAAATGCGGCGATATAATCAAGTTTTCCACAGAGTGGCAAGGGGACTTTGAGGGTGTTGTTGAACAGATAGAATATTCATTGAAAGGCGGTCAGAAATTAATCGGAAAGGTAAAGGTGCATGCATATGGCTAATGATGAAACCACCCCAAAATGGATAACTACAAGGACGCAGGCGGATATTGATAATGATACCGAGCTTGCATATATCACTTATACAGATTTAAACCGCATAGGTGAGCGCATCAATGAACTAATGATTATGGCAGATTATTCCTCCGCCCCTTGTAAAACTGATTGGGAAAAGATTACGTCACAAAACAGTGAAAATAATTTTCCGACACAAAATATTATTTTTTATATGCTACGGAGTATCAACTTACTTTGTAAAGACTATGGGATTGATTTTGAGATATATAAAAATAAAGAAAACCGCCTTGGGAAATATCTTACTATATACCATATGAATTACATAGAGGAAACCTTGCATAACTTGTATTTAAAATTGACCGATGCGCAAAATTCATCCACATAAAAGGAGGCAAATATATGAATATTAATTTTACGGTGGACAGGCAAAAACTTATTCGGGAAACAACCGATGTGCTTGTGAGCAATTCACAGAATTATTTGAATTTTAATTTCAAATTTTCATATGAATGGAACGGCTTAAACAAAGCGGTATTGTTCAAATGCGCCGACATTGAAAAGCCTGTAATTGTTCCTATTGATGACTGTGCATGCCTTGTTCCGTCATGCGTAATAAAACACGGGGTAACACTTATGTCTGTTATCGGTGGTAATTTTGCCGTGGTATCGGAAAAGCCTACATCCGAAAGCATAATCATAACCACAAATATTTTACGCATTGATTTTGAGGACACATTAAGCACAGATGAGATTATTCCCGTTTTCGATACGGAAAACGCCCTTGCGGAATTTATACGCAGTCTCAGTCTGAATATAAATGTTACTTTTGATGATTACCCTACCGAAAACAGCAATAATGCTGTCAAGAGCAAGGGCATAAAAGCGGCACTGGACACTAAAGCAAACAAAAGTGACCTTGAAAACACTGCAAACAATCTTGAAAGAGGGTTATCAAATAAAGTCGATAAGGTATTCGGAAAAGATTTATCTGCAAACGATTACACAGACGAGGAGGTATTAAAGCTTTCAAATCTGCCTACCGATGAGGAACTTGAAGAACGTTTTCAAAATATTGAAAGTGATATAATTGATACTCAACGAACACTTGATGAAAAACAGGATATTCTTACGTTTGACAGTGAGCCGACATATAACAGCGACAATCCCGTTACAAGCGGTGGTGTATACGATGCACTGGAAAGTATAAGGCACGGCATAAGTGACAACATGAATACAATTGGCAATGAGATAGGCGCAATACAATCATCACTTGATGATAAGGTCGATAAGGTTGACGGAAAGGGCTTATCCGCCAATGACTACACTGATGAGGAAAAATCAAAGATTACCGATTTACCTACAAAGACGGAATTGGACGGCAATTTCGAGGGAAAGCAGGACAAACTCACGTTTGACGAATATCCCATGGAAAACAGTGATAATCCTGTTAAAAGCGGCGGATTGTATAAGCAGTTTGAGCAGTTAAAGCAAAAATCAATACCGCATGCCGATGCTGCGGGGTATCCGATAACGCTGTCGGACCATTTATCGGGTGAAGAATTTACAAAATTCAATGTATACGGCAGTGCTGACGGTGTGGGTACGCTTGACAGTGAAAGCGGTAAATATAAAATACCGATTGTGCAAAGAGGAAAAAATTTGTTTGATATATCAAAGGTAAAATCCTTTGTGGGTACAGATTATACAGCCAGCAGAAATACATATTCCACCATTTCAGACGGGATAGTTACTTCAAAAATCGGCGTATATGCAAATGGAGCAATATGGAAAGACACGAAAATTAAACTTCCTGCCGGAACATATACTCTGTCTGCCGATTGCATGGCGGATAAAGATACGGGAAACAAAACTGTAGTGGTCTATCTATATAATTTCGATTTAAGAAAAAGTCAAGGCAAGGCACATACATTATCATCTTATAGAACATGGGAAAGATTATCGTCCGAAATTGTATTGGAAGAAGAAAGTGAAGTTGCCGTATTAATACAATGTACGGGGGTAAAAGGTGATTATACCAATTTGCAGATTAAAATTAAAAATGTACAGCTTGAAATCGGAGACAGTGCAACGGAGTATGAGGAATACAGGGAAAAAGCCGTTACCGCATTTCTTGACAGTGCATTGGGTGCAGGCGAATATATCGACCTTATAAATAAGAAACGGCATAATGCGGACACTGTGACGGATATTTCGGTATTTGATGGTCTGTGCGATTATGGTGACGGTGAAGCGTCATCGGGGAATTTAACCCCGCTAGACAGCGACAGCATTACATTCATGTGCGGCAGTGATGTTTCACCGTCCAAAATGGAGGTGACATATTACAGGGATATAAACAAGGTTATAGAGGAGCTTAAAAATGCAATATTATCACAGGGAGGAAATGTATAATGTTTAATTACAGAAATTTTTTAATGGCAGGCTTTAAGGGAGCGGTCGGCAAAATGGCGGACTATCAGATTATTTTAAATGCAAACG